>JBGSWN010000272.1:0-10405 GCA_041752395.1 Saprospiraceae bacterium | reverse complement strand
AGGAAAACGGCGAGGGCGTAGGGGGCCGATTTTTTCAAAATGACCAGCATCAACGGCCAGTTCGGGCGGAGTTTGAGGGGCGTTTTGAGTTGTTTTTTTACGATGAAAAAAGCGACCAGCACCGTCAGTCCCCAGCTCAGGTTTTGGGCATGGATGAACCATTCTATCTGGAATTTTTCAGGGAAAAGGCCGCTCCAAAGTAGGATTGCGCAGATGCCAATCAGCAATAATTTATCGAGGGTGGAAATGATGCTGTCCGTGCGGTACATGCCTAGGCCGCTGATGTTGGAGCGGAGAAAGGCCGTCAGCGAGATGAAAACATGGTTGAGGGCGATGAAAAAAAGCAGGTGCCAAATGGCAGGCTCGAAGCCCCGAATCAGCGCCGCAACGAAGACCAGCACGAGGTACATCCCCGTGAGCAAGGCCTTGATTACCAGTATATTGGGGAAATATTTGCCGATGAGCTGCGGATGCCGGGCGATGTTCCGGTTGTTGAAATAATGGATGCCAAAGTCGTTCACCATGAACAGCAGGAACGCAAAACTAAACAGCGTGGCGTACAGTCCGTACTGCTCCGGCCCGACCCGCTCCTGCACCGTTCGCTCAATGCCGAATACGTAAAACGGCTTGATGAGGACGTTCACCAAGACGAGGAAGGCAGCATTGAGAAGGAATTCACGGTTCACGTGGTGGTGATTGGTGACTGGTGATTGGTGACTGGGGCGAGCCAAGGAATTGGGTCGCAAAGGTATGTTTTTGGTGGGGAGGCGAAGAAGATTTTAATGCTGTGCTGGGATGCAAGAAGGGGGCATTATTCCAATTTGACGAACTTGCCCGACAAAACCCTTTTCCTGTTTATTCAAACGGTAAAAAAGTAATCTCCATTCGGGTAGTCGCCAATATTTTGCTCGAACAATCGCTTTTTTGAAAATGCCAAGGCCATCCTATCCTATCAATTTGAAACATTTGCCACAAATCGTCATTCGTCAATCGTAAATCCTCAATACTTCATCCCCTTAAAATACCGATACGTCTCCACTTGCGACTGAACCGCCTTGCCCTCCGTGGTGCGGTAAATATTCAGGTTGTCTTGGTCAATGATACGGGCCTTGGTATTGTCGCTCCACTGCATGGAAATCACGTCCCGGATCTGCTTTTTGATTCCCTCGTCGTACACCGGGAAAACTGCCTCCACCCGCCAACTGAGGTTGCGGGTCATCAGGTCGGCGCTCGCCAGGTAAATCTCCTCCTCGCCGCCATTGTGAAAAATGAACACCCGTGCGTGCTCCAGATACCTGTCCACGATGCTGATGATTTCAATATTGTCACTGATGTCGGGCACACCGGGTATTACCGAGCATATTCCCCTGATAATCAAACGAATAGGCACGCCAGCTTGGCTGGCTTGGTAGAGTTTGACGATCATTTTTTCATCCTGAATCCCATTCAGTTTGAGGGAAATTCCGGAAGGTTTTCCGGCATTGGCGTTGGCTATCTCCCGGTCAATGAGCTGCTCAATTTTCTCCCGCATTTGAAATTGCCCGACGAGCAAGTGCTCGAAAGCTTGGGTGGGCGGCACGCCAGTTTCCAGAAAATGAAAAAGCCTGGAGACTTCATCCGTCAGGCGTTGGTCAACGGTGAAAATGCTGAAATCGCAATAAATCTTGGCCGTATCTTCATGGAAATTCCCCGTGCTGAGGTAGGTATAGGTCTGCGCCCCGCCCTCCTCTTCTCGAATGACCTGCGCCATTTTAGAGTGGACTTTCACACCGGGGAGGCTCCAAGCGACGTTTACGCCTGCGGCAACCAACCGCTCGCCCCAGTTCAGGTTGGCTTCTTCGTCAAAACGGGCCTTTGCTTCAATAAAAACAAATACTTTTTTGCCATTTTCCACAGCTTCCATGAGGGCACTCATGATTCGGCTTTGCCTCGCAACCCGGTATTGCGTGATTTTGATAGTGGTCACCAATGGGTCGTGCGCTGCTTTTTCAAAAAAATCTACCACCGACTGGTACGAGTGGTAGGGGAATGCCAGCAAATGGTCTTTGCTCCGCAAGGCTGCAAAATAGTCAATGGCCGACTGCAACGGTTTATAATCCAGCGGTGGCAGCGGCTTGTTTTTTAGCTCTTTCAAGCCAAAATCAGGGAATTTGAAAAAGTCAAAATTATTGTGGTAACGACCTTCCACGAGCAGGTCGGTCTTTTTCAATTGAAAAGATTCCACCAGAAAATCCAGCAGTTCCAGCGGCATTTCCCGGTCGTACACAAAGCGGCTGGGCGGCCCCACATGGCGCTTGGTCAGGCTGTCCCGAATCTTCGTGAGCAGGTCGCCGGAATATTCGTCGTCAATGTACAGCTCGGCATCCCGGGTAAGCTTGATGGAGTAGGTATCCTGGATGTCGTAGCCGGGAAACATGTCGCTCACACTGTGCCGCACGATGTCGTCCAACATGATGATTTCCCGCCGACCGTTCAGCGAGGGCAGTTGGATGAAACGAGGCAAGTGGTCGCTCGGTACCTTCACGATGGCGTACTGCGTGGAGTGGTCTTCCTTGTCCTCCATGTGGACCATCAGGTACAGCGAGGCGTTGTTGAGGAACGGCCTGATTTTGCCTTTTAGCAGCAAAACGGGCTGCACATACGGCAGCATGTATTCGTCGAAATATTGCTCCACAAATTGGCGCTGCTTCTCGCCCAGTTGCAGCCGCCGTTTCAGGAAAATGCGGTTTTTGACAAGTTCCGGCACGATCTGTTTTTCAAAAATCTCGCTGAACTCCTGCTGCTGCTCGTTCACGAGGCTGAGTATCTGCTTCAGTATCGCCTTCGGATTATAAGCAAAAACTTCTCTTGTCTTTTTGCTCACCCGCATCAGGTTGCGGTGGTTGGCCACCCGCACCCGGAAGAATTCGTCGAGGTTGGAAGAATAAATGGCGAGGAATTTCAGGCGTTCCAGCAGGGGAACCCGTGGGTCTTTGGCCTCTTGCAGCACCCGGTAATTGAACGAAAGCCAGCTAATGTCACGGTGCAGCAACGGGTAGTTGTCGTTGCCCTCAGTTTGGTGGTCCCTATCTTCTGCTGTCAGCATGTTTACTTTGAAATTTGCAGCGGCGAATTTAACAAGTTTTGCCGCCGCCAAGGGTTTACGCAATGATTGCACCGAAAATTAACGACATCTTAAAACAAGCTCATCTGTTTCGCCTCTTCCTCTCCACCGATTTTCGGCCCACGACTCGTTACCCCAGCTATGTTTTTTGTTTTTTCATAAAAAGCGGCCGCAAGGTCAGGTGCCAGCAGGTTGTCCGGCTCATGGGTGAAAAAATAGCATTCCTCCAAACCCATTGAAAACCAGTCGGTTAGGCGCTTCGCCCAGTCGTCCAGCCGGGTGAAATCGGTCGGGTGCAGGTCGTTTCCAACAAATCGGACGAGCACTTTCTTCGTGGTTAGTCGCATGTGCGCCACATCCCGTCGGCCCGCCACATCGGTGATGACGGTGCTGACGCCGTACTTTTCCAATAACTCGAAAAGTCGGGCCATGTTCAACTCATTGTCAAACCAACTGTGGTGTCGAACTTCCACGGCCAGCGGCAAGGTGAATTGTTTTAAAAAAGCCTCCAAAACCGCCAGTTTGTCCACGCCAAAATAAGGGGGTAATTGAATGAAACAAGGCCCTAATTTACTGCCCAGGCCACTCATTGCTTCACAAAATCGTTGTATCAAATCGCCGCCCGTGCCGAGGTCGCCCGCATGGCTGATGCCCTGCAAAACCTTGGGACAAAACCGGAAATCCGCCGCTGCCTCGTCGTGCCAGTGCTGCACCGTGAAGTGGTCGGGGATGCGGTAGTGCGTCGTGTTTAGCTCGATGGTGTTGAACTGGCGGGTGTAGTGCCGCAGGTAGTCGGGCGTTTTGGTTCCCTTCGGGTAAATTTTGCCGACCCATTCTTTCACGCTCCAGCCGGTAGCTCCTATGAAGAGGGTGAGCGGGTGAGAAGGTGAGAGGGGTGAGCGTGGCGAGGTGGCTAAAATATTGGCATTGGCCGAGGGGTCGGGTGGGAGTTTGAAATTGACTTGGGAGATATTGGGCAGTTTGCCGAATTCCATAGCAGGCAGTTTTTGCTGCAAATAACCCCAAAAGCGGGCAGTATTTCAAAAACAACAGAAAATCAGGTAAATTTGGCAGCTGTAAAGCAGTTCAGATGCTGTTTTTTCAATTTTTCATCAAAACCTTTGAATATGAAATCCACTTTGACCCTTGCTTTTTTCTTCGCAATGACCGCTTCCATGTTTGCGCAGCAAACCAATAAATGGATGAAGGACAAAAAAAACATCCTCACCATCACCATCACGAAAGATGCCACCAAAGCGGAATTGATTGACCTCAAGGACAAGCTTTGGGACGCCTACCAAATCAAGTTTGAGTGCCCCGAAATGGAATACCAGAAGAATAATAAAAAGCTGAAGTACCTTAGCCTCCGGGTGGAAATGCCCACCGGGGAAGTGGGAACGGTGGGCACTTCGTTCATTGCACGGGGGCAGGTCATCGGGTTTCACTGGGATAGAAATCCTGATACTTACGATGAATTCGGGGTGTGGACGAAATGGCGGGTGAGAGGGATGGGAGGGGTGAAAGGAGTGAGAGAGTGAGAGTGGGCAAGCTTGGGCAGAATATTTAGATATACATACTATGACAAACGAGGAATTCAACGAGGAATTCATGAAACGAACCCGGGATTTTGCATTGCGGGTGCTCAAGTTTTTGGGAACGGTACCGTTCAACACAGCGACGAGTGTATCTACTGGCTAGACCTCTTCGATGCTACCGATTTTGGCGACAAGAACGAGTTGAAATGGCTCTCCAATGAGCCCCTAGAAATCCTAAAAGTCACCGCCAAAACCAAATCATCCCTAACCCGCTCACCGCTCTCACCCGATCACTCTCTAATTAATGCGCTAGAAATCAACATTTGCAAGAAAAATTCGAGGCACTCATACAAGGCTACCTCGCCGATGATTATGCCACTTGTGAGGACTTTTTCGACAAAAACCTGATTGTTTCGCTGCGCAAAAACCTCCAAAAAGGCCATGCCGACGGACTCATGCACCAAGCCGGTGTTGGCAAACAGGCCAGTTTTCAGCAAAACCAACTCGTCCGTGGCGATGTGATTTTATGGCTGGAAAATGCGTCTATCGAACCTTCCGAATTGGCGTTCATGGCCGTTATTACTGCGTTTTACGCCTACCTGAACCAGACCTGCTACACCGGCATCAACGGCAGTGAATTCCACAACGCACTTTACGAAACGGGCAGCTTTTACAAGCGCCACCTCGACCAGTTCAAGTTGGATTCCAACCGCCAATTTTCCATGCTCACCTACCTCAACGAGGACTGGCTGGACACTGACGGCGGCGAATTGGTGCTGTATCTTGATGGAAAGGAAATCATTATCCAACCCCAAGGCGGGCGGGTCGTTTTTTTCAAAGCGGATAAAATTGAGCACGAAGTGCGCCCCGCCAAGCGGGAAAGGATGAGCATTGCGGGATGGCTTTTAAGAGGGTGAGAGATGTGAGAGCGTGAGAGATGTGAGAGGTAAGCTAGGGGGCTAAAGATGATTTGATTTTGGCGGTGACTTTGAGGATTTCGAGGGACTCATTTGAAAGCCATTTTAATTCAGTTTTGTCACCAAAATCGGTGGCGTCGAAGAGGTCTATCCAGTAAATACATTCGTCAGCTTCTTCTACGACAATGCAGATTTTGGAATATCTTTCATTTTTAGACCTTCCCCGACAAAATGCCCTGAAATTCGCACCCACCGAAGTGGCAGATTTCCCCAATTGGTAAGACATCACTCTCGTGGCTGTATTAAATGGCACCAAACCCAAAAATTTGAGTGCCCTGACTGCAAAATCTCTTGTCCGTTTCCTGAATGCCTCATTGAATTCTTCGTTTGTCATAGTAGTTAGTTAAGGTCACTAAACTTCACATTTCATCGTAAAACCTGAATATCAGGCATTTGCAAATATGCCCGTGTTTGCAATAATATCCAATTCTCACCATTTCACGCTCTCACGCTCTCACATTTCTCACACTCTCACATTTCTCACCCTCTCACCCTCTTACATTTCGTGTATCTCCCAGGCGTTTTGGTTTTCTACATCATCGAGGATGGACAGGTAATTCATGTACCTGAGCGGGCTGATTTCGCCGGATTCTACGGCGGCCTTTACAGCACATTTCGGCTCATTTTTATGAAGACAATCCCCGCCGTACTTGCATTCCGAAGATTTTTCAAACAACTCCCGAAAATTATGGGCCACGTCAAGTGGGGTGAGGTTATTGAAGGCCAGCAGCTTGATGCCCGGCGTGTCGATGATGCTGCCACCAAAGCTCAGCGGGAACATTTCGGCGAAAGTGGTCGTGTGCTGGCCCTTGCCAGAATGGTCGGAGAGGTCGCCCGTGCGGAGGTCGAGGTTAGGTTCCACGGCGTTCACCAAGGTGGACTTCCCGACGCCGGATTGGCCGCTCACCAAGGTCGTTTTTCCCTTTAAATAAGCGTGTAAATCGGCAATCCCATCGCCCGTTTCCGCAGAGACAAGCATCACTTCGTAACCAATGCCTTCGTAAAGGTCTTTCAGGATTTGGAACGTATCGAGGTCATATTCCTCGTAGAGGTCGGCCTTGTTGAAAACGATGCAGGTGGGGATATTGTACGGCTCGGTCATCAGCAGGAAGCGGTCAATGAAGCCCTGTTTCAGGTTCGGCTCGACGATGGTGGTGATGAGCATGGCCTGGTCCACGTTGGCGGCGATGAGGTGCATGTCCCGCTTGCGCCGTGGCGATTGCCGTATGACGCAGTTGCGGCGGGGCAGCACTTCCTTGATGACGCCCCGGCCTTCCTCGTCCGGCCCCACCATCACCTCGTCGCCGACAGCAATGGGGTTGGTGGTCTTCATGTCTTCGAGGCGCAGCTTGCCGATGATGCGGCATTCCTGCACCTCCCCGTTTTCCAGCAGCACTTGGTACCAACTGCCGGTGGATTTAATGACGATTCCTTTATTCAAATTGATAAGACTTTAGACTGGAGATGTTAGACTTTAAACAAGCTATTCTAATGTCTATGGTCCCGTCTCCGTTCAAAGGCAAAGGTAACGGGAAATGGGATTGGGAAGTTCCACGGGTGAAGAAGTCGTAGTTTATGGCGCTATTTTTGATTTTAGCTTTGCCGAATCAAAGACAATCAAAGGTTTGTCCTTGCATACAAAAACAGGCGTCAATTTAAATTGAAGCCAATTTTTGAAAACGAGTGTGCATTTCTTGCGCAATAAAGATAAAGGGCTGGCTAACATACCAGCCTGGTGTCTTCGGACATTAAGTGCGATGATTAGGAAGCGGGCGGCATTGGGCGGCCCGTTTTTCGTTTGGGGGGAGGTGGGTTGATTCTGGGTATTTTTGAAATCTGAGAATACTGGTGCTGATAGGTGGCGGAAAGTCAGCCTGCGTTGGACTTGCAGGAACTGGGAATTAAATCTTAACCCATTTTTTCCCATAAATAGAATAAAATATTAGGCCATGGTTCTTTACAAAACACATAGAATCAATAAAACTACATTCAATTGGATTACGGCAGTTTGCCAATAAAACATCGGAATACGTGATTCCATCTACCGCTATTTTTTGCAGTAAGTTAATATCTGCATTACTGCCACCTCCGAAGTCAGTTGCTTGAAATTCCCCACCATCTACTGTTATTATCTTGGTATTGGGTGTCACTACATAGTCAAATATTGTTATTGTCTGATTGACGTTCATGCCCGAAGAATCCTTCCAATTAGTTGATATTGTACAATGCACCTTTTCATAAACATTCGGGCAATCATGCCTAGAACCTGGGAATGAGTCAAACTTAATTTCGGAAACTATCAAGGTATCCAATTGACCAGATGTAGCTTTAAAGACAACTTGGTCTCCATCTTTATAAGGCACATAATCCTTGAATTTACTTGGAACAATATGATTAAAGACGCATTTAGGTTCTTCCTTTTTGCAATTAACATTTGACAAAATGAAAAGAACAGCGATTAGAAAGTTGAATGGTTTCATTAAACTTGTTTTGAGAAGGCAACTTTAAGAAAGTCTATTAATTACCTCCACAACGTGATTATTCAATAACAAACCAAAGGTATTTCTATTTCTTCAACCCCGGATCCAACCGATACGCCTTCTCAAAAAACGGCACTCCCAGCGCCTCCTGCCCGCTATCCTTATAAGCAGACCCCAGATAAAAATTCAACGTCGCATTCTCCGGGTCATATTCCAGCCCCTGCTTGAACCATTTGATGGCGTCAGGGAAGTTCTTCTGCATGGCGTTCACGGCACCGAGGTTGCGGAGCGCATCCACCATGCGGGGGTCGTATTGCACGGCTTTTTCATAGACCTCCTTCGCCTTGTCCAATTGGCCGCTTTCGAAGTAAATAATGCCCATATTGCTATATACCAGCGGGAAATTCGGCTTGTATTTCAGGGCCAGGTTGTAGTTTTCCATGGCCTTGGTATAGTCACGGGTGCGAGGGTCGGGCTTGGCGGATTCCTCCCGATAGTAGGTGAGGCCGAGCTGAGAGTAGGCATCGTGGTACTCCGGCAAAATCTGTGTCGCCTTCTCGAACTGCTTCCTCGCCCGCAGGTTGTAGGCTTGCGTCTCGGCGGGGTCTTTGGATTTCAGGCCTCGCTGCACGATTTCGAGGCCGTAGTGGAAATTCAGTTTGGCACTGTTCGGGGAAGTTTCGATG
This sequence comes from Saprospiraceae bacterium, assembly GCA_041752395.1. Taxonomy (GTDB): domain Bacteria; phylum Bacteroidota; class Bacteroidia; order Chitinophagales; family Saprospiraceae; genus UBA6168. The sequence continues at coordinate 1,624 of JBGSWN010000272.1, read as the reverse complement.
TCGGTTTCGTAGAGGGTGTAGCTGTCCTTCCAAGCGAAATTGCGGCTGAAAGTGAGCACCGAAAACGCCAACATAACGACACCTGCCACCGCCAGAAGCCCCGTGTTTTTACCTAAAATACTTGTACCAACAGGCGTGGCCGCCATCCATTCCACCTTAAAAATTTTGGTCAAAATAAGCGCCAGCGCCAGCGCAAAACCGGGCGTGGCGGAGTACAGCAAACGGTCACCGTAGCTCGTGCCGATGGTGACAAAGAGGTTGGTGAAAATGCTGAAATTGATGAAAAAGAATAGGATGGCGAAGGACCAGAGGCTCCTTTTGCGAAGCCCCAAAACTGCCAGCACACCCAAGCCCAGCCATGCCACGAGTGAGAGCAGTACCCGCCAGTCGCCCCAAGTGGTGAGCGGGATTTGGTTGAACCCGAAATCGCTGGAAAGCGGGTACGGGACGAAGAGTGACCACAGGTATTTGCCAAGGAGCAGGAAGGCGTTGGCGTAGTAGTCGGCGCCCTTCGCTGCCACGAGGATATTGTCGAGGGCATAGGTCTCGCCGGGATTCGTCAGCGAGCCGATGACGGCCTTGCGCACCAGCACGAAGAGGATGGCGGGCAGCAGGTACGGCAACGTTGTGAGGGCGATTTTTTTGAAGTCATTTTTGGTAAAAAACCACATCATCAGCGGCACGATGGCCACGAAGGTGACGGCGTTTTCCTTGCTGAAAAGCGCCAGGGTGTAGCTCGCCAACGAGGCAGCCATTGCCCCTATTTTATTGGTGGTCAGGTATTTATGCAAAAAGAAAAGCGCCAGCGTTGCGAAGCCGAACATCATGATTTCGTCCCGGCTTTTGATGTTTGCCACCACCTCCACATGCACCGGGTGCGCCATGAAAAACAGGGTGGCGAGCAGCGGCAGCAGCAGGTTGTAGTCCCGCATCCAACGGGCCAGCGTGACAAAAAGCAGCGCTCCGCTGAGGGCATAAAACAGGATGTTCATGAAGTGGCTGAGGCTCGGTTTGTCCGGCGCAAAGGCCCATTCGATGGCGAACATCGTCATCGGTATCGGGCGGTACAGCTCCCCGACGCTGTTCCAATAACCGTGGCGGCTGTGGTGCGTCCAGAGGTCGGGGATGCCAGCAAAGCCTCGTTTCGTCACGAAGTTTTCCTTGATGACGGAGAAGTCGTCGAGCACGTAATCGTAGCTGACGGTGTTGAGGTACAGTACGAAACTGAAGGCGGCGATGCCGAGCGCCCAAGGGAGGAGTCGGGGCGTTTTGGAAATGGATTGCTTGGGCTTTTGGGCGGGTGTTGGGTTCGGCTTGTTTTTCTTTTGCGACATGTTGCTGTGTTTGAATGCTGGGCAAATGTAGGGAATTGTCATTAGTCATTTAAGTCATTGGTCATTGAGGTCATTTGCCATTGAAGCTGAGCTTTATATTCTATGAAAAATGACCTGTAGCAAACGACCAATGACACGGGGTAAATGACTAATGATGCGAATAACGGGTTCAAGGTGAATAAAACCTCCCAGTCAGCGATATTGCAGTAAGAACAAAACACTGCACTATGCTGGACTGGGAAGAACTCTTGATTTCAATATGCTACAAGGTCTGTGACCTTTATGAAAAA
>JBGSWN010000271.1:0-12933 GCA_041752395.1 Saprospiraceae bacterium | reverse complement strand
TTGTTCTTCCTGCTCCAACATGCTGCCTGTTGGTTTGATGTTCATTGTAATACTGATGCTCCCGTCTGCTTCTTTTTTGTAGTGTGCTGCCATTGGTGCTGTTTTTTATACCAAATCTACATCAAATTGAAGCCGCACCCTCTTGGTGACGGTGGCCGTGTTGCCACTGCCGAGTTGCGTGGTCTCTTCCACCGTGGAGAGTGGATTGGCGGCGAGGTCAAAGCCCTTTTTCTCCAATTTCACCATGAACTGAATCATGTGGATGCTTTCCTTGTCCAAGTTCGGAGGCAGGTCGAAGGACACTATTTTGCCGTCACCAGAAACTTTTAGGGGTGTTTCATACACCTGGTCTGCCCCGGTCTTTATTTTGTGGAAACGGGCCACGAACTTGTATTGCCAATGCACCGGGTCTTTTGGTTTCTCAGCGAAGATATAATCAACGGGGGTCTCGAAGCGGATGACCCCGTTTTCGCCATCTTTCCAATGGAAGTAACGCTGCATCTTCCGAGGATAGGTATCGGCGATATTGCCATCCGTGAATTTCATCGGACGCTCTCCGGTCACGAACTTGTTCTGCGAGGGCTCCTTTTCATAATAAGTGTTGCTGTTGCCTTTTTCCGTAACGACTTTCCAAGCACCATCTTTCTTCTCTTCTGCCCATACCCGCAGTTTCACTTCATACTTGCTGAATTCTTCGAGTGCCTGCGCAGGGCGGAATTGCGCCAATTGCGGCTGCACCATCAACATACTCCCGCTCACTGCCTCCGGTTGCGACAGGTTGGTGGTCTTGCCATTCTTGACGGTGGCGATACGGTTCACGTTCAGGTCTTTCAGGTGAAACTTGAACTTTCGGATTTTCGAATTGCCGTTCCCGGTCACTTCCTGCAAGGCAAATTCCTTTTCCAGTGGTAGGTTGAATGCTACTTCCGGCGCCACGAAAACATCGGGCTGGCTTCCCTGCGGTTTTATTTCCGAAATGACCTGCAAGCCACCGAAGGGGTCGTCGTTCGGAGAGACGCATTTTGTGCCTGCCTTAAACTTAAAGCTGAAATTACCTTTCAGCAAACCATTGAGTACACTGTAGCCACCCGCCACGGCACCTTCGGCATAGGTCGGATTGGGCAATCCGACGACAATGGCAGCGTAGAGATAAGCACTGAAAATCTCGAACTTGGTCTTCAAAAACCATACGTCAATGTCAATGCCGCAGGCAAAGTCCAAGCCTGCGTAGGCCATGCCGCCCGCATACCAACCATTAATGCCCGCATCAGGATAGCCTTCGCAGGCGAATCCTTCCTGCTTCGCCAAAATCACATCGTAGCCAATGGTGATGCCGATTTGCGCATAGAAAACCAGGAATTTCAGCTCGCCAGAATTGAAGTCAAGCTGTTGGCCGAAGGCAATGCCCGACAGTGCGTTTGCCCCCATTGGGTACACCCTGGAGAGGGAGAAGCCTTGAAGGCCTGGTTTGTTCTTGAACCCTGCGGGCAAGTCGGCGGGGCCAGGGATGCTACTGCCCATCATGAAGTAGCTGCCCACTTTCAGCGCATTGAATATCTCGATGCTGATGCGGTCGCTCGGCGTGCCAGCCAGGAAATACCATTTGCCCGGCTCGAAGTGCATGACGATGTTGCCGTCGCCTTTCAGGATGGGCTTGTTGTCGCCGCCCACTTTGAAGTGAATCTGGAAATTGCCGTCGAAAATCTTCGGCCCAGCCCAATATTCCAGCTTGACGCCCGCATATACTTTGGGGTCGCTACGGTCAGTCGGACTGCACATAAAATAACCGTCACCTTGTAGTTTAATATAGTTCAAACCCCCGCCGTTGTTGAAGTTTGCTTCGAAGGCAATATCCGCATTGAAAGGTTTTGGCTGTGGGTAGATACCGATGACCACGCTTGCTTTCAGGCCGAAAGCGATGTTTTGGTCAGGTACATATACCACGCCGGAGGATGTTTTTTTCGGGTCGTTCGGGTTCATGGGAGGGCCGCCGCCATCGCCGCCCTTCATGGCTGCGTAGTTCGGCATGTTCCCCGGCGACATGTGGTAGTAAGCCCCGCCGCCGAAGCCGTAAATCGCCACGGCTGGCCCGACGGGAATACCTGCGTTGATGACGACTTTGCCGTCCACGTACCAGTAGCGGTAGCCGTTCACCTTGCCAAACTGCACCGTGGCAGAAGCCTTGATGACCGGCTTGAAGGTTGCTTCCAGTTCCCCTCGGAAACCCTCGCCATAGGTCGGGTCATCACCGTTATAGAAAACGATTTTACCATGAATCTCGAAGGCGGGCATCACGGCATCCACGGCGATTTGGTTGAGCTGTGCCTTATCGTAGGCCCATTTCTGTTTGCCGTTGGGTTGCGTCATCTTACCGATAACTGAGAAATTCGTGAGGCCGCTGATACCGGTTGTGCCTTGGTGCAAACCAATGCGGAAGCCGAAATCAATCTTCGCCTGCACATCGTTCAGCGTGACGTCAATGCCCTCGCCCTCCTTCTCTGGGTTGAGCGAAATCTCAAAGCCGTTGATGTATTTCTGTGGGCTGGCCAGCGAGAATTCCTCGCAGGTGAGGTAGGGCTTTTGGTTGGAAACCTTCAAGTGGGTGAACTCCAGTTCCGGCAGGGCGATATCCACCTTCGGGAAATCGGGCAGGTTGCCCGTGATACTCAAGTTGCCACTCAGGTTGGCCGTCGCATGTACGTTATTGCCCTGCGCATCGATGGTCAGGGAGGAGCCTTGCAGCAGCGTGGCCTCGGCCACCCACATCGGGATGTCAATATCGTTGAGGTTGTCAATTTCAAAAAGCGTCTTCAAACCTTGGCCGGAATTGGAGAACAGGCAATGGTAGCCGAAGCCCGTCTCAGCGATGGGCAATTGCACTTTCCCATCGAAACCGCTGCCTGTCAGCGAATTGCTCACAAACTCCAAAGTCAGCTTGTCCATGCTGAACGACCAGCCGCCCACATCGCCTTCGTTGATGGCAAATACAGGCTGCACAGATACTTTGCCTGAGAAGCCAAGCTTATCAATCAAGGTGTTGGCCAGCGTGATTTCAACTTGTTGTCCGTTCTTTTTGAGGTATTTGGGCAGCTTGGTTTTTATGCTTTTGAAATAAAACCCACGGAAAGTTTTGCCCTTGTCGCCTTGATAATTCGCTGGGAAAACGATGCCGTCAGGGTTGCGCAGGTCGGAATAGTCAAGCATGACTTCCGTGAAAGTGAAGGTCAGTCCCTCCGCACCTTTTATCTGAAAAGCGTCCATGTCAATCTTTCCGACAAAGTCGCCCCAGCCGCCAGCGTTGAATTTGAACTTTGCTTTTACTTTCCCATCGTTGTCGCCTTCGGCAGGTGTCAGCATGGCGTTTTTGAATAAAAACTCGCCATCCACCTGCAAATTCTCAAAGCCCTCGCAGTCCCAGCGGACGAAGGTTCCCGTGCCGGGCTGTGTCACGGGTTTCAGTGTCATGTCAATATTTGGCCCGAAGGGCAGGGTGAAAGCATCACCGAGCATGGACAATTCCTGCAAGCCTGCCATACTCAAACCAGTGGGGTGGAAGCAGATGCCCTTTGCCCCAAAGCCCAGTTTCTTATTATTGGCCTCTGGGATGGGCAGCACGGCGAAGACATTCAACAAGGCACCTTGTGGCGTAAATTCCAGCGCCGTCAGGGTCACATATTGGTTAATTCCCTGCACAGGGGTTTTGATGGCGAAAGGAAGGTTTTTGGGAGCGTTCACATCCAAACTGAAGACATCGGTGGTCTTCTGGAATTGCTTCACTTTGTCCAGCACGGCGCCCACTTGGTCGCCAGTGATACCCGCAAGGTTGCCTACCACGTCTTTCATGGCAGCGTTGACTTGGGCATTGGCGTCATAGACTGGCACTGCTTTTCCCGCCAGGGCCTTTCCATCGGCATTCACTTGGAGGTTGGTGAAATCTGCCAACACCCACGTGTTGAACATTGGGATTTCGATTTTTCCCTGACCGCTCATTTGGTTGCCCGCCCAGTTCGCCGTGATGATTTTCATCTTGAAATACCCAATCATCACTTCGGCTCCCGGTCCGAAACCGCCCGTTACCGCTGGACCTTGTGGCAATGACGGCGCACAGGCCAAACCTGCACACGGCGGGGCGTAATTCGGGTCTTGCTGTTGGTTGTTGGGGTCGTTCTGGTTGTTGGGGTCGTTGTTTACATTTGGGTCATTGGGGTTGTTTTGGTTGCCATTGTTGGCACCTTCGGCATTGTACCAAAAGGCAATCACGGGCGACCTGCCTTGATTTTTGAAATTGGTATTGCCCTGCGGGTCATAGGCCGTCACTCGTGCTGCATAACGATGACCAACGGTAAGTTGCGGCTCCGCAATCGTGTAGGGGAAAGTGGTCGTCAGGAGGTTTTGCTTCGTAAAAAAAACAGGAATCCCCGGTATATCGAACGCATCATTGGGATTGGCGAGGTTGAGCAGCGTCATGTCCACCAGCTCCAATTTGTAGCGGGTCTGACTGGGAAGCCCACTAGTTGTCCAAGTGAAATTCTGGAACTGCGGCTGCTTCGGGGTGACGTAGCTCTCCGCCATCGGCACCAGAATTTCGGACGGGTCGTATTGCACGATGAAAACATTGGCGCAGCCGAGCATTTCGTTGGAAAGCGGCGCACCCGTGTTGTAATCATACGCTCGGAGGCAGAAGGTGTAAAGCCCTTCGGGAATGGTTTCCGTTTGCAGGATTTCCGATTTCCTGAAGCCGTTGTTCTGCACATCGTTTTCCGTGAGGTTGGCCGTCAACTGTTTGAGTTGGTTGCCGGAGAGCACGGCGGTGCCATTGGGCGGCAAAATAATGGGCGCAACGGGCTGGTAGCTTGGATGGACGATGGCAGACTGCCCTTTGTCATTACTGACCCGACTGATGAGCTTCACCTGCTGTTGACTACTGGTCAGGTTGGTCAGCGTGACGATAGTCTGGTTCTTAAACTGCAAGTAATCCTCAAAATGAATGGGATACGGCGGCGGCATGGTCACGGTGACATTGACTTGCTGCGCCACCGCTGCAAGCGGCAACAAAAACAGCAGGCAAGCGGCCCAATGGGATTGGAACCTAGAAAATGATGCTGCCCAATGATGAAGAAATCTGACTGACTTCATGGTCTTATCTTTAGTAATGATGAAAAATTATTTGACGATGCAAAGCTGGAGGGATGCGGGTTGGCAGAGGTTCAAAGGGTTTTCAAAAAAGATAAAAAAGGGTAAAATCTAATTGGATGGGATGGCCGGAATTGCTCGCTTTCAAGGCTTGTTGCTTTGAACTTTCGAGGGCAACGTATCGGAAATGGAATTAATTCTACTTTGTCAATTTGCCAAAATTAAGACCCTGAAAGGGTCGAATTTGAATAGCCCCGCATGGAATGCGGGGTGATGAAAACAGGCGGTTATAACCCTGCAAGGGTTGAATTACAAGCGGTGGTCATATTCAACCCTTACAGGGTTGCCATTGAAACTAAACCCGTCACTCTCCCGATTTCATCGGGGGCTATTCACATTGAATCCCTTCGGGATTTATCTAATGCAACAAAGTATAATTAAGCTTGAACCATTTTATCTTAAAAACCAGGTATAGGACAAACCCAATCAGCGCAGCAAATACCGCCCATTTTGCTGAGGTAAAAACCCCCGCCAGGAAGGCTGGCAAAAGCCATTGTTTTGGATAAATTACCAGCATGGTGACGAGCATGGTATTTTCCAGAAAATCCAAGAGGATGGGCAAGAACGGGATGGCCCACGCCCAACTGTGCAGGTTATATTTGCTTTTTTTCATCAACCAAAACGTCAAAGAAAAAAAGAACAAGGTGTAGAAAATAGGATAAGCCACGTAGGCAGTTAGTTCCAGAAACAGGTAAAGCGAGCGCCCTTGCGGGCCATATTTTTCGATGAAATGCCAAGCGGTTTCGGGTGTGTAATAAAATTGGAGGTCAAGCGGGCCGAAGCCGCCACTGAAGTTTTTCAAATCGGCCTCCGCACCAGGCAACACAATGCCAGCCATGACGGCAACGGGTATCGCTAACAACGGCAATATTTTCGGCTTCGCCAAGGGCGTCAGGTATTTTTGAATAAAATTCGGAATCGTAGTTTTCATTTCAGCATGCATGGCGATGTTGTACCAACTGCAAAACTGATGCATGGGCGGCGGCGGTTGGGTCAAGGCTTTTTTAAAAAATGTAAAAAAGTATAAAGCCTGCGCATAAATCGGCGAACTTTGGCGAACTTTCGCCTGCAATTTTGTGGATTGACCAACTGTTTGCGGTTTTGGATTTCACAAGGGGGCAAGCCCCCTTGGAGATGTTCATTTTCCAAGGGGGCTTGCCCCCTTGATAGCTCACCAATCAGTTGCCGAATCACTATAATTTACCAGCTCCCATTCAATGACAATGAAGACACCACAAATACTGCTCGTGGACGATGACAAGGCGTTCAGCGCCCTGACCGCCGAATTTCTGGAAACGAAAAACCTCGACGTCACCCTGCGCCATTCTGGCGATGATGGCCTCTCCGCTTTCCGTTCCAACCAATTTGACCTTTGTATTTTCGACGTGAAAATGCCGATGAAGGACGGCTTCACGCTGGCCCGTGAAATCAGGCAGGCGAACAACCACGTGCCCATCATCTTCCTCACCGGGCAAACGGAGAAGTCCCAACGGATAGAAGGCTTCCACGCTGGTGCCGACGATTACGTGACCAAGCCGTTCAGCATGGAAGAACTGCATTTGCGCATCGCTGCGATACTTCGAAGAACCGTCCGGCAACAAGACCAGGCTTCGCAAGAAATAGCCACTTATGAAGTCGGCCTCTACCATTTCAATCCGCATTCCCGGGAACTGACCTTGCATGGAAACTTATTGAAAATGACGGCGATTGAAGCCCGGCTGCTGGAGCTTTTTTGCCAAAGCAAAAATGGCCTGATTGACCGCACCACGGCCCTCCGCCGCATCTGGAGCGACGACGATTTGGTGCGTGGCCGCAGCCTCAACGTATATGTGAGCAAGCTGCGCCAATATTTTCGGGAAGACCCCCGAATCGAAATCCTGAACGTACACGGGGAAGGGTATCGGTTGGTTGTGAGGGGGTAGGAAGTTTAGAAGGTTTAGGAACACGTACCCTCTAAACCCACTAAACCTTCTAAACCTGTTCTTCATGCCATTTCCGCCAATATTTCGTTGATTTTCAGTGCCAAACTTGAAGCTAGTTCGGTGACATTATTTCCAGTTTCTCCCTGCTTTTCTATTTCATAGGCCATCCCCGCTGCTGCTTCCAAACCCAGGTATCGCAACTGGCTTTTCAAACCATGCGCTGCAATGCTGGCGCCTTCCCAATCGGCGGCTTCGGCGCATTGGCTCAACTGGTCCATTTGCAATGGAGCTTGTTCTCGAAAAATGTTGAGGAAACGGGCGGCCATTTCATCGTTGCCCAATAAATTTTTAAGGTGGGTTAGGTCAATCATGTACGTAATTTATTGAAAATCAAGCTTTTGCCAACAATGCCTCAATCTTTCGCATCAGTTCTTCGGCATCAATGGGTTTAGTGAGCACATCGTCCATGCCTGCTTGGCGGCAGCGTTCCAATTGCTCTGGGATGGCATTGGCCGTGAGGCCAAGGATGGGCATTTTCGCAAAACGGTCGCCTGCCATTGCACGGATTTGGCGGGTCGCTTCGTAGCCATCCATGACGGGCATTTTCACGTCCATCAATATCAAATCAAAGGCGGTTTGCGCTGCTTTTTCAATGGCAACTTGGCCGTTTTCAGCTATCTCCACATTTGCGTTTGGCAAATGTTTTTTGAGCAATTCCACGGCCAGCATTTGGTTGAAATAGGTGTCTTCCACCAACAATATTTTCAATGCCGCCGTCGCAATTTCCGATGCATTGGATTCCTGCTTCATGGTTTGCGGAAGCGAAACAGCTTGTATGTTAATCGGGAGAATAAAATCCAACAGCGCGGTGAAAGTGGTTCCCTCGTTTAGCTCACTGTTCACTTCCAGACTACCACCCTGCTGTGCCACCAACTGCCTTGCAATGCTCAGGCCGAGGCCCGTGCCCGACTGCCCGACCACCTGCCCATCCTCCACTTGTTCGAAACTCTCGAACACTTTTTCCAGTTTGTCCAGCGGGATGCCGATGCCTGTGTCTGTGACTTGAAACCTCAACTGAATAACCTCATTTTCCTTTTGCTCTGCAATATCCACCGTCAAGCGGATGCTGCCCTTCTCCGTGAATTTGATGGCATTGCCCAGTAAATTGGTCAGCACTTGGTTGAGCCGGATGGGGTCTCCGATGAGACGATTAGGCACCGCTTCCGCAGTTGCAATGGAGAAATCAAGTCCTTTTTCTTGCGCTTTGAATTCAAAAATATGCCGCAAATGCCCTGTCACATTGTCCAGCTCAAAGGTTTTTTGGATGAAGGAATATTTGCCGCTCTCTATTTTGGCTTGGTCAAGGATATCGTTGACAATCCACACCAAATTCTCACCTGACTGCTGCACGGCGGAAGCCCAGCGGCGCTGTTTTTCGTTGAGCGGGGTGTCGAGCAAAAGGCGGTTCAGGCCGATGATGGCGTTCATGGGCGTGCGTATTTCATGGCTCATGTTCGCCAGAAACTGGCTTTTGTAGCGGGCGCTTTGCTCTGCAATTTCCTTTTGGCGACGGAGCTCCAAATTGTACAACCGCCAGCGCCAAACCGCAAAGCCAATGCTCAAAATGACCAGCGCCAACAACACCCGAAACCAGCTCGTCTTCCAGTATGGCGGGGCGATAATCATTTTCACCACCCGTTCCTCGCTCCAATTGTCCTCACCCACCACGGCCTTCACCCGAAAGGTATAACTGCCGGGGTTCAGGTTGGTATAAGTAGCTCGGCGGGCTTGGTCGGCCAGCACCCAATCGGCGTCAAAACCGTCCAGTTTGTAATAGTGGTGGATACTGCTTGGCGATAAAAAATGGAGGCCAGCGAACTCGAATGTGACCACGTTTTCCTGTGGCGAAAGCGTAAAAGTTTGCAAGGCATTGGGCGCTGTTCCTATCACACCCGATTTATTCAAAATCTTCACGTCAGTGATGGCGATGCCCGGCTTGGGAATGGGGACACCCGTCAAAAGGTTTTCCGGCAGGAAAGACACTACGCCATTAATGCCGCCAAAAAACAGCCTGCCGCTCTTCGATTTTAGCGCCGCCCGCCAATTGAACTCCCGACCATTTTCCTGTAAAAAACTGTAATTGGTGAATTTTCCGATGGCAGGGTCGAGGCAGGAAATATAATTCAATGAGGAAACCCAAAGCTTGCCCGTCTGGTCATCTTTGACGAAAGCGCAAATGCCAGTTTGCGCCAGCCCTTCTTTAAGGGAATACCGCCGAACCTTGCCTGTGGCCATGTCCAGTGCATTCAACGCCTCTGAGGTCGCTACCCAAATCGTGCCCTTGGGTTGTTCCTCAATACCACTAATTCCTTTACCAAGCAGGGTGTTTGGGTCGTTTTTTTCTTCTTTAAAAAGCGTCCATTGGTATGTTTTTAGGTCAAAACGCCCGACACTAGTATTGCCAAGGTTCGCCCATAGGTTGTTCTGCGAATCGAGGAACAGGACACCCACCAGATTGGATGGCAAATCTTTGAATTTGTCTCTTGGGAAGAACCAAGTCGTGTGTCCAGTTTGAGGGTTGTATTTGAATAGCCCCTTCCCACACGACATCCAGAGGAAGTTGGGGTCGGTGGGGTCTTCCACGAAGTCAGAAACCAGTTTTATCCTTGCCAAAGAATCTATGGGAGGATGAGAAAAACGCTTCTTCGAAACTTCGGCATAGTATAGCCCAGAATCAACCTCCGTGAACCAACACCTGCCGAAACTGTCCGTATGCAAAGTATTTGATTTTTGGATGGCCTTCGGCACCCATGGCAGCTCAGTTACCGGAAAGCAAGGCTCCCCCAAAACGGGCGAATAATAGGCCTGCCCCGTTCCTTTAATCCATAATCCACCTTTATCGTCCTCGGTGAGGTTCAGTATATAATTATCAAGTTCGTTTACGCCAGTAGTATTCCTGTACAATCCAAAGCGTTCCTGCTGGAGATTAAGCCGGTTGATGCCATTAAAAGTGCCAATCCATAAGTTGCCAATATGATCGGTGCTTAGACAATAAATCCGAGCATTGATAAGGCCAAAATTGTTATTGGGAGAATGGGTAAAATGCTGGAGCACACCTTGCCCTGGCTTCCATAGCATGAGGCCATTATCAAGATATGCCACCCATATATTACCTGCTTTATCAGGCATCAAATCTACTATACGTTCTTGCAGCAAACCTTCTTTAACTATTTCAAATACTTGATTCAATGGATCATAATGCAGGACCCCGCCATGCGTCCCGAACCAAAAACCGCCTTTTCCATCGCTGGTGAGCGCCCTATTTTCTATATTATAGAGATTGGTAGGGTCGTCAGGAAAAGGCTGTATAAGTTGGTAAGATTTAGCCGCTTGGTCTATTAAAGCCAAGCCCTGCAAAGTGCCTGCCCAAAGTTTCCCATCTTTTGTCTTCAGAAATGATGACATGCTGAAAGCCACATTGGAACCCTGCGTCGGCTTCGCATGATAAAAGCACATCGAATTTACTTCCAAATAATCCAGTCCCTTGCCCGTACCCAACCAGAGGTTGCCAAGGCTATCCTCGTGAATTGCATCCACCAGAATACTAGCCAAGCTGAACGAATCATCTGGGTCAGGCAGAAAGACGTCAATTTTCTCTGTGCGAGGGTCGTAGCGGTTCAGGCCGTTGTTAGTGCCCATCCAGATGATGCCATTTCGGGCCTGGTAGAAAACACGAGCCCGTTGGAAAATGCGCTGCTTGGCGAGCGAATCGCTAAAGGTTTTGAACTGAAACCCATCAAATCGGCTCATGCCAAGTCCGTGACCAATCCAAATGAAGCCTTCCCTATCCTCGAAAATATCATAGATATGGCCTTGCGGCAATCCTTGGTCTAAGCCGAGCTGCTCAAAATTAGGTTGCAGCACCTGCGCATTCACCAACGCACAATTGCCCAAAAGAAGAAGTATGATGAAGTATTTTCCCAAAACGAATTTTCTACCTGAAATTAATTCAACAAGTCATTAGACTCGGTAAGGTAGGCAAGAACTAGTTCTGAAGCAGAATTCCAGTGTTTTCAGCAGCATTTTTTACATTTTTTTACACTTAGTTCGGCTCTTAATAAACACCTTTCCTTGGGCTAGTCAATTCGGTTTCGATTAATACCTGCTGCACGTTGTCACAAAAACTAGGAGAGAAATTTAATACTCCTTGTTAAAAAACTATTGGCCGAAATGCAGGTTTGTAAAAAGGTTTTAAAACCAATTTATCAGAAAAACAATCACCATTAAAAACAATCGAACATCATGAAAAAAATCGGAATCATCGGCGCTGGCGTTGTGGCCAAAACACTCGGCAGCGGCTTTATCAAACACGGCTACGAGGTCATGCTCGGCACCAGCGACCCTTCAAAACTAGCCGATTGGCAAAGCCAAAGCGGCGGTCAAGTCGGCAGTTTTGAAGAAGCAGCCGCCTTCGGCGAGCTCTTGGTACTGGCCGTCAAAGGCATCCATGCTGAGAGCGCCTTGGAAAAAGCTGGATTGGAAAACCTCGCTGGTAAGGCCATCCTCGACGCCACCAATCCCATTGACGACAAGTACCCGCCCGTGAACGGCGTATTGCATTTTTTCACCGACATCAATTATTCGCTCATGGAGCGCCTACAGGCTTTTGCGCCTGCGGCGAATTTTGTGAAAGCCTTCAACAGCGTCGGCAGCGGCCTGATGATTGACCCGCAATTGCCGGGAGGCCCGCCCACCATGTTCATCTGCGGAAAGAGCGAGGCAGCAAAGGAGGAAACCACTGCGCTTTTGCAAAAAATCGGCTGGGAAGTGGCGGATATGGGTGGTGTGGAAGCGGCTCGTGCCATTGAGCCGCTATGTATGTTGTGGTGCATTCCGGGATTTAAGGATAACAGTTGGGGGCATGCGTTTAAGCTGCTGAAGCCGTAAGCGGTGGACGGCAAGCAAAGCACGGTAATTTTATCAATCACCGTGTTTTGTTTCATCAAAAATAAGTGGGTTATTGAAATTAGTTTAGATTTTCACTTTAGCCTAAGTCGTTCATTTTCAATGGATTACGCCTCGTAAATCGTAAATCTAAAATCGTAAATCTACTTATCAAGTTTCATCGCATAGTCGGCAGGGTCAACCTGCACGACCCGGCGCTGGTAAAAATGGCGGAGGGCAGCGATATCGCCCTTTGGTATGTGCCGGAACTCATTGTAGTGGTTGCTGCACAGGGCAACCTCTCCGGTAGCAGTGTTATGCAGGGAAATTGACTGCGTCGCTGCGTCCAATTGCGGGCGGTGGGCGAAGCTGAGCCAGATGGTGCCGACGCCGGAAAGATAAAAGCCGATGCTGCGCATGGGGCAAAGATACAGCCTTGTGGGTGGGTAATGAACGGATTCATTTAACCCACGGTGATTTTGAAAACCACCGTAGTTTGTTTCAAGCGAAGGCTGAATTGACCACTAATTCGCCATGCTATCATCCCAATCAAAAAGGCTGGACAAGTCGCTGTCTGATTGGTTGGCACCACCCACCTCCGCCGCAGGTTTATCGGATGCCCGGTCTTCGATTTGTTGTAAGCTAATGGGGCGCAAGGGGCTTACTTCAAAATCCTTGACGGCTTGGTATATTTCCAGGCCCATGTCCTCATCTTCAATCGGCGGTCTGTTGTCAATGATGCGAATAACGGGTTCAAGGTGAATAAAACCTCCCAGTCAGCGATATTGCAGTAAGAACAAAACACTGCACTATGCTGGACTGGGAAGAACTCTTGATTTCAATATGCTACAAGGTCTGTGACCTTTATGAAAAA
>JBGSWN010000270.1:0-3093 GCA_041752395.1 Saprospiraceae bacterium | reverse complement strand
TGGATGTGCTCGTGGCTGACGACGGCCCTGGCCTGCTTGTAGGTCCTGCCCTTCCACCGGAACTCCTTGTACACCTGCTCGAAGCGGTGGTCGAGCGGCTTCTTCGCCAGCTTGAGCCACACCTCCCGCTGCCCCTTCTCCCCCCATGCCTTCACGTCCGAGTTGCGGTTCAGCTTCAGGCGGATGACGAAGCGGTCGTGCAGTTCCTGGCCGATGAAGCGGAAGAACCCGGCGTCGTATGCAACTGGGGCAGCGCATCAGCCAAAGGAATTAAAGTGAGGCTTCGGTAGAATTTATCAAGGATGTTCTTTGCATGGATAGAATCACCGGCGTGTTTTTCCAGCAACTCCTGAAGATACGTGATTTCTGCTGGGCCAAGAATTCCATTCCCATTTTGCGCTACAGAAAATTTTAACGATTTCCGGTGCTTCTCGTCGGTTCTATGTCATACTCTACTTCTGTCAGTACAGCTAAATGCCTATATATAGTACTCTGCGTACTATCTAACCGACGGACAAGCTGAGGCACATCCTTAGCAGGAGGAGAATTTAGCAGCCGAAGCAGTTGTAGGATTTTATAGACTTGTTGAGTATCAGTCATGGGTGGTGTTTGAATTGGCAAATTGGAAACAAAAAAGACCTTCCAAGCCACTGCGCCTTGGAAGGTCTATGCACACCCCCAAATTTGACAAATCTTCGAGATTTGTCAAATTTAAGTGCTGTCGTCAATCTGAATGGGCTTTCAACGGGTTTCATACCTTGGTTATCTAGTGCGTTGCAAGTTAGCCAAATGTTGGATTTCACCAACCACCCATAAAGATTTTCCTACATTTTTCCCTTCAAAGGAACCAGCTAAGCATCCACCCAAACAAAACAAATCGCCCCCAATCCGTTTTTACCCAAAAAGCAATTTCGATGGATTGGCGCCAGTAACCTATCTTTGGCCTTATTTGAAATTTGCAAACATGGAAAACATCAGCATCAAGTCGTTTTACCAGGATATTTGTGGCGCCGAACTGGCAAACCTCGACTATTTTTTTCAGACCGACAGCGCACGGGACTTGGGGCATTTCAATGTTTTCGACATCGCCAAGTTTTATTTCAGCGGCAAATGCCGGAGCGCCATGACCTACAACCGCCGTCTGTACTACAAAATCAGTTTGATAAAAGGGAAAAACCTCGTCGAGTATGCCGACAAGACCCTGCTCATCGAAAAGCAGGGAATCCTCTTCGCAACGCCCAAAATCCCGTACCGCTACACGCCGCAGGACGACCAGCAGCAGGGGTGTTTTTGTGTGTTCACGAAGGATTTTTTGTCACTGGCGAAAACGGGCCTGGCGATTGACGAACTGCCGATTTACCAGCCCACCAGCGATTTTGTGTTTGAACTCGACGATACGCAATTCCTTGATTTTGAGGCGATTTTCAAAAAAATGGATGCGGAACTGGCTTCCGACTATGCCTATAAATATGACCTGCTGCGCAATTATCTGATAGAACTGATTCACCACGGGCAAAAACTAAAGCCCATTTCCAGCATACCGGTCAAAATCAATTCGGCTTCCAGAATCAGCACCCTGTTCATCGAACTGCTCGAACGGCAGTTCCCGGTCGAGAACGAACAGCAGACCATCCAGCTCAGAAGCCCGACCGATTTTGCGCTGGCGCTCAATATCCACGTCAACCACCTGAACAAGGCGCTCAAGGAAACGACCCACCGGAGCACCACCGAAATCATCAATGGGCGGCTCACGGAGGAAGCCAAGGTCCTGCTCAAACAGACCCAATGGAACGTCTCCACGATTGCCTACGCCTTGGGCTTCGAGGAGGTGGCACATTTCTCCAATTTTTTCAAAAAACACGCTAGGCTTTCCCCGCTACAATTTCGCAATTGATTGAATTTTGCAAAAACCGGATTGACAAGTACAAGGTGTTGGGTTCGAGTATGGGTGACCTTTGTGGCTCACTTTAGACTTAAACTTAAACTCAAACTTCAATGTCAAGCAATTCAAACAAAGTAGCGCTCGTGACCGGCGGCAGCCGTGGCTTGGGCAGGAACATGGCCATCCAATTGGCCCAGAAAAATTTTGACGTCATCATCACTTACCACAGCAACGAGGCAGCCGCAAACGATGTGGTGGCAGCCGTGCAGGAAACCGGTAAAAGAGCAGCCACCATTCGGCTGGATGTGGCAAAAAGCAAAACCTTTGATGCTTTTGTGGACGAGGTAAAGGCGAAATTGGCAAGCGATTTTGGCACCGACCAAATCCATGCGCTGGTAAACAATGCGGGGACAGGTCTTTACGCCCCTTTTGACAGCACGACCGAGGAGCAGTTCGACAATATGGTGAACGAACACTTGAAGGCAGCATTTTTCCTTACCCAAAAGTCGCTCCCCATCTTGGCCGACGGCGGCAGCGTCGTGAACATTTCCAGCGGACTGGCCCGTTTTTCCTTCCCCAACTACGCCGCCTACGCCATCATGAAGGCGGGCATCGAAAGCCTGAGCCGCTACCAGGCGCTCGAATTGGGCAGCCGGAAAATCCGGGTGAACACCGTGGCCCCCGGGGCCATCGAGACCGACTTCGGCGGCGGTGCCGTTCGGGACAACAAAGACCTGAACGCCATGCTTGCCGGACAGACCGCCCTGGGCCGGGTGGGCCTGCCCGACGACGTCGGCAGCGTGGTCGCCTTTCTGTGCAGCGACGATGCCAAATGGGTGAACGCCCAGCGGATTGAAGTCGCTGGAGGCGTAAACATTTGATATTGAAAGAACAAGTGCCGGAATTGTGCTGGACTAGTGCAGTCCCGGCATTTGTTTTTTTTTAGACTGTGTTCTGATGGGTAGCGGCTTTACTGCTTGACCCTTTGCTTTGTCCTATCACAGTTTTACACTTTTTAGTGTAAAGCTATTTTAGGACGAGTCAGGCAATTCCGCAGCGGTAAACGTGGCTATTAATGCGAATAACGGGTTCAAGGTGAATAAAACCTCCCAGTCAGCGATATTGCAGTAAGAACAAAACACTGCACTATGCTGGACTGGGAAGAACTCTTGATTTCAATATGCTACAAGGTCTGTGACCTTTATGAAAAA
>JBGSWN010000269.1:0-18451 GCA_041752395.1 Saprospiraceae bacterium | reverse complement strand
GTTTAATTTCTTCAGGAGATTATGCAAGGACTATGAACACACAACGAAAAGTGCCGAATCCATGATATTGTTGGCCAATTGCGCTATAATCTTAAACAGCATTAAATGATTACAGCATTAAATTTTCCAACATGCTCTAATAGCCTCTCACTGTTCCCATATTCTCCATAAAAAGTATCAATTTGTAATTTCAAAATTGCGGTGATGGCGGAATTTATTGATGACACCTTTAACGAACATGGCAGCAAGGACGAACTTAATCAGCTTTTTTCATGGCAAATTATTTTTTGGTGCGGAATTTATAGTTGTTTGAATAACAATTTGGTGATTTCGGCAAGGGGGCTTGCCCCCTTGCCGAATCCAAAATATCAATCAGTTATTCAAACAACTATAGACATGGTCGCCAGCCAAACAAGGCGAGCAACCGACATCTGGTTTAATTATTTTTCCATTTCAGCAGGTATGACCACAACTGAGTTTTCTACGCCATAAGGCGATAAACTGTATTTGTCGGCCTCCCAGTCGTTTTCCCATTTCTCATCATTGATAAGGTAGCGGAACTCATATTCACGGCCAGGATTCAATTCCAATGTAGCTTTGTAGCCACCGTTTTCAGCTTTCATGGGAATGGCGTTGTCCTTTTCCCAATTGTTGAAGTCGCCAAGTATTTTCACGTCTTTGGCACCATCTACAGCTTCTTTCGGCAACGAGAAAGTCACTTTGTAGGCATGTTTTGATTTCAATAATTGCTTTTGTAAACTCATGATATTCGATTTTTGATGTGTTAATGATGGTGCAAAATTACCGCTATGACAATTGGATGTAAATGACTCCTGTCAGTATTTAATGGTGACTCTTGTCAAAAAATATAATCAACTTTTATTAATGCTGCAGTACCTGCAATTGTAGGCGTTTTGGTTTTTTAAATTTAATTATTTGACCAGTTTTTATTTCTTCTTATATCCATAAATATCTTTTAGCAAAACCGTATCGCCTTGTTCGCTTACCACCTCCAGGTCATACCTAAAAACCACCTTCGTGCCGAGTGGCGCATAATAGTAAATCCGCCAGGCATCCCCCTCTCTCGTACCAACGCAGCCGTTGGAATATGCCTTGCCGAGTGACTTCGGGTTGGAGGTCGGGTGGATGAGATGTCCGGTGCGCCGCCCGTCCAACTGCGGCTCCATCCACGGAATGAGCGGCATTCGGGTCTTCTGGTCGTCGTCCCGTTTGGTGATGTTGAACATCCGCCCATCCACGGGATCCCGGAAAAACGGGTCTTTGGAGTGCCGGACTATAGTGCCAGTGCCAGTTTTGGTGCGCAAGTCTGTCACCCGGTCGGTGGCCAGCAGATAGCGATTGCGGTTCTGCCCGACCCGCACGGGGAAGGTGTACAAGGTGTCACTGCCCACCAAAATCCGCAGTTTAAACTCAGGAATGTTCACGTCAATCACGGTGCTGTCCATTTGCGCCAGCAACTCCCGTGCTTTGGTTTCATTTGGAATAAAAAACGTGTCGCCTTGGTGCATCACCACCAGCAGCCGGTTGTCGTAGTTGAAAATGCCCCGTTCTTTCAAGCGGTAGTAGTCCGTATTTTCGAGGCTGTCAATCAGCCAAGGGTTGGCTCGCACGAGTAGGTGCTCGGACACGGGATATGGGGCCAACGTGTCATAATGCGCAACCAGCGTATCCAAAAAATCGAAGAGGCAACTGATGGTAACGTCGTAGGAAAGCACGACTGTATCGAAGGCGGGGAAGGTGGGAATTGTGTCTCTGGGTAAAATGGTTTCCTGTTTCTCAACCTCGACTTGAGCGGGTGTTTCGGCTTTGTTTTGACAAGAAAAAACCAAACCTATGGTGGCCAAAAAAGCAGCCAAATTTGAAAAATAAATGCGCTTGGATAGGATTTTCATAACTATGGCTTTTAGGGAACGCAAGCCAATCATGCGTTCTCTTTGAGCAATTCAGCAGCGATATTCATAAAATCACGCTCCGTCACCAGCCCCACCAGTTTGTTGTTGTGCAACACTGGCAAGCAGCCAAAATGATTTTTTTTCATCAGCTCCAGGGCGTCCATCGTTTTGGTTTGGGGCGAAACGGTGACGAGGTTCTTCTCCATGATGTCCCGCACGGAAGCATTTGTCCCATCGTCGTGGTTGCTGTAAAACACCATAACCAGCTTGCAGGTGACCAGGCCGGTCAGTTCGCCTTGGTTGTTCTCCACCGGTAGGTGGCGGATGTCTTGCCAGTACATCATATTGGCGGCAAGCTGGACGGGGTCGTCTTCGTTCACCGTGAAAAGGTCGGTTTTCATGATCTGCTCGATAGTCCAGTAGCGGTTTTTCCAACTACCCGCCTCCGCCGTTTCGGGCAGGTCCCAGGTATGCACGGGGGAGCCTTCCTGCTGTCGCCGGGACATGCCAGCGGTAAGTGCTATGAGGGCGTCGTCCTTGTTGGATTCCTTGCTGAGTTTCTTGTGGGCATCCAGCACCCATTGCGAGCCAGTTCGGCCCGTTTTCACCCGCTCCTCAATGATGCCGAGCATGCGGTCAATGTCTTTTCCATCCACCGCAGCATTGGCCAGCCCTTCTCTGGCGATGGGCAACAACTCCTTCAAAATCAGCTCATCCGACCTGATTTGCTTGGTGCTGCCGTTCCAATAAAAATTGGCGCCAAGGCCCAATTGCGCAGCATACAAAAAGTTCCGCTTCGCAACATCGAAGTCCATTCGCTGGTCAATCTTGGCATATTCCGGCGGCATACCTTTCATCAGGCCGAGCCAAAAAGCGGCATTTGCCACCTCGTCAATGATGGTTGGTCCAGCGGGCAGCACCCGGTTCTCGATGCGCAGGTGTGGTTTCCCTTCGGTAATGCCGTAGCAGGCCCGGTTCCAGTTGTACACCGTGCCGTTGTGGATGCAGAGCTGGTAGAGTTTGGGCACACCGCCTTCGGCCAACACCTGCAAGGCATCCTCCATTCTGGTGGAAACAAAAATGGGCTTGTGGCGGGTAGCGTTTTCCCGGTAAATATCGAGCACAGAGCCTTTCACCCAACGGGTGCCCAAGTCCACCCTCGGCGAGCGGTCACGGTAGTGAGCGTCGGTGTTCCGCACGTCCGTTGACTGCTGAAAAAGGGCAATCCGGGTCTCCCGCCAGAGGCGTTTTCCGAGGAAAATGGGCGAGTTGGTGGCGCAGGCCAGCACGGGGGCAGTGATGGCTTGCGCCCAATTATAGGAAGCCGCAAAGCCATCGGGCGGAAGCTGGTAGTGCACCTGAAAGCTCGTATTGCTGCTTTCGTAAAACGAATCTTGCGCCCGGGCTATCCATTGGTCTTTCCCCTCAATCCTGAACTCGAAGCTGTCCCCCCGGAGCTCGTGGAGCATGTCCAAGAGCGATTTGTAGCGTGGGGAAGGAGTGATGTTTTTGATGTCCAGATCGCTCTGGTGGAGCGTCGGCAATATGCCGACCAGCAGCAGGTGGGCATTGAATTGGTTGGCGACGTTTTCGCCTTTTACCACCAACCGCCATAGGTTTCTTTCCAGTTGCGTGAGGCAGTCGCCAGTGAATACGAGTGGATCGAGGTTGATTTCCAGGTTGAACTGGGCCAGTTCGGTGGTGAAGCGCTCGTCATTTATCTTACTCAAGATGTCCATCAGCACCAGCGCAGGCTTCCAATCATAGCCGACCAGTGAGACTTCCTGCTCGGCCCCGATGCGCTGGATGTCCGATTCGAACAGGCCATTTTCGTGCATCTTTTCCAGGGCCTTTAAGTCCTGCAAAAGGTGCGCCGTCGCCTGATGGCGTTGGTTCTTATCCTTTATGATGGCCACCTTTTCTGCTCCCATAATTCAATTGTTGTGGTGTGGGGGATTCTTGGGAGCCAAATGGAATGGCATACCTCCTCCAACAGGAAGTTATGCACACAATCTACCCTTCTCACGAAGGAAAACAGCTTCTCAACTTAAGCCAAAGGTGAGCCTTGCACGAGCACTTTTAAGCTGACGAACGGCAAGGCTTTTTTATGAGATTTGTCAGTGAGTTAGGCGTGTTGCTCCAGCACGCCCTTCAACTGCGGCCCTGAAATCATGCCGACGTGCCTCCATGCCTCCTTTCCTTTTTTGAACAAAACAAAAGTAGGCACGCCCTGCACGCCCATATTTCCCGCAAAAGCCTGGTTGCGGTCAATGTCCACTTTGACGATAGTGGCTTTTTCGCCCAACTGCTTTTTCACGTCTTCCAGCACGGGCGCCATCATGCGGCAGGGGCCAC
Organism: Saprospiraceae bacterium; assembly: GCA_041752395.1. Taxonomy (GTDB): domain Bacteria; phylum Bacteroidota; class Bacteroidia; order Chitinophagales; family Saprospiraceae; genus UBA6168. Next base: position 14,183 of record JBGSWN010000269.1, on the reverse strand, counting down.
ACCAACTGGCGGTGAAGTCAATGAGGACGGGCTTATCGCCATCGAGCAATTCTTTGAAGCTTACTTTCTTGTCCATGATATAATGGATTGATTGGTTTAAAAGATGAATTTTAGGAACGACTAAAAAAGAGCGCCACGAAGGCGCTCTGACAATATTTAATCACCCGAAATATGAATCATTTCATATTGATATCACAACAAAATAACGCCTGATTTGACGATTGGTTGGTGACTTAACTCACTTATTCCCGTGATGTTACTCATTTTATCTAATGGGCTATATGGTGCATTTTTGCAGTGATAAATCAGATTTTTTCACTAAAAAAATATAGCCATGACACTGCAAGAAGAATTAATGGATATTGGCAAAGAACGCCTCACCCAGATGAAAGTACTGCTGGACGATATGCAAGTGCAGATGTCCCTTGGCAAAGCCGAAGCCAAGGACATATTCGACCGGGAGCGCAAGAATTTCCTCCATTTCGTTGCGGATGAAAAAAATATGCTGCGCCGGACGGGCGAGGCTGCCAGCAAACACCGAGAGGTATTGATGAACAAATTTGAAGCATTGGAAGCCCGGTTGGCAAAGCCTGCCTCCGAAAATAAGCGCCAATACGACGTGCAGAAACGGGAAACCCTTCATGCGATTTACGAATTGGAACTGGCCATGAAGGAAGCCTACGGCGACCTCGGCATGGCGCTCCAAAACAAGCTGGATGCCTTCCGGTCCAAACTGGACACCTACCGCATCAAGCTGGCGCTGGGCGAGTTTGAAGCAGAAAACGAGCTGGAAATGCTGAAGCCTGAATTGGTCAACGCCGTGGTAGAAATTCGGGAGCGGCTGAAAAAAGAAGTGGGCGCTGGTGAAAAAATTGATTCCTTTTCCAACGAAATCTCCACTTCGTTTGACCACATGAAGAAGGCCTTCTCCAACCTGCTTTCATAGAAATTCAGTTATTGGGTGATTAGGATATTGAGTTACTGAAGAGTTGGAATTTCTCTCAATAACTCAATATCTCAATTACCATTTCCACCTCCACATGACCACAACGACAGCACATAAGCCTACCCTCATCGGTCGCTATGAAAAAGTCATCAGTGTACTGGTTAGGTATGGTTTTGCCGACGTGGTCACGCATCCGCCATTTAGCCGTTTTGTTCCAAAATGGAAACGGCTCATACCGAAGCACAACGGCATTCCCGTCACCGAGTTTACCCGCTATGAGCGGATGCGGATGGTCTGTGAGGAACTTGGCACCACTTTCATCAAATTTGCGCAGATAGCCAGTAATCGACCCGACATCTTGCCGGAGGAACTGGTGGAAGAGCTGCAAAAATTCCAAGACCACGCCGTGCCCGTTCCCGTCGAAAACATCAGTGAGACGCTGGAGCTGGAGTTGGGCGACAAATTGGAAAAATCCTTCGAAAGCATTGATTTTCAGCCTATTGCATCGGCCTCCATGGCGCAGGTGCACCGGGCTGTTTTGGTTGGTGGGCAGCAGGTAGTGCTGAAAGTGCAGCGCCCCGGTATTGATGGAACGGTGGCATTGGACATCCAAATCCTCAAGAGTTTAGCCCGGCTCGTCGAGTCCCGGTTCCCGCAGTTCGACGCCTACCAGCCGATGGAGTTGGTGAAAATGTTTGAAACGAGCATTAAAAAAGAGCTTGATTTTACGATGGAAGCGGCCAATATGCGGCGCTTCGAGGAGCAGTTCCGGGGCAATCCCGACATCTACGTTCCGACAGTTTACCCAGAATTCAGCTCGGAAAAGGTGCTCTGCATGGAGTACATTGATGGCCTAAAATGCATAGACCTTGCCGCCCTCGAACGCATTGGAATGACGGGAGCGGAGCTTGCCCTGAAAGGTATCAACCTCTATTTCGAGCAGGTGTTCGACCACGGCTTTTTCCATGCCGACCCGCATCCCGGCAACATCTTCGTACTGCCCGACCAGCGGGTCTGCTTCATTGACTACGGCATGATGGGCACGGTCATGGAGGGCGACCGGGAGCTGCTTGCCGACCTGCTGCTTGCCGTTCACGACCAGGACGTAGATGGGTTGAAGACTGCCTTGCTGCGTTTTTCTTGGGACGAAGCCAAAATTGACCAGGCCAACCTGGAGTACGATATCGGCGAGTTTTTTCAAAATTATTCCAGTATCGGCTTGGAGGAAATTGACTCAAACCAGGTCATGGCAGCCCTCAATTCGTTGTTTTTCGACTATAAAATCAGGGTGCCTTCCAACCTGCTGCTACTGCTGAAAGCCCTCGTCATCATTGAGGGCGTGGGCCTGATGCTCGACCCCAAGTACAATATCATCGAGAACATCCATCCGTTCGTGGTGCGGCTTTTGCGAAGAAAATACAGCCCTGCCAAGCTGTCCAAAAAAATGGTCAAGACGCTCGGCGACCTCACCAAACTGGCCACCTCTCTGCCGGAGGACGTGGAAGATATTATTGGGAAATTGAAACAAGGGAAGTTGCACATCGAGTTCGAGCACCGTGGCCTTGCCCCTGTTACCAATGCGTTGGATGTGGCCGCAAAACGGATTTCGTTTGCAGTGGTGCTAGGGTCACTCATCCTTGGCTCTTCGCTGTTGGTCATTGCTGATGTTCCGCCGCACATCAAAAACGTGCCTGCGCTTGGGGTGTTCGGCTTTGTGATTGCAGGCTTGTTTGGGCTGCGGTGGTTGGTTTCGATATGGAAGGAGGGGAAGTTTTAAACAATTTTTCAAAAAATCAAACATAACAGCATCCGCTCACGCTAGCCTAGTTGCAGGATATTGATATTTCTAGCAATTTTAACAGGTATTTCAGTTTTATCTTTTCATCTAAAATTTCAAATCATGAAAACAAATCTACTGACAGCTTCAGCTGCCTGCTTATCAATATGTTTGGCAAGCTGTGACCTCTTCGATGATTCGCCTTGCGGACCCAACCAGACTTATGATTTGTACCTGCTCGGCAGCTCAATTGTGGATTCTACAGGCGGTGTTTACTATTCTTATATGGATGGGAATGACCGTGTTTTTCAATGGAGCGAACTGTTGGAAAATGTATGCTCGCAAGAGCACGCAAAGATGGAATGCAGGGTTGCACTGCTTGACGAAACTACCGCCGGCATCAGTGCAAGAGGTAGGGCAAGCTGGCTGTTTTTGTTCGAAGAAAACATTGTCATGAACAAAAACGGAAGCGACATAAAGGGCAAGGGTGAGGTCGGCTTAAAGCAGGCTTTTGATAAAGACCCTGCGTGGTTTGTTCCAACCCTCGAAGTGTTCTTCCCTACGAAGGGCAGCTACGGTGCCGACACGGCTTTTTTGAAACAGAACGTTATTTCTGTGGAGATGATGGCGAAGTATCGGAAGCATTAGTTCAAAAGGAATAGCCAAGTTTCAGGCAATTTCTGATACCTCGAAATCTAAAAAATGCAGCAAGCTGCAAATGACCACGCCATCGGCATTGGTCATGGTTTCAGCAGATGGTGTGATAACATATTGTTTTGCATTGAAAATTTTAAACTTGACTTTGTAATTTTCAATGCAAAATTTAACAAAATGATTAACCCCGCCAATTAAGGGCTTTAACGACAAAGTGCAGAAAACATTGAGTGGTGAGGTATGTCCGTGCAGACATACCTCATACCTCCATACCTCATACCTCCTAAGTCGGCAGCGCCTCCAGTTTCTTCTGGTTCAAAATCCGAATCGCCCCGTCCCTGATTTCTATCATCCCGTCCTCCTTGAACTCGGTGAGGGTGCGGATGACGCTCTCCTTTGCCGTGCCGACGATGTGGGCCAGGTCTTCCCTCAAGATTTGAATATCTTGTTTTCCTTCTTTTGAGTAGCGGTCATGCAGCAGCAGCACAGCTTCGGCCACCCGTTTGCGGACGGAATTGTAGGCAAGTTGCAGCAGTTGCGATTCCTTTTCAGCCACGTTGTCGGCTAGCATTTTGATGAGGCGGCTGGCCACGTCCCGGTTGGCGTAGAGGAGTTTCAGAAAATCATCTTTCGGAATGAGGCTGGCCGTCGTGTCTTCGAGGGCGGCGGCGGAGAAGCTGTACTGTTCGTTTTTGATGAGGGCTGTGTAGCCGATGAACTCGCCAGCGTTGCGGATATTGATGATGTACTCCTTGCCGATGTCGTTCGTCTTGTAAATTTTAACCTGCCCCTTGCTGATGAAATACATGTAGCGGGGTGTATCGCCTTCCTCGAACAGTACATCCCGTTTTTTGTAGTCCTTGGTGCGCTTGTCCACCGAGAGTTTTTTCAAATCTTCGTAACCTTTTGCCTCGTTGATGAAGCTGATAAGCCCCTCCTCTGTGCGGTTGAATTTGCGCAAGCGCTCGCTTTTTTTCAAGCGGGTTTCCACCACGGCGAGGAGTTCGTCCTTGTAAAATGGCTTCGTCACGTAGTCGTCAGCACCGAGGTTCATGCCCCGGCGGAAGTCGTCTTTTTCGGTTTTGGCGGTGAGGAAGACGAAGGGAATGTCTGAAGTGTCGGGGCGGTGGCTTAGGATATTGAGCACACCGAAGCCGTCGAGTTTGGGCATCATCACGTCGCAGAGCACAAGGTCGGGGTGCTCCTTCGTGGCCAGTTCCACACCGACGGTGCCGTCTTCGGCAGCCAGTACCTGGTAACCGGATATTTCGAGAATTTCCTGAAGGTTTTCCCGTACTTCCAGGTTGTCTTCAATGACGAGAATTTTTTTCATAATGCTTTTATTTAGCCTTGGGTGAGTGGGATATTTATCCTAAAAACTGTGCCTTGACTGGGTTTGCTGGTAAAGGAAATAGCGCCGCCCAAAAGTTGGAGGTATCGTTTCACAATGTTCAGGCCCAAGCCCGTGCCCTGTATGTTTTCAACGTTGTTTGCCCGAAAAAACCGCTCGAATAGGTGCGGCTGGTCTTCTTCCGGGATGCCAATGCCTTGGTCTTCCACTTCGATGTGAAGCACATCATCGGCCACCCGAAGGCGGCAGAAAATCTGCTTGCCAGCATCGGAGTATTTGCAAGCGTTTGATACCAGGTTATAAATGATATTCTTCAAGATTTTTTTATCCAAAAACACCTCCACCTCGCAGTTTTCGTGCTCCTGCACGATTTTTTGGCCCGGCTTCACCAAACCGTGTACCTCGTCTTCCACTTCCTCGCAAAAACTTTTTAGCGTAAAACGCACGGCTTGTGTCTGCACCATGTTTTCCTCCAATTTGCTCAGGGAAAGAAAGTCGTTGAGGATGCCAGTGAGCGTCCCGACGGCGGTCTTGATGCGCTGCAAATGCCTGCTCCGTTTTTCCTGATGCTCCTCACCGCCCGTGTAGGCTTCCGCCAGATCGGCGGAGGAAAGCACGGTGCTCAGTGGGGTGCGGAATTCGTGCGAAGCCATGCTTACGAAGCGGGACTTCAGTTCGTTGAGCTGTTTTTCTTTTTCAAGCGCCTTGCGCAAATCCTCCTCGCTTATGCGGAGTGCCTTCTCTGCTGCACGGCGTTCTTCTGCCTCCCGAACCAGTTGTTGGTTCACGCCAAGTAGCCGGTTCACGGCTTCCGAAAGCTCCTCGGTTCGCTGGTTCACCTTCTGTTCTAATCGCTCATTTTGCAGTTCGAGGTCTTCGTTCAGTTTCCTGATTTTGGCCTCGGCCTCTTTTATGGAACTAAGGTCGTGGAGTATGCCGGTGAAAATGCGGCGGCCATCCAGCATGGTTTCACTGACCGCCAATCGGAGCGGCATCTCGGTGCCATCTTTTCGCTTTCCGGTCACCTCCCGGCCAATGCCGATGATACGGGGCTCCCGGGTTTCGATGTACCGATCAATATATTTGTCGTGGTTTTGTCGGTCTGGCATTGTCATGAGCATGGAGATATTGTTGCCCAAAACTTCCGAGGCTTCGTAGCCGAAGAGTTGCTCTGCTGCAGGGTTCATCCGCTCAACGACGCCCCGGTCGTTGATAGTAAAAATGGCGTCAACGGCCGTATTGAAAATCGCTTCCAAGTACGCCGTCATGTCCGCCTTGCTTTGATTTGGCAAACTATCCTTCAATGTGGTGTTTTTTTTGACGAGAACCATTGATTATCAGTGGGTTATCGCCTATTGAACTGTTCAACGCTGCAAAGTACCGAAGATGTGCCGTCCGTCCAAATGCGGTTTATCACGAAAAAGGGGTGACAAAAGTCATCGTGCCCCGTTGCTGCCCGTCGGAACTTTGCCTCGAAAGATAACCAATCACAGTGTTCACAATGAATTTGAATTTTAACGAAAAAATCAAATCCTTGCGGAGCAAAAAAGAATGAAGTTATGAACGTCTTAGCACCAATCTCAACGATCATGACCGCCAAGCTGCAGACCGTTAATCCTGATGACAGCTTGATGGTGGTCAAGGAAATTTTTGACAACCACAAAATCCACCACATACCCGTCGTGCGCTACAAGCATATCGAGGGTATTGTGAGTAAAACGGACTTCCTGCATTTCCTGCGGGGCTTCAAGAGCAACGAAATGGACAAGTTCATTGACGAAACCCGTCTGCGCTCCTGGAAGGCCGAGGAAATCATGACTAAGGGCCTCGCCAAAGTGGAAAGCACCGACCCGATTCGCACGGCGTTGGAGGTTTTCCTGGTCAACCGTTTCCATGCCATCCCAGTGGTGGACAACGATGACCTGGTGGGTATTGTGACCACTTTCGACATCATAAAAGCCATTGAAGACGAACCAATTCCGCTCGAAAATTACAAGAAGGCAAAAGCGATTTAAATCCGTTCAGCGCACATGACCACTATTCAAGTCCTTGGCATTGACGGGAGCATTCAGACCCGCCAACTCCGTGCAAACCTCGTTCAGGCGCTTGCTGCCTTGGGCATGAAGGCCGTCGTAGAGGACGTGTCGGGGATGGAGCAGCTGATGAAGTACCGCATCAACGGCATACCCGCCTTGGTGGTAAATGGTACGGTCGTCCTGCAAAAAATGGTGCCGCCAGCCGAGGACTTGAAAATTTTGCTCAATGCCTTTGTAAAAGGGTCTTTTAAACAATTTGCCATGAAAAATATCCTCGTTCCAACCGACTTTTCGTCAGCTGCCAAGGGCGCTTTCCAATTCGCCCTCGACCTCGCTGAACTGCAGGACGGCCAAGTGAAGGCCGTGCATATTTACCACCCTGAATTCGACCCCGAAAGTAACTGGCTAAACAACAGTTTTATGGATGGTATCGGCTACGCCAAAGCGCGGCTCGACCAATTTGTGAAAGAAGAAATGAGTGCCGCTGGTGGCGGCAATGTGGCCACGGCGGTGGAGGTCGAGCAGGAAGTCATCACGGGTTTTGCAGTGGATGAAATTCTAGAATGCTCCCGCCGAAAAGGTATTGACCTGATGGTGATGGGGAGCACGGGCGAGCGGGGATTTTTGGAAAAAATGTTCGGGAGCGTGTCCACCAACGTCACGCAGCGGGCCGAGTGCCCAGTGATGCTCGTGCCGGAGGGCGTGAAGTTTCATGGCTTCAAGCACATCATGTACGCCAGTAATTACGAGGCCGCCGAGCAGCCCACGCTCCACAAACTGGTGGACGTGGCCAATGCGTTCAACTCAGACATCCACTTCGTGCACGTAGCCGAGGAGGGTGATACCAAAACCTACCAAGAAATCGAAAGCCGACTTTTCAAAGTGCTTTTCAATGGCAACGAGCCTTCGTTTGCCTTCAACATGACCAATATCGAGGGGCACTCGGTGGTGGACGGACTGAACGACTACGCCATCAAACACCATATTGACCTCGTGGTAATGGTGTCGCCGCACCGCAATTTCTGGGAGCAGCTCTTCCACAAAAGCGTGACGAAAGCGATGGTGCTGAACACGAAGATTCCGATTCTGGTGCTGCACGGATAAGCTTCGAGTTTTGAGTTACGAGCTGTGAGCACCGGGTGCAAAACTCGCAACTCACAGCTCTAAACTCATAGCTTTTCCACCAACTGCTGCAGTTCCTCGTAGTTCGCCAGCTCACCCGATTTCACCGCCCGCCCATTTTTATTGTAAACCAGCGTGAAGGGAATGGCGCCGTCCCATTCGGTGCTCACCTTGTCAATCCAACTGTTGTAGTCCAAATCTCCCAGTGCTACCACATGCTTTTCCAGTTTTCGCTCCGCAACGAAGGGGATGAGCTTTTTTTGGATGTCCTTCGGGAAATCCATGCTTACCAGCAGCACTTTTACAGGTTTGTCAGCCATCGCAGGTATCAGTTTTTCATAAAAAAGCGGCAGTTCTTCCACGCAGGGTTTGCACCAAGTCGCCCAAAAATTGATGACGTAGGTGGTGTCGTTCGAGTGTTGCAGTTCTGGCTCGAACTCACTGAACCCCATGTAAACCGGGAAGGGGATGGAGTCGTTGGCGACCGTTGCGGTGGCGGTTGGTACAGTGGTGGCGGCATCCGGCGATTTTGCGGAGCAACCAAAAAACAAGGGCAAGAGGGCTAGGTGGCAGATGATTTTACTTGTGCGAATCTTCGAGTTCATGTTACTTTTTTCAAAATTACTTAAATTTTACCGCTGCCTCCCGCAAATCGAGCGCTGTGTTTCCGGGATCATTGAAGAGGAAAAAGATGAAGACCGTGCCCTTGCCCTCTTTGCTGAGCGCCATGAGCTTGCAGGCAGGTTCATCGGAGAAGGCGGGTTTTGGGGTAAAAAAATAGGTCATGCCCCAGTCTGCGTTGAAATTGCGGAGCAGGAAGTCCTTGGTCGGCTGAATGCCAGAAATGACGGCATCGTCCGAGTTGGTGGCCACGGTGGTCAGCACCCTAAAAGTGGTCACGTTCGGGGCGGTCGTGTTAACATCGGCCTCGTCCCAAGGCACCACGTAGTAGCGGATTTCGAGGTCTTCCCGGCGGGAGTTGATGGCGTACTGGCAGTTCAAGTACTCATTTTCCCACAATTCAAAACTACGGTAACCAGCATCCAACGGGTCAAAAACCTCCAGTCCGGTCTGTTCCAACAGTTGGTTGAAAAAATTGGAATGCTCCATTTTTTGTGAAAACAGGCATTGCGGCAGCAAGAAAAGGAGCATTGCAATAAAGCTGTTCGAGTTCATGTTGGAATGATTCATTTGACAAAAATACGGTTTGTGACTCAACCTGACGGGCACTGGCTATTCAAACAACCGTCCCAATTCATCCAGTCCAATGACTCGGATATTTTCTGAAAGCGGGTAGCCCTCTGCTATTGGACAGACGATAAATTGTTTTTTTGCCACCAAATCTAATTGGGCGATGTGAAACCCTTTTGAAATCTTAGGTGCGGTCGAGTATTTGATTTCGACTAGCACTTCCGGCATTCCACCTTTGGTTATGACAAGGTCAGCCTCAGTACCTTGGTGGGTTCGGTAGAAGTACAAATCCGCCCAATCGGGCAGCAAGGCAGCAATCTGCTCTATAACATAGGTTTCCCAAGAAGCTCCAAGCATCGGATGCCCTTCGAGATCGTAAGGGGTGGAAATGCCAAGAAGTTGGTGCAAGATTCCAGTGTCCCGAACGTAGATTTTAGGCGTTTTCACTAACCGTTTTTTTAGGTTGGTAAAATAGGGTTGCAACCTGCGGATAAGGTAAGCCGATTCGAAAAAATCAAGGTACTGCCTAACCGTCGAGCCATGAATACCCAATGAACCTGACAGGCTTTCCATGTTGAGCAGGCTACCACTCAGGTGCGCCGTCATCCGCCAGAGCCGATTGGTAAGGATGGGGTCAGCTTTCAGGCCGAGCATGGGCAGGTCTCGCTCCAAATATGTTTTGATGAAATTTTGACGCCAAAGTTTTGCAAACTCGTCGTCGGGTGCCAGCAATGACGGCGGAAACCCACCTCTGAACCAATGTGTTCGCCAGTCGGTCGTCGCTTTGACTTCATTTAAGCTGAACGGGTTCAATTCGAGGTAAGCGATTCTTCCGGCCAGCGATTCGGACGAATCCCGAATTAGTTCTGGCGAAGCACTTCCTAACAGGATAAACCTGCCCGGCTGTCGTTTACGGTCAATGATACTTCTCAAAACCGGAAAGAGTGACGGCACTTTCTGAACCTCGTCGAGGATGACCGTTTGGTCGGAGAGTGGGTCGAGAAATAGGGATGGATTTGTCAGCTTTGCCAGGTCGTCGGGATTCTCCAAATCCAAGTAAACAGAAGACCTGTTTAGAAGTGCACGGACAGCTTGTACCAAGGAAGTTTTACCGACTTGACGGGGCCCAACTACACCAACGGCTGGGAAGTAACTCGCAAGTTTGACGATTTCAGTTTCGGCCACGCGATGGACATAATGAGTATTTACCATGAAATATCAGGATTTAAAACTAGATTTTCATGGTAAAACTAGATTGTTTTCCCTTAAAAAACAACTGGTTCTAACGGTTTTTAAAATATTGCCTATGATTGAAAATCTAAATTGAGAAAACCTAAGCCTAATCATCAAGCATTTTCCACAAACGCAATCTATCTCCTACCTTTACCCCAAAATCAAGTATCCATGAAGAAGTTTGCGGCACTCGCCACGTTTTGTATCTTGCTGAAAATCAGCGTCTTGGCGCAATATGAGCCAGTATTTACGAACCTTTCTGGCCAAGAATTGCTTGACAACCTCTTGAGTGCCTACAAGCCGCCCGTGCTGCTCCCGCAAGCGATGGCGAGGGATACTTTGTTCGCAAAAATCTACAACTACCACGATTCGGTCACCTGCGTGTACACGGGCTATAAAATCAAGCTCGACCCGACCCAAGACCCGACTGTGGCAGCCTTTGCGTTGGGCATCAACACCGAACATACTTTCCCGCAGAGCCTCGGCGCCATGAACCAAGCCGAGGGTGATATGCACCACCTCTACCCGACCCGGGAGGGCGTGAACGGCGACCGGGGCAACCTCCCCTTCGCTGAAATACCCGACAACCAGACTCAAAATTGGTACTACCTTGACCAGGAAATTTCCAATGTCCCGACTTCCAATATTGACAAATACAGCGAGCGCAAAGCTGGCTTTTTTGAACCAAGAGAAGACCACAAGGGTAACGTTGCGAGAGCCATGTTTTATTTCTACACGATGTACAAAGGGCAGGCCGATGCTGCCAATCCTACGTTTTTCGAGTCGCAGCGGCAGACCCTCTGCGCCTGGCACCTCCTCGACCCCGTGGACGAGCCAGAATGGAACCGCACTTGGCGCATTGCACACTACCAAAGCGGCAAGCCGAATCCTTTTGTGCTGGACTGTACCTTGCCCGAGCGCTGCTTCTGTGCTGAGTTCAATACCAAATGCACCCCTGCCGCCGCTGACGAAGTAGCTGACAAACAGGCATTTACGCTGGAATCCATCGCTCCCAATCCATTTGACGAGACTACCTCGCTCCGCTTCACGCTGCCCGAGGCGGGCAAGGTTCGGCTTCAGGTTTTTAGTGCCTTCGGCAACAAATTGGATGAATCGGAGCTTGGTTGGCTACCTGCTGGCGAGCAGCAAATTTCATGGACAAAAAAAGCAGATACCGCTAGCGGTATCTGCTTTTTTATGCTCTATTTTGACAATGAAAATCAGGCTGTTTCGGCTATAAAAAAAGCCTTGATATTGCCTCGCTAACGATTATTTCAGCTCAAAATCGTCCGAACCGGCGAAGGAGCCTTTGTTGTAAATTTCTACTTTGTACTTGCCACTCTGGAATGCAGAATTTGGCTTCCAAAGAAAGCAAAGTTGCGTCTCATCATTGGCGTATTCGTACTCCTGTACCTGTGTGAAGCGCACTTCCTGACCGTTTTTATCCACCGTGGTGCCGCTGCCGAGGTCTTCAATGGCCAAGGTTTCACCCTTCGGATTGATGACCCGGATGTAGAATTTCTCGTTGCCGGGCTGCACTACCTCGTTGGCGATGGTGGTGAAGCAGATTTTCAGTTGGTCAATGCGCTTGGCGGATTCTTTTTCAGAAGTTTTGCCGCTTTTCCGCACTTTCATGCCCGTCACTTTGATGTCTTTTACTTTGATGACAGAACCTGCGGTCACTGATTTCGTGAGTTCATCTTTCTCACTGACGAGCTGTGCCCTAGCGGTGCTAAGTGTCTCATTTTCAGCCACTCTGCTCTGCAAGGTGTAGCTCAGGCTGTCCTTGTCGGCCTTGAGTTGTTGGTTGTCCTGTGTGAGCTGCTCCTGCTCGGCCCTAAGTTGGTCCACTTGAGCGATGTACTCTGCGACTTTCGCCTTCAGCCCAGCAATTTCCCGGCGGGCAGCATCCATTTGTTTTTTGTCCCGCAGCAAAACGGTGATTTGCTCTTTTTGGGCTACGAGTTCTGCTTTTTGCTCATCAATCAAGGCATTGATTTTTTCGTTGTCGCCCTTGAGCGCATCCAACTCGGCGATGGCTTGGTTAAATTGGCCTTCGAGCTCCGCTTTCAGTTTCTCGGATTCCTCCAGTTCGGCTACTTTTTGCTCCAACTGGCGGGTGATGCTCATGCTGCTGTAAGTCAGGTAAGCTGCCACACCGAGCAATAAAAGCCCTGCCACGATGACGATCGGCACCCAAGGTGTTGAGCTTTTCTTCGCCAAGTGCTGAGGTGCCACGGGGGGTGGTGGGGTAACTGGGTTTTGGCCTTGTTGGCCGGGTTGATTGGAAGGATTCATTGGTACCATTTTATTTGTTTTTTGTTAGTTCCAAAATTGTTTTTGAGAAAAAACCATCGCAATGATTTCGATATGATAAGGTGTTTGCCAAAAAAAATGTTCGGAATCGCCTCATTTGCCATGTAAACTGATCTGTTTTTTGGGTAGCTATTTTTTTATAAAAAGCTGATAACCAGCATTTTGTAAAAAATGCGGCATTTTAGCTTCGGAAAATTTTTATTTAAAAACAACTTGTCCCAATACACGCACCAGCACCACCTTTAGCACCAAACTTTCCTTACATTTGCCGCCCCGTTCTGCGGGATTCTTATCGAAAACAAAAGACAACACCATGTTCACCATTCATCCATACCTCAAGTTTGCGCTCATCGCCGTGTTTATTATTGGCGGCATCGTCATGATGGCCACGCTGCCTTGGGGTTACGGCCTTCCATTCCTGATTATCGGCTTGGTTTTGCTGGCTTCCTATATTTTATTGGGCACCATCCAGCACACCGCCAAGGTGATGCAGGCCGACCAGAACTACCTCGAAGCCGATAAATGGCTCAACCTGACCCTCAAGCCCGAATGGCTCTACGTGACCAACCGGGCCTATTTTTACATGATGAAAGGTACCATCGCACAGGGACTCGGCCGCACCGACGAAGCCGAGACTTGGCTCACCAAAGCCCAGACCATCAAACTGCCCACCGACAACGAAAAAGCCGCCGTGCAGCTCCAACTTGCAGGCATTGCCGTGCAGCGCCAGAAGTTTAACGTTGCCAAAAATTACTTGAAAAACATCAAGGAACTGAACGTAACCGAGCCAGCGCTCCGTGACCAAATCAAGCAGTTTGACAAGGCCATCGCCCAACAGGGGCAGATGAAAATGGCCAGCCAAATGGGCATGATACAAAAAGGCGGGATGCCACTCAACCCCCGCAGCAAGCGCCGCAGGCCGACGGGGCGGTAGTTAGCAGTCATTGTCCTGCCAAAAATGAAAAAGGGATGTATCTTCTATTTGCGGATGCATCCCTTTTTCATTTTAATCCAACTACTTGAAAAGACTATATAGTTGACTATCAACTGCCAAACTACAGACTTATCGCATCGCATCGTACACCACCTGCTGAACCCGTGGTCGGATGTTCAGGTCGGAAATCCCCGTGTGCGAGCGGTCGGGATAGACTCGGTTGCTGAAGAAAATCACCACTAAATTGTACTTTGGGTCCACCCAAAAAAACGTGCCCGTGTAGCCAGAATGACCATAGCTTTCTGGGCTGGCCGATTGCGCCACGTAACTTTTCACAGGGTCGAAATCAATCAGGGGCTTGTCGAAACCAAGACCTCTGCGATTGCCCTCCGGGCAATATTGGCATCGGGTAAACTCCTGCACCGCCGCTCCACTGATGAACCGCTCGCCGCCGTACTCGCCGCCGTTCAGGTACATCTGCAGCAGCTTCGCAAGGTCGCCAGCCGTACCGAACAGGCCCGCATGGCCCGACACCCCACCCAGCATCGCCGCCGTTTCGTCGTGTACCGTGCCTTGTATTTGTTGCCTTCGGAAAAAAGTGTCCCGCTCCGTCGGTTCGATGC
>JBGSWN010000268.1:0-30723 GCA_041752395.1 Saprospiraceae bacterium | reverse complement strand
TTATTTTTTAATTGCAACAATTTTGCCATGTTTGATTTTGACGCTGAAAAAGGTAGGCAAAACAAGATTTTTTAACCAAAATACCCATATCCAGCTATGCCAGAGGAATGCAAGGCTCATTTTACCCAACGAAGCGTCACCTGCACGGGGTAGTGGTCGGAGAGTTCGGTGTGGAGCACTTTGTGGCTCAGTACCTTGAATTTTGGATTGGGCAACACGTAATCAATGCGCAGAAAAGGCAGGTTGCCCGCAAAGGTGGAGCCGAAGCCGCTGCCCTTTTCACAGAAGCTGTCAAGTCTGTTTTCCGAAAGCAGCTTGTACACGTAGGAAACAGGTGGGTCATTGAAATCTCCGCAAAGTATGACTGGGTGGGGGCTTTTGGCGATGTGATTGGCCACTTGTTGGGCTTGGTCGGCCCGGATAGCCACGGCATTTTTGTAGCGGCGAAGCACGAACCCAATGTCTTGCCAGGTTTCCTTGTCGCTGATGTCGCCCTTGGTGGTAATCTTTTCAGCGGTCTGGCTCATTTTGTTGGATTGGAGGTGAACATTGTACACCCGAACCGTCCCTTTCGGAGTTTTTAGGTCAGCCCAAATGCAGGAGTTCGAGGTATTTTCAAAATCGAGCGAACCTTTGTTTAGAAAGGAATATTTTGAAAAGATGATATTGTTTTTCTCCCGAAAATGCTGCTGGAACCCGAAGGTCTTATCAATCAATTCTACCAATTTTTCTCCTTGACTCTCTTGCACGCAAAACACGTCGGGCGAGGCAATGCCCTTGCCGAACCTCTCGAAATCCACTCCCAGTTTTGCTTTTTTCTCCGCTTTAGCTGCGCCATAGTTTCCAAGGGAGGCAATATTATAGGTAAGCAGTTTGATTTCCGAAGCCGATTTTGATGAGGCTTCCGAAAAGCCCAAGTTGAAAAAGCCCCCAAAATAGCCCAGCCCCGCCAAGATGCAGCCAATCGAATAGAGTGCGTAACGGTCACGCCGCATGCCCCAGAATATTGCGAAGCCGATATTTCCGAAAAGCAAAAATGGGTAGGCCAGGCCCAAAAAAGTGAAATGCCAAATTTTAGCAGGATTGACCCACGGTGCGAGATAGGCCAACAACGTGGCCAAAATCAGCAACAGGTTCGTCCAACGAAGTATATTATTGAGCAGTTTCACAAAGGAATTGTCATTCGTCATTAAGGTCATTGGCCAATGACCTCAATGACGAATTATTTGTTGCTGGCATTGAAGAGGAATTCCTTTTCCGTGGCCGAAAGGCTGTCGTAGCCCGTGAGTTTTATTTTATCGAGGATGGCGTCCAATTGTTCTTGGTGGGAAAGGTCTTCGGGCAAAGTGCCGCTGCTGCTGCGTTTGCTGCTGCTGCGAGCCGTTTTCCCGACAGTCTGTTTTTTCAGGTCGGGGTTGCGGTAGGCCATTTTGGGGCTGGGTCTTTTTGGGGTAAAAATATTTTCAAAAAAATTGGTGATGGCGTCCCAAACCCTGTTCACGGGGGCGGTCATGTCGTTGCCGTTTTGGAGTTGGTTCCCAATGAGGAAGCCCATCGCCGCTCCGCCCAAATGCCCGAAGCTGCCGCCGGAATTATAGCCTGTCGAAATGCCTACGAGGTCGAGCACGAGGAAAAAGGCCACGATGAATTTCAGGCGGACATCGCCCAAAAGTGGCAGCCCAATCAAGTAATCCGGTGCGGTGACGCCTGCCACGACTATGATTCCCATGAATGCCGCCGAAGCACCAAGCGCATAATCACCAAAACCGAAGCCGCTGGCCACATTGGCCATTGCGAAGTAAACCACCCCGCCCGCAAAACCACTGAGCAGGTAGATGGGCAACACCCGCCGATCGCCCAGCAAGTCACCAACAATTCGGCCAAACCAGTACAGCCCCAGCATGTTCCAGAGCAGGTGCCAAAAACCTTCGTGCAGGAACATGTGCGTGATGAAAACCCAAGGGTGCGTCAGGTTGTGCTGCCAATAGGCGCCTACCATCAAAAAATGGGAGAAATCGAAGTAAACACTTCCTTCGGAAAAGCCGCCAAGCAGCAGCTTCGCCAGCAGTAGCAGCAAAAAAGCCCCAATATTGACCAAGATGATGCGGGTCAACATGTTGCCGTGACTAAAGTATCCCTTGATGTCTTGCCAAATCGAAGTGAACATTTAGAAGACTTTTTTTACAAAAATAAGGATTGTTGAATTGTTAGATGGCTGTATTGTTGAATTGTTTTTTTAGGCAAAGTTTTGCCCCAGAACAGTTAAACAATTTAACAATACAACAATCAATATAATCGCTCCCCCCGTTTGCGCCAGTAGATGATGAGCAGAAAGCCAAAAAGCGCCCCGCCCAAGTGGGCAAAATGCGCCACCCCAGTTTGAAAAGGGCTGAGGCCAAGCCCAAGTTCAAGGGCGGCATAAATAAGGATAAAATATTTTGCCTTCAGCGTTATCGGTGGAAACAGCAGCCGCAGCTCGCTGTTCGGGAACTGCATTCCGTAAGCCGCCAGTATTCCAAAAACTGCACCGGAAGCGCCGAGCATGGGCACGTTAGCTGCATAGGGGTTCAAGTCAAAATAATTAAATTCGATGGTTTGCACCAACATTTGCAACGCCAATGCGCCGAAACCCGTGAACAAGTAATAAAACAGAAATTTCTTTGGCCCCCAAACCGTCTCCACCGCAGTGCCAAACATATAAAGTGCATACATGTTGAAGAAAATATGCATCAGGTTGCCGTGCATGAACATGTAAGTGACAACTTGATAGGGCCGAAAGAAAATTGAAGTTGGGTAGAAAACAGAAAATTTCAATCGCCCCCAGGCATCCAAATCCGCCAATTGTCCATTTATCAACATGCCCTGAGTGATGCTGTCCGGTTCACCCATGAGCTGCGTACCGAGATAAACCAAAATATTGAGTATCAACAAATGCTTCACCACATCGGTGATATAGAGGTTGTTCATTTTACTTTTTTAGATAAAAAATACGCTACGAAGCGCCAAAGGTAAACAGACCGCAAGCTCCACAAGCCATTGACCGTAAAAAACATGAGCGTTTCAAAATAGTTGGGCATGGGGCTTGGCTTTGGTCGAATTATTGACGCTGTTGCTAGATTCGCCGCCTGTTTTGCTGTGCAAACAATCTCCCTGGCAGTGATTCTCGCCAAATACCGATATTCGCTCCCCAGAAATACCTTCTGACGACAACCATGCTCAAATTCTTTCGGAAAAATACCACGGAAAAAACGGACGACGAACTGGTGCAGCAGTACCAGCAGCTCGGCGATTTGGAGGTGCTCGGCGTCCTCTACGAGCGCTACGTGGAGCTGGTGTACGGCGTTTGCCTCAAGTATTTCAAGGAAAAAACCAAGGCCGAGGATGCCGTGATGGCCATCTTTGAAACACTGGTGGAGAAGGTGCGAACGCATGAAATCCGGCAATTCCGCCCGTGGCTGCACGTCGTTTCCAAGAACCATTGCCTCATGCAGCTCCGCAAAAAAGACCGCACCGTCTCCTTCGACGACATGCTGCCCGCCACGCAAGCGGAGGTTGTGCATTCTGCCGGGGTTTTGCATCCAGTGGACGTGCTGGAAGAAGAGCCGCAGCAAAAAGCCCTGAAAAACTGCATCGAAAAACTGCCCGCTCAACAAAAGCACTGTGTCGAGCAGTTTTATTACGAAGACAAAACTTACAAGGAAATAGCCGACTTGACCGGGGATGACCTCGGCCTCATCCGCTCCAACATCCAGAACGGCAGACGAAACCTGCGTATTTGCATGGAAAAAAGTGGCATCCATTCAAGTGTCTAATTATCAATCTTTTATCAACCGTTATCAACCCATAATTGAAGCATAAAAAAGGAAATAGTACCCAACAGCAGCCCTTGCGAAAATGGCTCATTGGCGATGCCAACCGGCACGACGAGCAGGCGCTTGATGCCTCGGCCAAGGGCGACCCCTTCCTCTCCGATTCCCTCGAAGGCTACCGTTCCCTGCCCGAAGCCGATCACGCTGCCGATGTCACACGCTTGAAGGCTCGGCTTCGCAAACAGTCGGAAAGCCGCCGGAGTACTGGGTTTTACCTGCTGCGGATTGCCGCCGTGGGCGCCGTGCTGGTGGCCGCTTGGGTGGTGTTGCAGCAATTTCAGACCAGTAATGAAGCCGCTCCCGTAGCCGATGCGATTAATGTCGAGGCGCAACAGTCCACCCCCATTGAGCCAACCTCGGTCATGGCTGATTCGGTAGTTGGAAACATTGCGCAGCAAGAAAAACCCGAAACGGCAGCCGCCGATAAAAGGGTGGCTTATCAACCTGAAGTTTCAGCAAAAAGAAAAAATGACAGCCCACAAGCAAGTGCAAATGCAAACAACCAGGCCTACAATTATTCCACCGAATCTGATGTATTAGCTACAGAATCGGCAGCGCCGCCGCCTGTCACGCTGATGGATGGCAAGCCAGCGCCTGCGATTCAAGCGGACGATGCGGTTGCTTTTGAAGAAAAAAAGGAGGAAACCCTAAAAGATGAAACTGCGGCGAAAGCCAAAACCAGCAGAACTGAAGCAATGAAAAGAGCCGACGCACCTGCCGCTGGTAAACTTGCCGCACCTGCTGGAAACTTTCGCAAAATCACAGGCAACGTGACCGACGAAAGCGGCCAGGCGCTCATCGGCGTGAGCATATTGGCAAAAGGCACCAATAATGGAACAGTGACGGATTTAGATGGCAATTACAGCATCAATGTGTCAGAAGCCGCACCAGCACTGGTTTTCACCTACACTGGCTTCAATCCGATGGAAGTTGATTTGGGCAAAAAGGAAAAGCTCGATGTCACTTTGAACGAAAGCGATGTGGCACTTTCTGAGGTAGTTGTCATTGGTTATGGGCAGTCGGGCGACGAGCCTACCCCGGTCGAATCGCCAAGACCAGTAGGCGGGTTCAAAGCATTCAGAAAATACGTGGCTGACAACCTCCAGCATCCCGAAGCCGACAAACAGCCCCGGCCAAAACAAGTAGTTCGGGTGCGTTTCACGCTGCTAGCCAATGGGAAATTGACCAATTTCATCCCCCGTGGAGATGCCCCCCAAACCTACAAAGATGCGGCCATCCGCCTGCTCCGTGAAGGCCCTAACTGGAATGGAACGCCCGGCACCACTGCCTCCTTCCGTTTTGTCTTTGAGTAGCCAAGGCTCATACTCTCACATCTATCACCCGATCACCCGCTCTATAAATTCACCTTCATTTAATACCCCCTTCATCCCGAGTTAAGGCTGGGTGGCCACCTTTGCCCCATCATTTTGTTGTTGACTTTACAAAGTCATAGGATCATTCCCACCTTATTACCAATGTCGCTAACGCTGGCCCGCCTTGACCGCCCGGTCTAGGTGGGTTCTTTTTTTTGGCTAGTCCAACTACATCTTCAAAGGCTTCATTTGCAGTCATGTAGAATGATTTTTCAACAAATTTAAGGAGCAGCCCCAGACTGCCAACTGTCAAACTGCTAACTTCACCTTAGCTTCATTCCACAGCGCATCCATCTCTGCCAGCGTCATTTCGTCCAGTGGCTTCTGCGCATTCGCCTCGATATACTCGAAGCGGGCCTTGAATTTGCGGTTCACCCGCTCCAGCGCCGTTTCCGGCTCGATGTGTAGAAAGCGGGCGTAGTTAACCAGTGAAAACATGACGTCGCCGAACTCGTCCTCCTTTTTTTCTTGCGAAAAATTGCCCTCGACCGCCTCTTGCAGTTCGCCGATTTCCTCCTGCACTTTTGCCCAGACCTGCTCGGTGTTTTCCCATTCAAAACCCACTTGTGCTGTTTTTTGCTGCATCCGCCAAGCCTTCACAAGGGCGGGCAAAGAAGTCGGAACGCCTTCCAGCAGTGATTTTTTGCCGCCTTTCAGTTTCAGTTTTTCCCAATTGCGCTTCACCTCCTCCTCGTCGGCCACTTGGGTATCGCCGTATACGTGCGGGTGGCGCTGCACCAGTTTATCGCAGATGGCATGGAGCGAGTCGGCCATGTCCCAAGCCTGTTTTTCCTCCGCAATTTTTGCATAAAAAACCAGGTGCAACATGATATCGCCCAGTTCCTCCTTGATGCCAGCGAGGTCATCATCGAGGATGGCGTCAGCCAGTTCGTAAGTCTCTTCGATGGTCAGGTTGCGGAGGGTTTGGAAAGTCTGCTTGCGGTCCCATGGGCATTTTTCCCGCAGGTCGTCCATGATTTGGAGGAGGCGGGCGAAGGCTTCGAGCTTGGCGGGGAGGTTTTGGACGGTGTTTGTCATTTTTTAGTTGATAAAGGGTTGATAAAAGTAGATAAAAGGTTGATGTGGGCATCTCGCATCAACCCAATCAACCTTTTATCAACCCTTATCAACCTGATTTTCTAGCCTTTCGCTACCACCTCTACCTTCAAATTCAACTCCTTCAGCTGCGCTTCATCCAACCCATCCGGCGCATCAATCATCATGTCCCGGCCCTGGTTGTTCTTGGGGAAGGCGATGAAATCACGGATGCTGGTCTGGCCACGCATCACGGCGCAGAGGCGGTCGAGACCGAATGCGATGCCACCGTGTGGTGGTGCGCCAAACTCGAATGCACCGAGCAGGAAGCCAAACTGATTCTCGGCCTGTTCCGGCGTGAAGCCGAGCAGTTGAAAGTTCTTCTCCTGAAGCGCCCGGTCGTGGATACGGATGCTGCCGCCGCCAATTTCCGAACCGTTGAGCACGAGGTCGTAGGCGTTAGCACGCAGGTTTTTCAAAGTCTCGTGGTCACCGGACATCATCTTCTCGGCGTCCTCGGGCAGCGGTGCGGTGAACGGGTGGTGCATGGCAAAAAAGCGCTGTGAATCCTCGTCCCATTCCAGCAGCGGGAAGTTGACGACCCAGAGCGGCTTGAAGTCGCCGGCTTTCATCAGGCCCATGCGGCGACCCATTTCGAGACGGAGTTCGTTGAGTTGCTTGCGTGTTTTTTCGGCTTCGCCGGAAAGCACCAGCATCATGTCGCCCGGTTTTGCGCCCATTTTCTTCGCAAATTCCTCCAATTGGTCTTCGCTGTAAAACTTGCTGACGCTGCTGCGGAAGCGGCCAAATTCGCCGTTCGGGTCGGCGTTGACTTTTATCCAAACAAGGCCCTTCGCCCCGATTTGCGGGCGCTGCATCCACTCGGTCAGTTCTTTGATGTCTTTGTTTGAAAACGATTCCGCTTGCCCTTCGGCGCAAATACCAACAACCAATTCGGCGCTGTCAAAAACAGAGAACCCGTGTCCTTGCGCTACCGAATTTAACTCGCAAAATTCCATTCCGAAGCGAATATCTGGTTTGTCGGAGCCGTAGCGGGTCATCGCCTCGTCGTAGCTCATGCGGGGGAAATCGGCCATGTCCAGTCCCAAAACCGACTTGAACAGGTGCTTGGTCAGCCCCTCGAAAGTGTTGAGGATGTCCTCACGGGTCACGAAAGCCATCTCGCAGTCTATCTGGGTGAACTCCGGCTGGCGGTCGGCCCGGAGGTCTTCATCCCGGAAGCATTTCACGATTTGGAAATACTTGTCCATGCCTGCCACCATCAGGATTTGCTTGAAAGTCTGCGGCGACTGCGGCAGTGCATAGAACTGGCCGGGGTTCATCCGGCTAGGCACCACGAAGTCACGGGCGCCTTCCGGGGTGCTCTTGATGAGGTTCGGTGTTTCTATTTCGATGAAACCTTCACCGCTGAGGTGCTTGCGAGTTTCGATGGCCACTTGCGAGCGGAAGATGAGGTTCTGCTGCACGGGCGAGCGCCGGATGTCGAGGTAGCGGTACTTCATGCGCAGTTCGTCTCCGCCGTCTGATTCGTCCTCGATGGTGAAGGGTGGCGTCTTGGAGACATTGAGGATTTGCAGGTCCTTCACCTCGATTTCGATGTCGCCCGTTGGGCGATTGGGGTTCTTGCTGGAGCGTTCCCGCACATTGCCGGAGGCAGAAATGACGAACTCCCGGCCCAGTTTGCGGGCTTGCCCGCAGAGCGCTGCGTCGTCGTCCATGTTGAAGACGAGCTGCGTGATGCCGTAGCGGTCTCGAAGGTCAATGAAGGTGAGTCCGCCGAAGTCACGCCCGATCTGCACCCAGCCTGAGAGTTTCACTTCTTGTCCAACGTGTGAGATGCGGAGTTCGCCGCAGTTGTGTGTACGATACATTTGATGAAGTTTCGAGTTGTGAGTTGTGAGTTTCGAGCTGACCGGAAATCGTTTTAATCAAAACCTAAAGCTAGAAACTCAGCGCTTTTTGAAAAAGTGCGCAAAAATAGTAGGTTCTACGCCAAAAGAATTGGTGAGTTTTCAAATTTGACACGTTTTTTGAATAAGAGGGTATTCGTTGGCGCTTCTGGCAAAATTTAGACACCGCTCAGAACACCAGCTTTCACTATCCTCCCACCGATTTCACATCCCCCAGTTTGTGCAAAGTCTATTGAAATTTACGGCGATCATTATATTTGCTAACCGTTGATGTATGGCTCTACCGCAAAACCCGTTGTTCACCCTATCATTTTGCCAAAAACTTAAGAACAAATTGAGATGAAAAGGAATTCACTGGTCTTCGTACTTCCCTTGCTGTTTTTTGCTTTTACCATACCTGCGTTCAAGCCAACGATCCATGGCACTTATCCGAGCAATTATTTTCAAGCACCCGTTGCCCAAACCCTGCTGCTGGCGGGCACATTCGGCGAACTTCGCCCCAACCATTTCCATGCAGGTATTGACATAAAATCAGCCAAAGGTGTGATTGGTGATGCGGTATTTACGGCTGCCGATGGGTTTGTTTCGAGGATAAAAGTAGACCGGAGCGGCTACGGAAACTCGCTCTACATCAGCCATCCGAATGGCTACACGACCGTTTACGCTCACCTCGACCGTTTCAATGCGCAAATCGAAGACTACGTGAAGGCGCAGCAGTACATCCAAGAGTCTTTCGAGGTGGACCTTAATTTGACGCACGATAAATTCCCCGTTACGCAAGGGGATGAAGTTGCCAAAATGGGAAATACAGGTTCTTCCAATGGCGCCCACCTTCACTTCGAGGTGCGGGAGACCACCACCCAAAACCCCATCAATCCGCTGCTTTTTGGGTTTCGGGTGGTGGATAATATCGCCCCAAAAATGCATTCACTCAAGATTTATTCCCTGAATGAAAAGCGGGAGGAGCTTGGCGCAAAAGCGATTTCTTTAGTGCAAATTGGCGACAGCTACAAAGTAAAAGGTGATACCGTGCTGCTCGATGCTGGGCAAACAGGTTTTGGCCTCAAGGTTTATGACCACTTCGATCGGGTGAGCAACTGGAACGGCATCTACGAGCTTTCCATGTACCAAGATGATAGCCTCGTGTACGATTTCAGCTTGGAATCCTTCAAGTTTGACGAGAGCCGCTACATCAACGCCCACTGCGACTACGAGGAGCGGATAACCAAAAACAGCTACTACAACCGCTGCTACACCCTGCCCGGCAACCACATGAGCATCTACCGCCACATGGCTGACAACGGTGTCATTTCCTTGGCAGATGGGCAAACCAGCAAGGTAACGATGGTCGCAGCCGATGTAGCTGGCAACAACGCCACCCTTGAGTTCTGGGTAAAAAGAAAGCCGGGTACGGCCAATCTGGCGCAGCCTGTTTCCAACCAAAAATACGACTACATCTTGCCCTACAATGAAGGGAATATGATACGCACCGAGGGCTTGTACCTACACATGCCGTCTGGCACACTGTACGAAGACCTTTACTTGAAATACGATGTTTTGAATGACCACTCAAATGGTTATTACTCAAACATTCATCGCCTCAACAATAGCAAAACGCCTGTTCACGACTTCTTCGACATTGGCATCCGGCCCACACAATCCATTCCTGCGGAACTGAAGCCGAAGGTCTTCGTTGCCTATTGCGAAGGAGGCAGGATTCTAAATTGTGGTGGCCGCTGGGAAGATGGCCTGCTTCGGGCCAAGGTGCGTGGACTCGGCAGCTATGCCATCATGGCCGACGTGACACCGCCCACCATTCGGCAGCTTGTCTTTGGGCAAAACATGCAGAAATACCAGAAATTCAGTTTCAAAATCAGCGATAACGTGGCCACTGCTCCAGATGTAGAGGCGCTTTCCTTCGATGCCCATGTGGACGGCCAGTGGATTCTGATGGAATACGATAAAAAGAACGGTACGATTACCCACGATTTCGATGGCCTCATCACACCGGGCGAGCATCATTTCAGGCTGGTGGTGCGGGATGCAGTGGGGAATGAAGCGGTGTTTGAAAGGAAGTTTTTTAGGTAACCTGCGGTATAAAAACTTGGCAATGCTTATTTAACTTCCACGACCTTATCTATCAAACTCATGTCCAAAATTGTCTTGCCGCTGCCAGCAGGGTCAGGAAAGTACATCGGCTTGAACTTCACGTCCCAGATGAATTCTTCGTCACAGTAGGAGCCATTGGCAAATATAGTCTGTGAAAAAGTCTCGTCAAAAGCTTCAATCAGCACAATTACTTCCACGTTCATTTCCTTCACGTCTTCCGGCGTCCGCTCGAAAAGTGGGCTTTCTTCGTCAATTGGGTGCACAATGTTCCAGTTCAGGGGCAGCATCACCACTTTTTCCCGTTCTAAGTTCAGCCTTGAAAAACGGCGTTGCATCGTGCCGTCTGGGTTGGTGTCCACCCACGACATGGTGAGCGTGACACTGAGGTTAATGAGGCGGCTGTTGCGTTTGTTGGCGATGCGGAACTGGAAGCTGGTGCCGTCTTTAAAAGGTGCAATGATGGCGTTTTTACTAAAAACAAGCTGAGAAGTTGGCTTTGAAAAACGGGCAAACAGCAGCCCTGTGGCCAGTGCCGCCGACATGAGGCCCACAAGAGCAATCAAGGCGGCTATGAAATTCGTGGAAATACAGGAAGGGCTCATGCCACCATAGCCAACGGTGGTGAAGGTCTGTACGCTGAAAAACCATGCTTGCGCATAATTTTCCAGCCAGTGGCCGGGCGTCAGCCCTGTCAGGCAATCCACGCCCACGAGCGTGAGCAGCAAGGCGAAAACTGCATTTACCCCAACAAAAAAAAACATCACGAGCTTAAAAAATCGGCTCCAGCTCATTTCCACCAAATCTTGGTAGGGGCTCCTTGATTTCAGGCCAACCCGCTCCACATTGAAACCACCATCTTTGGCGATAAGCCGATCCCGCTCCCCCGTGATGCGGTTGCCAAAGCCGAGGTCGTCGGTTTCCTTTATTTTTTGGTTGCGGAAAGGGTTCCTGATGGCCATATTCCTTTATATCAATTCGGTTTTAAAGCTGAAAAGGGTTGACAATCAGCACAGCTTGCCAATATCAACCCTTTTTAACTATTTTAACTTGGTGTGCCGATAAACTTATTCAACCACATGCACTTGGTGCGCTTGCAAAACTTCCTTCGACGCACCTGCAAGGCTTACAATGGCCACAATTTCGCAGTTCTCCTCCTTCCAATCAGCAGGCATGGTAAAACTGAACGACTTGGTAATTTCTGCTCCTTGTACCAATGGTTCGGTGATTGGATTACCGCTGTACGACGTGAGCATATCCCTGAGAACATGGCGATGGGTATAGTCTGGCACTGGGGATGAACTGCCGGGCTTGATTTGCATGTCTTGGATTTCACTTTCAGTCAGCATGATGCTGATGCGTACTTCTGGGTCTAAAATAGCTTGATCCACAAAAATCGTTACATCGGCAGTGAGTTTACGAGTACCAGCATCGAATGTGGGCTCAATATTGATGCGCAGCTTCGGTGCAATTTCCAATTCGGTGCCAATAAAGCCTGCCCAGTCGCCTTGCCCAAGTTGCAGCCTCAGCTTGCCCGGGAACAGTTTACGGTCAACAGATGCGGAGGGGAACCCAAACGGTTCATCCAGGTAAGTCAAAAGCTGGTCGCCTTCTTCAGTCCTGAAATCGTAAAGACTGGCCGCGTAGGGTGGAGAAAAATCGCCCGCATGAATGGACACCGCAACAAGCTGCTCCCCATGAATGGCCAATAAATCCTGAATAAAGGACGAGCCAGCTGGGCATTGCACACAGCGAACGCCCGTAAATTCTTCAATGATAGCTTGCCGTTTCTGGTCTTGAACAGGACTTGGTTCTACTGGCCCTCCCATCGAGCCTGTCACTTTGGGTGGTATTTCATCGCAAGCGCTGAAAAAAAGTATGGCGGTCGCCAAAAAAAGGATATACTTTTTCATATTGTTGGATTGTTTTATTGTTGAAATGTTGGATTGTTGTCGTTAAAAGTGCAAACAATCCAACAATTCGACAATCTAAATATTCAGCATTTTTTTAAAACGTCGAATTTACAGACATTTTCACCCCACTGAAGGCGGGTTCCAAGCGGCAAATGCCACCAGAGCAAACGATACCCTCCACCTGTTTTACATAACTGACTGAAAAACGGTTGGCGTGGTGCGTGTAGTAAACGTCAAAACGGGGGTAATGGATTTTGTCCTGCTTGCCATTTGCATCCGTCGGGGATAATTTTCCGGGATCGATATTGTACATGTCGGACACCGTGATGGCCCAGTGCGGCGCCAGCGTGAACTCGGCAAGGCCGAACACCCAGTTGCCATAATCAGAGCGGGCACCATGGTCTTTGCTCATGTTCATGTACTGCGACTCCAATCGAATGGAGGTCTTCGGGTTGAATTTGTAAAGAAAATCAAAATACGGGGTGATGGTTTCCAAAAGCGGTGCTTCGGGCTTGCCGTAATACACTTCTTGGTTGTACTGTTGGAACTGTACCCCGGTCGTCAGCGTCCATTTCCGCTTGTATTTATAATAAATTTCGGTGAAAAGCTCCCGGTAGAGCTGGTCGCCATCCAGGTTGGTGATATTGGAAAAATTGGCAGTGAGGTTCAGCTGTTTGTTCACTTTATAGCTGGCATCCACTTGGAAAGCCTGCTCGCCTACGAACTGCGTGGCCGCCGCATATCGGGCCAACAATCGGTAAGTGTTCACCCTCGTCATCGGAGGGATATAATGCAAAAGACCACGGGCGGCCACTTCCTGCGGGCTAGAACGGAAATCGAAATTCTCCGTCCGCTTGCCCTCCAAGGTAAGGCCAAAGCCCGATTTTGCGAAGCTCAAACTGGAGTAGAGCACCGTGCCTTTGCCCTGCACGTAGCGCCCAACCACGGTGTCGCCGCTCACAGATACCCGCTCCTTGAAAGGGTCAACGAAAGCATCGGCGGTTTTGTAAGCTCCTTCCAAGTACCAAGAAATCGGCCCAGCGGTCAAGGTATTGTAAGCGCTGAAGGCGTAGGTATTATATTTTGGGGTAAAAATATCCGTCTTGGCATAGGTGTTCAGTGTCGCCACCAGGTTGTTCACCGAGCCGTCATCGAGCGTAAGGCCCACTGCGCCGAAGCCAGGCGCCAATGCCACCTTAGAAGAATCGCTTCCAATAAACCCATTAATTGCCGCTCCCCGCAGTATGCTGCCGTAGGTGTCGAACTGCTTTTTTTGCCTTCCGGTAAAGCCCTTTACGGTCCAATTTTCGGCAATATCGTACGTCAGCTTCACGCCGTACAGCGCCTGGTCAATGGCCAGCGGGCGCTCCTCGTAGGCCCGGAAGATGATACCGCTGCCGATGATATCGTATATATAACCAGCCGTGATGCCCAGCTTGTGTATTTTCTTCGAAATATACCAGCGCCCAATTCCAAGGGCGGAATACGAGTCGGTTGGGTTAAGCAGGTTGGAATTATTGAACATATCGAAACGGATGCCCATGTCGAAGCCCCAGTTTTGGTAGTTGAGGTTTAGCCACGAGTCAGCACCGAAGAGCTGTCGGTCGTATTGCGGCGTATTTGCCGCCCCGATGGCAGAGTCACGCAAGAAAAAATTGCCGTTGAGCTGAAGGTTGCCAGAAAGTCGGCCTTGGTTTGTGGTGGGTTGGTCGTTTTCCGCATCCTGCGCTGTGACGGTTTGCACGGTAAGCGTCAAAAGCAGGATGGGTAGCCAGAATCTTGAAATCATGTTGGAACTGCTTGTTTAAAAATACCCAAAAAGTAGTTAAGGGTAGGTTAATCAATTAAAAAATAATGGAATTGACCGGATTTCGGGATAGTTTTGCACACTAAAATTTTATAGTGCCAAAGGTAGCCAATGGACTGCCGCCATTTTATTTTTAACCATTTAAATATCGAAAAATATGAAGCAAGCGACAATTTCCCTGTTTCTTTTTCTCTGCTTCGCAATGGTTGCGACAGCGCAAAAGACAGTGCCAAACGTCACCGTAAAAACCCTGGACGGCAAATCGGTCAACTTAAAGGAATACGCCGCCAGCAGCGGTAAAATCCTCATTATTGACTTCTGGGCCACTTGGTGCTCACCCTGCAAAAAAGAACTTGATACTGTTGCCGACTACTACGACGAGTGGCAAAAAAAGTATAACGTAGAACTACTTGCCATCACAATTGATAACCAGCGGGCGCTGGCAAAAGTACCCGGTATTGTAGAAACCAAAGGCTGGGATTACACCATTTTCGCTGGTAATGAAGAAGAAATGCGCAATGCCTTCAACTTCCAGACCATCCCGCAAACGCTGGTCATTGACAAAAACGGCAACATCGTTTTTGAACACAATGGATACGTGGCCGGCGATGAAGAAGAGCTCGAAAAAGCCGTGGTGAAAGCTGCTGGGAAGTAAGTTTTCAGCTTCATTGAAAAAAATAGCGCTTGTTCAATCGGCCTTTGGCTTGTATTGGCAAGCGCTATTTTTTTATGTGTAAAAAAATTATTTTCGTGGGTGGCCCCAACGTGCTATGTTCGCAAAAAGCAATCGAACAAGCACAACATTCTATGGAAAACTACCCTCCAATTGCCAGTATGCCCATCACCGCATGGGCAGAAGACGACCGACCCCGTGAAAAACTGCTGGCCAATGGCCGACAGACCCTTTCCGACGCCGAGCTTATCGCCATCCTCATCGGTTCCGGCAGCCGCAACGAATCGGCGCTCGCCCTTTCCCAGCGCATCCTCGATTCCGTTGGTAAAAACCTCAACGACCTCGGGAAACGCTCCATCGCAGAACTGATGAAGTTCAAAGGAATTGGCGAAGCAAAAGCCATTACCATCGCTGCCGCCATGGAATTGGGCCGCCGCCGACAAGTAGCCGACCTGCCCGAGCGCCCCGAAATCCGAGGCAGTCGGGATGCCTACCAAATCCTCGCACCGCTGCTGATGGACCTGCCCCACGAAGAGAGTTGGGTGCTGTTTTTAAGTAAAAAAAACAAGGTAATCGGCAAGGAAAAACTCAGCATCGGCGGCACGGATGCTACCATCATGGACGCCAAAATCGTGTTCCGAAAAGCGCTCGAAGGAATGGCCGCCGCTATCATCGTGGCACACAACCATCCCTCCGGCACCCTGCGCCCCAGCCAAGCGGACATAGATTTGACCAAAAAAATCAAGTCAATCGGCGAAACCATCGGCCTCCCGCTCGTTGACCACCTCATCGTCACGGACGCTGGGTATTTCAGTTTTCTGGACGAGGGGTTTATTTGATTGCTGGATTGTTGTATTGTGTTAATGTTGGCTCGTTGTGACGAAAACAATACAGCAATAAAACAATACAACATTTCAGCAATCCACACTTTTTCGACTTTCATGCACCCGCTTTTTTCCCCATACCAATTGGATTAGCTACCTTTGTCGTTGATTTTACAAACATATTTCAGCGAAACCCTGCCAGAGGAGGAGAGAAATTGGAAATTGAGAAATTTGGAAATCGGAGATTCACGAAAGTAAGTTGCTAGCTCTATTTTTTCCGTACTGAATTTCTCAATTTCATAATTTCCCAATTCCAGCCTCAAATTGGCAGAAGCACACGAAGCAGTGGCAGTCAAAAAAAATCCAAAACAACTTTCCTTTAATTTAGGCAACGACGACCGGATTCCGAAGCTGATGGGCGTATTGCTGCTTTTGGTGGCGGCCTATCTTTTCATTTCCTTTTTTTCCTACCTGTTCACTTGGACGGATGATTACGCCGAGGTGAACAACAAGCCGATGTCAGAGCTTTTCAGCGAGGGCTTTCAGGCCTCCAACATGCTCGGCAAGCTCGGTGCCATCGTCTCCAACACGTTCTTTTGGTGGGGGTTCGGCCTGCCTTCGTTCATTTTGGTGTACCTCGTGGCCATTTACGGTTGGTCAATTTTAAAGCGCATCCCTTTGCGGGCGCACCGTTTGGTGCTTCGGCAATGGCTGGTCATCATGCTGCTTGCCTCTGTTTTTTTGGAGTTTATTTTTGGCGATTCGACCTTCCCTTGGGGTGGCGCCTTCGGCGAAAAAGTGAGTACCATGCTCACCGGCTTCGTGGGGGTATTGGGAATGGCGGTGTTGTTCTTGGCCATTTTCGTGGGTATCATCGTCTGGTTTGTGAACCCCAATTTCAACGAACTTACCCCGCAGACAGCTTGGCACGAAACCAAGCTCTGGTTCAGTGACATCCTCAACCGCCGCTACAGCACCCGCAAGCGGCCTACCCCGAATGTTGCCGTCGCAACGGATGATTTCACCGAGCCGAACAAAAAGACATCTACTGAGCCTCGTCCAAGTGTTTTGAGAAAAGTGAGCCTCGACGATGGCGATGGTACAGACTTCAGCGTCGTAGAAAAAAGCACATCCGACAAGCCTGCCTCACTCAAGCCAGGCGGTTCTGATTTTGAAATCAACGAAAATCCACCTGCTGAAATACTGGAGGAAGAAGGTTTGCTGGCGCAAATATCCACCGTTCCGGCAGTAAGCATTGCCCCGCAGTCCTCGTTGTTCCCGGAAATGGCGGTTGCCCAAGACAACCAAAACTTCAGCGAACCCTACGACCCAACCCTCGAACTATCGAGCTACGAGCACCCCGTCATGTCACTACTCTTCGACTACGCCGACCAAAAAGTAGAAGTGGACCGTGGCGAATTGGAAGCAAACAAGGACCAAATCGTTGAAACGCTGCTCAACTACAAAATCGAAATCGTGAAAATCCGGGCCACCATCGGCCCAACGGTCACGCTGTACGAAATCGTGCCAGCGCCCGGCGTCCGCATTTCACGGATAAAAAACCTGGAAGACGACATCGCCTTGAGCCTTTCGGCCTTGGGCATCCGTATCATTGCGCCGATTCCCGGTCGAGGCACCATCGGTATCGAGGTGCCGAACAAGAACAAGCAAATCGTGGCGCTGAAGGAACTGCTCATGTCCGACAAGTTCAAGCGCTCGAAGATGGACCTGCCCATTGCCCTCGGCAAATCCATTTCCAACGAAGTCTTCGTGGTGGATTTGGCGAAAATGCCCCACTTGCTCATCGCAGGTGCCACGGGTCAGGGTAAATCGGTGGGTATCAACGCCGTCCTGCTTTCGCTTTTGTACAAAAAACACCCCTCGCAGGTCAAGCTGGTGCTCATTGACCCAAAAAAGGTCGAGTTGTTCCCCTACGCACGCCTGCTGAACCACTTCCTCGCCTTCCTGCCCGGCCAAGAGGAACCTATCACGACCGACACCAAGCGGGTGGTAAACACGCTAAATTCCCTCGTCATCGAGATGGATACCCGCTACGATTTGATGAAAAAAGCGCATGTGCGCAACATCGGTGAGTACAACGACAAATTCGTGGCCCGCAAGCTGAATCCCAACAACGGTCATAATTTCATGCCATTCATCGTGCTGGTGATTGACGAGTTCGCCGACCTCATCATGACGGCAGGCAAGGAAATCGAATTGCCGATTGGTCGCTTGGCGCAACTCGCACGGGCGGTCGGTATTCACTTGATTATTGCTACGCAACGCCCTTCTGTGAACATCATCACGGGCGTAATCAAGGCCAACTTCCCGGCCCGTATCGCTTACAAAGTTTCTGCAAAAGTGGACTCCCGTACCATCCTCGATGCCAGTGGCGCCGAGCAGTTGGTCGGTCGGGGCGACATGCTTTTCTCCGTCGGCGGCGACATGGTGCGCCTCCAGTGCGCCTTTGTGGACACCCCAGAGGTGGATGAGGTGATAAAATTCATCTCCGACCAGCGGGGCTACCCTGAGCCATTCTACCTGCCAGAATACCACGGCGACGACGAGGAAATGGGCGAAATGGGTGCCTTCGACCCCAGCGATATGGACGATATGTTGATGGAAGCGGCACGGCTGGTGATGACCAGTCAGCACGGTTCCACATCCATGATTCAGCGCCGTTTGAAACTGGGTTACAACCGCGCAGGACGTATTATGGATCAATTAGAAGCGATAGGCGTGGTAGGACCTGCAGAAGGATCGAAGCCTAGAGAAGTTTTATTATATGATGAGACGGAGTTGGAACGATATTTGGATAAGTGGAAGAATAGGAAATAGGAGGCAAAATCCTTGAACGGTGTAAGATTCGTCAAGGAAATAATCAAGCCCGGTGAGCGCAAGTTCACCGGGCTTTTCCTTTTGTATTATTTTTTTCAAAAATATTTTTGAAAAACGGCTCTTATTTTTTCTCAGCCTCCTCCGGCATTGCAGGCATACCCTCTGGCAAGCTTTCGTCCCCATCTTCGAGCATGTCTTCAGGGGCCATGTTCGGAGCGGCAGACTCCTCCATCAGTGCCACGATGTCTGGACAAACCTTGCGGAGAGCATCCATCGCCTTGTTCTCAGCCTCCTCGCCCTCTATTTTACCGTGCTTTTTTTCCAGCGCAGCAATACAGGCTTGGCCATCTTCGTCAATTTTTTGGCCTTTGGCCATCATAGCCATCACCGAGTCCTGCTGGCCACCTTCAAACATGGCGGTGATTTCCTTCTGGAAATTTGCCATTGGCGTCATGCAGACACACAGGTCGTCAGCAAATGCTTCGTATTTGTCCTTCTTCGGTGCGCAGCTTGCCGCCAGCACGGCAACAGCAACAAAAATTTTGATTGAATTTTTCATGATAAATGGACAAAGTAGAAAGGACAAAGTAAAATTAAGCCTGCGAAATCCCGCACCCAAGGTCGGGAAGTAGCGGCTATTGCTTGGCAAACTGACTGCCGTTTGGCTTGTTTTTAGTTTGAACCCAATACTTTATTGGTTAAAAAATGAGGCGCAAAGTTCTACAAACTATTGCAAGACCAAAGGAAAAAGTGAAAACTTGAAAGTTTTCAATCCAATTCCGCCTAATTTTGGCCACCCAAGTCACCAATCACCAGTCACCAATCACCAGTAAACATGAATTACCCCCACCTCTTCGCCCCCCTCGACCTCGGCTTCACCACCCTGCCCAACCGCGTACTCATGGGCAGTATGCATACGGGTTTGGAGGAAACGAAAAACGGTTTTGAACGAATGGCCGCCTACTTCGCCGAGCGGGCGAGGGGCGGCGTTGGCCTCATCGTGACTGGTGGAATTGCGCCGAACCGGCAAGGTTGGGTAGCGCCTTTCGCCGCTCGCATGACGAACAGATCCCATGTTGCGGAGCACCAAAAAGTGACGAAAGCCGTACATGCCGAGGGCGGCAAAATCTGCATGCAAATCCTGCACGCTGGGCGCTACGGCTACCATCCGTTGGCAGTGGCGCCTTCGGCGATACAGTCGCCAATCTCCCCGTTCAAACCTTGGGCGCTCACGGGCTGGGGCGTCCGGCGCACCATTTCAGATTTTGTTCGCTGCGCAAAACTGGCGCAGGACGCCGGGTACGACGGCAGCGAAATCATGGGCAGCGAGGGCTACCTCCTCAACGAGTTCATTGTCTCGAAAACCAACAAGCGCACCGACGAATGGGGCGGCTCGTTTGAAAACCGCACTCGTTTCCCCTTGGAAATCGTACGGCAAGTGCGGCAAGCCGTCGGCCCGAATTTCATCCTCATCTACCGCCTCTCCATGCTCGACCTCGTAGACGACGGCAGCTCTTGGGAGGAGGTGGAACGCCTTGCGCAGCAAATCGAAAAAGCGGGCGCAACACTCATCAACACTGGCATCGGCTGGCACGAGGCACGGGTGCCGACCATCGCCACGATGGTGCCACGGGCGGGCTTCGCCTGGGTGACGAAGCGGCTGATGGGCAAAGTCGGCATCCCGCTCATCACCACCAACCGCATCAACATGCCCGAAGTGGCCGAGCAGGTGCTGTCCGAGGGCTGTGCTGACATGGTGAGCATGGCCCGCCCTTTCCTCGCCGACCCGGATTTCATGAAAAAGGCCGCCGAAGGCCGCCGTGACGAAATCAACACTTGCATAGCCTGCAACCAGGCCTGCCTCGACCATACTTTCAAGCGTAAAACAGCCTCCTGCCTCGTGAACCCTCGGGCCTGCCACGAGACACTGATGCCCGTTTTGCGGAGCGAAACCAAAAAGAAAATAGCCGTGGTGGGCGCTGGCCCCGCTGGGTTGTCCGCTGCTGTGACAGCGGCGAAACGGGGCCACGAGGTTCACCTCTTCGAGGCAGGCGCTGAAATCGGCGGGCAGTTCAATTTGGCGAAGCGCATCCCCGGCAAGGAAGAGTTCCATGAGACGCTGCGGTATTTTGCGAAGCAGCTTGAAATCACGGGTGTGCAACTGCATTTGAACACGAAGGCGAGTGTGGAAATGCTTGAAAATCAAGGCTTTGCGGAGGTGGTGATTTCAACGGGCGTGGCTGGCCGCAAGGCAGGTATCCCCGGCGAAGACCATCCGAAAGTACTGAGTTATTCGGATTGTTTGCTTCGCAAAAAGGTGGTTGGGAAGTCCGTCGCAGTCATCGGAGCGGGGGGGATTGGGTTTGATGTGGCCGAATTTTTATCTGTAGAACAAAATGAGCAGCCGCAAGCCATTGCCGAATTTATGGAAGAATGGGGGGTAAACATGAAATACGGATCCCGTGGAGCAGTCGCCAAACCTCACCCCGAACCCGCTGCCCGTGAGATTTACCTGCTCAAACGTTCCGAAGGAAAACACGGCTACACGCTCGGCAAGACAACCGGCTGGATTCACCGGGCCAGCCTGAAAATGAAAAAAGTGAAGATGCTGGGCCAAGTGCAGTACGTGAAAATTGACGACGAGGGCCTGCACATCGTTCACGAGGGCAAGCCGCAGGTGCTTCCGGTGGACAATGTGGTGATTTGCGCTGGGCAAAATTCCGTGCGGGATTTGTACGATGCGCTTGTTGCGAAGGGAATGAAGGCAACGCTCATCGGTGGGGCGAAATTGGCGGCGGAGGTGGATGCCAAGCGGGCGATTGCGGAGGGGGTGGCATGGGGGCTTCAGGTTTGAGGCACCAAAATTTTCAGCGCCCTCGGCAAAATGCCCGCCCGCACTGGCCCCTCCCCCAAAAACTCGCCGTCAGCCTCCACCTGAACGGGCTGATTATCAGCGCTTTCCACCAAAACTTCCTCCACCTGGGACATGGACACCTTTGGATGCCACCCAATTTTTCCCCAATAAAAAAGCGGCGTGACGAGCAGTACGCCGAGCTTGGAGATGCGCCCAGCGAGGGTCAGCGCCAGTTTGCCGTCGTCGGGGAGGGCGTGGGGGACGAGCTGCATGCCACCGCCGGAGTAGCGGCAGATGCCGAGGTTGATGGTGTAGAGCGGTTTTTCGACCGTTTTTCCATCGAAAACCACCCGGATGCGAGGGATTTTGAACTCAAAAAGGCAGCGGAAAATGAGTAGGAGATAGAAAATTTTGCTGGAAAGCCGATCCTTGAACGCCTCCGACCGCTTGACCACGTAGGCGTCGTAGCTCAACCCGGCGACGTTGATGAAAAACCGTTTTTGCGCTTCACCGTTTAATTGGTAGCTCAACCAACCAGCGTCTTGGTAGGCGATTTTGCCCGTTTGCAAAAAATCTATCCAGTTTTTGGCGTTTGTTGGGATGCGGTGCGTTTTAACCCAGTCGTTTCCGGTGCCGACGGGCAGCAGGGTGAAAGTGACGTCATTGGGCGGGCAAGTCGTTTGATGCAGGATGCCGTTGGCGACTTCGTGCGCCGTGCCATCGCCGCCCACAGCGACGAGGTTTTGGTGGCCTTCGGCAATGGCCAGCCCGGCCAGCTCGGCGGCGTGCATTTTTCTTTGGGTAAAAACGGTGTCGAAGTCAATGGCAGCGGCCCGGAGCTGTGCCTCGATTTCGGGCCAGCGCTTGGCCACGGCGCCGCCACCGCCCATCGGGTTGACGATGAAACGCCACTTTTTGGCGGAATTTTCGTTTTGTGGTCTTGACATTGAATTTTGAAAAGCCAATTGCGAAGCAAGAAATAAAAAATCCAGCGAAGATGAAAATACTGATGGTTTGCCTCGGAAATATTTGCCGCTCACCGCTTGCCGAGGGTATTTTGCAGCATAAAATCAACGAGCATGGCCTAGCTTGGCAGGTGGATTCTGCTGGGACCGGTTCTTGGCACGTCGGTGATTTGCCCGACTCCCGCTCCATCGCCACGGCCCGCCAGCATGGCATTGACATCACTCGCCAACGTGCCCGCCATCTGAAGCCCCACGACCTCGACCGATTCGACCTCGTGCTGGCCATGGACAGCCAAAACTACCGGGACATCCTGCGCCTCGCCACCACCAAGGAACAGGAGGAAAAAGTGCAGCTCATCATGAATTTCGTGACGCCGGACAGGAACCAGGCCGTGCCTGATCCTTATTGGGATGATGATGGGTTTGAAAAAGTGTTTGGGATGCTGGAGGAGGCTTGCGGGCGGGTGGTGGAAAGGTTTTTAGTTACTTCCGCATCACTTCCAAAAGCCCCGTAAACCGCTTCACCGCCTTGTTGTTCTTCACAGCCATCGCCACCGCCTTTTTCGAGCCGACCAGCACCACCAGCTTTTTCCCCCTGGTGATGCCCGTATAAATCAGGTTGCGGTAGAGCATCATATAATGCCCCATCACCAGCGGCATCACCACGCAGGGGCATTCGCTGCCTTGGTATTTATGGATGCTCACGGCGTAGGCCAGCGTCAGTTCGTCCAGTTCCGTGAAGTCGTAGAAAACCTCCCGACCATCAAAAACAACCACCACCTCCTGCTCCGTTTTATCAATCTTTTTGATGCGGCCCACGTCGCCGTTATAAACGTCCTTATCGTAGTTGTTCTTGATTTGCATCACCTTGTCGTCGTCGTGGAAACTGCGGCCCATCGTCACCAGCGGGTCGTAGCTGGGGTTCAGTTTTTTCTGCAAAATAGTGTTCAAATTGCGGTTGCCAATGGTGCCCCGGTTCATGGGCGCCAGCACCTGAATGTCGTCGAAAGAGTCAAAGCCGTAAGCCTTGGGCAGGCGGCTGTCCACGAGGTTCACGATGAGGTCGGTGAGCTTGTCGGGGTCTTCTTCCTCCATGAAAAAAAAGTCACCGCCCTTGTCGTTGCTCAGGTCGGGGAACATGCCCGCATTGATGCGGTGGGCGTTCGTGATGATTTTCGAGGACTGCGCCTGCCGGAAAATCTCGGTCAGGCGGGTCGTCGGGATTTTTTCACTCAAAATCAAATCCTGCAATACGCTGCCCGCCCCCACGCTCGGCAACTGGTCCACATCGCCGACCAGCACCAGCCTCGCCGAGGTCGGCACGGCCTTCAGTAGGTTGAACATCAGCACCGTGTCAATCATGCTCGCCTCGTCCACGATGAGCAGGTCGCAGTCGAGCGGGTTCTCCCGGTTTCGCTTGAAACCGTTGCTGCTGAAATCGAATTCCAGCAGCGTGTGGATGGTGCTCGCCTTCAGCCCCGTGATTTCGGACATGCGCTTGGCGGCCCGGCCCGTTGGCGCAGCCAGCATGATTTTTTGCGTCAGTTGGTGGCTCAACAGCAGGATGACCTTCGTGATGGTGCTCTTCCCCGTGCCCGGCCCACCGGTGATGATATGCACTTTTTCCTCTAAACTTTTTGCTACCGCAATGCGCTGGTTGTCAGCGAGTTGGATGCTCAGTTTCTCTTCCGCCCAGACCAGTGCCTCTTTGGTTTTTACGCTCCGCAATGCGGAACTACCCCCTTGCAGCCTTCGCAGTTCAGCGCCGATTCCTTGCTCGCAGACATGGAAGACCTTGAGCCAAACGCAAGCTGTCAGCACTCCGTCAATGGTCAGCGGCGCCGTTACGATGCGCTCCTCCTGCTCGATGGCGGCGAGTCGGGCAGCCACCTGATTAGCCTCCACTTCCAGCAATTGCTGGGCCTGTTCGAGGAACTTGTCCACGGGGTAGCAGGTGTGGCCGTCGTTCGATAGGGCGTTCAGCACGTACTCCACCCCAGCGTCAATGCGCACGTCGCTCGTGTGCGGGATGCCAAGTTTGAGGGCTGTTTTGTCGGCAGTCTTGAAGCCGATGCCGTAGATGTCACGGGCGAGGCGGTAGGGGTTTTCTTGCAGCACGGCGATGCTATCTTCGCCGTAGGTTTTGAAGACTTTTTGGGCGTAAGTCGGGCTGATATCGTGGCTCATCAGGAATTTCATCACCTCCCGAATGGCCTTCTGCTCCGCCCATCCTGCCGTGATTTTCGCAAAGCGCTTCGGCCCGATTCCCTCGATT
Source organism: Saprospiraceae bacterium (assembly GCA_041752395.1). Taxonomy (GTDB): domain Bacteria; phylum Bacteroidota; class Bacteroidia; order Chitinophagales; family Saprospiraceae; genus UBA6168. The sequence continues at coordinate 6,260 of JBGSWN010000268.1, read as the reverse complement.
TCCATCAGCAAATCCGGCGTCTGGTCAATCACGTCTAGCGTCTTTTCGCCGTAGCGCAGCACGATTTGCTCCGCAAAATGTTCGCCGATTCCCTTAATCATGCCGCTCGCCAGGTACTTCTGGATGCCCCGAGTCGTGGCGGGTTGCGTAACCTCGTAAGTCTGCACCACGAACTGGAAGCCGAACTGCGGGTCGTTTTTCCACGAGCCTTGGCAGCGCAGCGACTCGCCCACCTGCACCGAGGTCATCGTACCCACGACGGTGGTCAGGTCGTGCTTGCCCGGCTCTTGTAAGCGGGCCACCGTCCAGCCGTTGTCGGCGTTCTGGAAAGTGATGCGTTCGATATGGCCGTTGATGGTGTCCATTGGGGCAAATATCTGGAAAAAAGGGAGCTTTAGTTTACTTTGGAATTTTCGTTGTAGCAATGGCATGTTTGGACTTAACGTACCATATTGCACAATAAGAAGTCTTGGAGAATAGTCTTGAAGGTTTGATGAGGTTGATAAAAGACATACGCCCACCTACTGCCCACCCCACACCGGCAGCCTCCCCGGCGTCCAAGGCGCCTTCGCCGCCTCCAGTTTCTTCTCCAGTGCAGGCAGGTCCACCTCCACCAATTGCTTCAGCTTCGCCAGTTCTGCCTTGAAGAGTTTACCAGCGATGGCCATTTGCTCCTGCTGCGTTGTGGTCGGGGCAGAGGACGAACTCCAGATGTCGTAGCTCATACCACCGATGCGGTCGCCGAGGGATGGGACGTGCGGCTTATCAATTTTCACAGCAACGCCATCGCCGTAGAAGGACTTGTTCATATCCTTGATTTTTTGCTCCAACGCCTTCACGTCGGCCAACAAATCGGTGGCGGGCTGTGAAAGGGAGTAGGTGGCTTGGCGCATGTATTTCGTCGTTTCGCTCACCTCGCCGAGGAGTCCAGTTGCACCGTTCCACGCACGTTCCAGTTCGGCGGCTTGCGCAACATAGGCATCGAGGGCAGCCTTGTCAGTAGCGGGCAGGGTGCTGCCGCCGAGGGTGTTCAGCTTGAATTTTTGCGGAGCAACCAACTCCGAAGCCACGCCGTTGATGACCTTCGTGAGGCTCACGGTGTACTCACCGGGCAGGGCCATGCCGCCGCCGTCGGGGTTTTCCCAGGGCAGCTTTTCACCGCCACCCAAACTGACCGGAGCGGGAGACGGCACCCGGCCTTCCCAGACCTGTCGGTTCACGCCTTTTTTCCAGCCGGACTTCATTTGGCGAATGATGCGGCCATCCTTGTTTCGGATGGTGAAAAGGAGGTACGGGGCCTCTTCTTCCTGCTCGGCTTTCAGCTCCTCGTAGGTCGGGTAGCGAACATCTTTTCCGTCTTTAATAAGTTTTTTCTCCCGGTCTTGGCGGAGTTGTTTGAGGGTTTTCGCCTCGTCTTTTACGAAGAAAGTAAACGTGGCGCCCATGGGCGGATTCGGTGCGGTGAAAAACGAAGCGCCCTGAAATCCCTTGCCCGTGGAATAGCCAATCGGCGTGCTGACATTGAACACAAGCGCATCTTTGATGGGTAAAATGGTGGCCTCCTTCGTGGGCAGGTCCGCCAAATTGCGCAGCGGCGAATAATCGTCCAGCACGTAAAAGCCCCGTCCGAATGTGGCGATGACGAGGTCGTTTTCCCGGCGCTGAATGGCGATGTCCCGCACGAGGGCGGCAGCGGGTAGGCCGCCGCCTAGTTTCTTCCAGTATTTCCCCCCATCATTGCTGAAAAAGCAGCCGAACTCCGTGCCGACGAAAAGTAGGTTTTTGTCCACGTGGTCTTCTTCGAATGCGTAAGCACTGCCTTGTTCTGGCAAGTTATTGCTAATGCTCGTCCAAGTGCGGCCCTTATCGCTGCTCTTGAAAACGTAGGGTTTGAAATCTCCCCGTTTGTGGTTGTTGAACGCAGCGTAAACGACGTTTTCATCGTGTTGCGAAGCGTACAAAGCGTTCACATAAGTGAGGTCTGGTACACCTGGGAAACTGCTGATTTTTGTCCAAGTCTGGCCGCCGTTTTCGGTGATTTGCACGAGGCCATCGTCGGTGCCGACGTAGAGCAGGTTGGGGTTTTTTGGGCTTTCGCTGAAGGCGACGATGGCGCCGTACTCGCTCGTGCTGGCGTTCTTCGCCACGGCGTCCATGCTCTGCACCCGGCCCATGACGGGCAGCGTGTTGCGGTCAATCTGCCTTGACAAATCGGGGCTGATAGCCTTCCAGGTATCGCCACGGTCATCGGTTTTAAAGACTCGGTTTGCGCAGAAATAAAGGCGGCTGGCCTTGTGATTGCTCACAGCGAGCGGGGCGTCCCAGTTCCAGCGGAGGGCATCTTCGCCTTCGAGCGGTTTGGGCTGGAGGGTCGTTGATTCACCACTGATGCGGTCGTAGCGCACGAGTCCGCCGTACTGCGATTGGGCGTAAACGATGTTCGGGTTTTCAGGGTCAATCTGGCTCTCGAAACCATCGCCAAGGCTGGTCATGTACCAATCATAATTGGCGATTCCGTGGCCGTTGCGGGTGCGGCTAGGGCCACCCATCGAGAAATTGTCCTGCGTACCGCCGTGGATATGGTAGAACGGCAGGGTGTTGTCCACCGCCACTTTGTAGAACTGCGTGACGGGCAGGTTGCCGTGGTATTTCCAGGTTTTTGCGCCGTCGAAAGTCTCGTAAACACCGCCGTCGCAGCCGGAAAGCATGTAGTCGGGGTCTTTCGGGTCAATCCAGAGCACGTGGTTGTCCACATGCTTGAACTCCTCGCCGAGGTTGGCCCACGACTTGCCGCCGTCGTGGCTGACTTTGTTGAAAACATCCATCAAATAGATGGTGTTCGGGTCGGTCGGGTGCGTGAAAATCTCGCCGAAATAATTGCCGCTGAGGCCGGGACTGCTCTGCTTTTCCCAAGATGCGCCCCGGTCGGTTGTTTTGAAAAAACCGCCTTTGCCATCCGCCGCTTCGACTGTGGCGTAGAGGATTTCCGGATTGGAGGAAAAAGCAAATTCGATGCGGCCCAATTCAACGGCGGGAAGGCCGTTGGCAGCTTTGGCCCAAGTTTTTCCGCCATCCACCGATTTGTAAACCGTGCTGCCGGGGCCGCCACCGACGTAGGTAAACACGTGCCTGCGGCGCTGGAAGGCCGATGCGTAAAGCACGTCGGGGTTGCGAGGGTCTATCACGAGGTGGTTGACGCCCGTGTTTTCATCTATCAGCGATTTGCCGTCAGTGCCGTTGAGCACCATCGTCCAAGTCTTGCCACCGTCGGTGGTTTTATAGACGCCCCGGTCGCCGCCAGCGCTCCAGAGCGGGCCGATAGCTGCTACGTAAACCACGTCGGAATTGCGGGGGTCCACGATGATTTTGCCGATGTGCTCGGAGTTTTTCAGGCCCATGTTCGACCAGGATTTGCCAGCATCATTGGACTTGTAAACGCCGTTGCCATAGTTCACCGAGCGCTGGTTGTTGTTCTCGCCCGTGCCTACCCAGACCGCGCTGGCATTGGAGGGGTCGAGCGTGATGCAGCCGATGGAATAGCTGCCCTCGCCATCAAAAATGGGTTCGTAGGTGCTACCTGCATTGGTGGTTTTCCAGACGCCGCCAGCGGAACTGGCCACGTAATAAGTGCTGCGGTTTTGCGGCAGCACCGCAAAATCGCTGATGCGCCCGGAGGTGATGGCCGGGCCGACGTTGCGCCACGAGAGGCCAAGGCCGAGGGTGTCCAGGTAGTGCTTGGGCGCATCTTTTTTCGGCTCATCCGCCTTCTTTTTTTGGGCGAAAATATGGGTGGTGAAAAGGAGTGCTGCGGCTAATAGCAGGGAAGTAATTTTGTTCATTGTTGCTTGTTTTGATTCGGGGGGAAAGGTAGGGAATTTTGTGAAATGGACTGGCAGTCCGTGTTACGGGCGGCTGCCAGTCCGGTCGCCCCACTCACGAGGCCCGCACAATCAGCTCTACCGCTGGGCTTTTTAATTGCATTTCTCGAATATCATCACCAGAATTTCCACCAACGCTTTTTGCACTTTTCATAGTTTTCGATATTTTGTGCCGAACCTTTTGATGCAATCCAATGTATTTTGAAGGAGGTTTTCAGGAACAGGTCATCTTCAATATTCAAGTTGCTCTTGTGGTATTTCACGCTAGAACTAATCAGGGCGGCCCTAAAACCACCCGTCGAAATTATTTCCAATATCCATCTGAACTGTTCCTCCTCAAAATTGAAGGACTTGCTTTTTCAATTTGCTATTATTCGCTCATCAGAAACGCCCTTCTTGCGAAGTTCCAATATGGTCTCAATAAATGTTTTGACAAATTCTTCTGACATGGTTATTTTGCAGATTAGACATTGAACTTCAAATTTGCAGAGAAAGTGGATTTTTTGAGAAGCATAAACGCCGAGCGGCTTTACGGCGGGCTTCCTTGGCGGCGGCGAGTTCCACCTCGGCCTGTTTGCGGATTGTTTCAGCGTTTGCGGTGATAACGTCGGCCTGCGTCAAGGCATCCTTGAATGCCTTTTCCATTTGTTTTGAGAAGTCGTCTTGGGTCATGATGATTTTTGTTTACCGAAGGTATTCAAAAGATGATTAATCCAAGTTCGCCAGGATAAAAAAAACGTCGGCGAAGTTCAAAACCTCGCCGACGTTATAATAGAACCATTGATAGCATCGGCTATCAACCCTTATCAACCCTTATCAACCATTATCAACCATTATCAACCCTTATAAACCATTATCAACCGCAGAAAATCACACCACCCGCATCACCGCCACCGTCACTTTGGTGGACATATTGCCGACGGGCCTGTTTTCATTGCCCACATATTGGATGATATAAGACCGCTGCTGCGTCTGAACACCCGATGGCAGCGGGCGGGTATCCGTATATTTTCGGGCCGTGCTATTGCCAAGTGAGGTGGCGATAGCACTCCCATCTTCTGCATATATCGTATAACCTTTAAAGGAGCGGAGCGGACAGTCCAGCACTGCTTGGCCGTTCACCACCTTTACTTTAAGGTCAGGTGTAGCATCGTTCGGGTTCCACTTTTTGCGCTCCCTAGAGAGCACGCCTGCCGAGCGCTTTTGCTCCCGGGTAATATCGTTGCAAGTGGCCACCCGCTTTACCATACCATCCAATTTGGCCTTGGCATTGGGTTCTACCCTAGCCGGAGCTTCCCTGAATTCCGGCATCCTAATCCAATCTGCCCAAGGAAGCCCTGGGTTATTGGGGTCACCGATGTACTGGATATTACGAAGGTTGACGCATTCCATCCATGTTTTTTTCAGGTCGGAAATCAACTTGTCCAAGTAAGCTGTAGCATCTTTTTCAGCCTTTAGCCATGCCACTTCCTCGGCGGTGAAGCCCAGAACAGTGGCGTTTGTGTTAACGAAATCGTAGTAATTGCCCAACCATGCCGGGAAATCGGCCACAGGAGGTGGCCAGAAGAACTTGTTTTCTTCCATAATTTGAGGATTTTTAGTTAAGAAGAACGATTGTGTCCGCACAAAAATAATGCGTTTTTACAAAATTCAAAAATTTTGATATAAAATATTTACGAAGCTATCTTTTTTTTTATTTGAGTCGCAAATCAGGCCGTACTGGCCCCTAAAATGCCCTGCAACACCGCACTGTTGTAACTGCCCAAGTGCACTAGGGTGACTACAACACCGCACTGTTGTAACTGCCCAAGTGCACTGGGGTGACTGCCCAAGTGGGGTTTGGCAGGTCTCAAGGTGGGGTTGGGAAGGTGGAAAATTGGACAAATCTTGAAGATTTGTCCAATCTTCTTGGTGGTCTGGATTTGGTTTGTTTCCTTTGTGGGGTTGAAATGTTCATGGGCAGGTTGGCCAGTTTTGCGAAGGCAAACCAGTGTACCCATACTTGCACATGGCACGGCTGAAATCCCCCCGCCTGTGCCGGGGGATGTCCCGGCGGTGGTGGATGATTTTGTGCAGGTTGGCGGGGTCCATGCCCAATTCAACTGCCAGCCTTTCCGGGCTGATGGCCGGGCGCTCTGCCAAGAACTGGCGGAAATGGTCGGTGAGGGTGAGGGTGGCGTTCATTGGCGAAATATACGAAGTTTTGACTGGAAGGGGTGGTCAAAGTTGCGTGTATCACGTTGTTAGCGGTCATTGTTAAAGGCCGACCAAATAGAATAAAACTGAAATAGGAATTAGCACGAAATGAAAATAATTGAAATCACTTTTGACGGCTTTACAATTACCACAGACAAATCAAAAATGGATATTGTTGCAATCCAC
>JBGSWN010000267.1:0-121023 GCA_041752395.1 Saprospiraceae bacterium | reverse complement strand
TCCGGCGAAAACCGACCCCTTTTCCAATTATACTTCGTTGAAAAAAGATGCCAATAGCCCCACTATTCGCACCTTTTTCCGCCTTGTTTAATTGAAAAATGGTACACTTTTCACTCGAAACCCAAAATTTAAACAACCTCTTAAGCATGAAAAAAGGATGGCCCGTCACCGAACCACCCTTATAATTATTTAACGAAGCAAATAAGATTGCTTTATTAGTTTTAAATAAATCAAGCCAAATCGAAGCGGTCAAGGTTCATCACCTTGTTCCATGCTGCCACGAAATCCTTGACGAATTTGCTTTGAGCATCTGAACAGCCATATACTTCGGCGATGGCCCGAAGCTCGGAGTTGGAACCGAATATCAGGTCAACACGAGTGCCCGTCCATTTCACTTCGCCGGTTGCACGGTTGCGGCCTTCGAAGGCATCTTGGTGTTCAGAAGTGGCCTTCCAAGTCGTGCCCATATCCAGCAGATTTACGAAGAAATCATTCGTGAGTGCTTCTGGACGGTTGGTGAATACACCATGTTTGGTTCCACCGAAATTGGTGTTCAGCACCCGCATACCGCCTACCAAAACGGTCATTTCAGGAGCGGTCAAGGTCATCAATTGCGCCTTGTCCACCAGCATTTCCTCTGCCGACATGGCGTAGCGGGCTTTTGCATAATTGCGGAAGCCGTCAGCGCCCGGTTCAAGCACAGCGAAAGACTCAACATCGGTCTGCGCCTGTGCAGCATCGGTGCGGCCTGGCGTAAAGGGAACATGGACTTCAACACCTGCGTTGCGGGCGGCTTGCTCAACACCAGCGCATCCGCCCAGCACGATGAGGTCGGCTAAGGAGACCATTTTGCCGCCAGCCTGTGTTCCGTTGAAATCGTTTTGGATGCCTTCCAGCTTTTCCAGCACAGTGGCCAATTGGCTTGGGTTGTTTACCTCCCAATACTTCTGTGGTGAAAGCCGGATGCGGGCACCATTGGCACCGCCTCGCTTGTCGGAACCACGGAAAGTGGACGCCGAAGCCCAAGCGGTGGATACCAATTGTGAAATAGAAAGCCCCGATGCAAGGATTTTCGCTTTCAGCGATGCAATGTCGTTTGCATCAATCAGCGGGTGCGTAGCGGCGGGCACGGGGTCTTGCCAGATAAGCTCCTCGGTGGGCACTTCTGGGCCGAGGTAACGGGCGACTGGGCCCATGTCCCGGTGGGTCAATTTGAACCAAGCACGGGCGAAAGCATCGGCGAATTCCGCTGGGTTTTCATAAAACCGCCTTGAAACTTTCTCGTAGGCTGGGTCGAGGCGCATGGCCAAGTCAGTCGTCAGCATCGTGGGCTGATGGCGCAAAGCTGGGTCGTGGGCATCCGGCACGGTTCCAGCACCAGCACCTGCTTTTGGCTTCCACTGGTGCGCCCCGGCTGGGCTTTTTGACAATTCCCATTCAAAGCCAAATAGGTTTTCGAAGTAATTATTGCTCCATTTTGTGGGCGAAGTGGTCCAAGCACCTTCGAGGCCACTGGTGATGGTGTGAACGCCATTTCCATTGCCAAAAGAGTTTTTCCAGCCTAGGCCCTGCTCTTCAATGGTCGCTGCGGCTGGTTCTTTGGAGACATAGACACTTGGGTCGGCAGCGCCGTGGGTTTTGCCGAAGGTGTGGCCGCCAGCGATGAGGGCCACCGTTTCTTCGTCGTTCATCGCCATGCGAGCGAAGGTCTCCCGTATGTCACGGGCAGAAGCCAGTGGGTCAGGGTTGCCGTTTGGCCCTTCTGGGTTCACGTAGATAAGGCCCATCTGTACGGCAGCCAATGGGTTTTCCAGATCCCGCTCACCCGTGTAACGGTTATCGCCGAGCCACTCCTTTTCAGCGCCCCAATACACGTCTTCTTCTGGTTCCCAAACGTCTTCCCGTCCGCCACCGAAGCCGAAAGTCTTGAAACCCATGGATTCCAGTGCGCAATTGCCAGTGAGAATCATGAGGTCGGCCCAAGAGATTTTGCGGCCATATTTCTGTTTGATGGGCCAAAGCAAAAGGCGTGCTTTGTCTAGGTTCGTATTGTCGGGCCAGCTGTTGAGCGGTGCAAAACGCTGCATACCTGAACCTCCACCGCCCCTGCCGTCGGCGATGCGGTAAGTGCCTGCACTGTGCCAAGTCATGCGGATAAAGAAGGGGCCGTAGTGACCGTAGTCGGCAGGCCACCAATCCTGTGAAGTGGTCATCAGGTCGAAGATGTCCTGCTTCACAGCGGCCAGGTCGAGGGACTTGAACTCCTCGGCGTAATCGAAGCCTTCCTCCATTGGATTGGAGAGGTTGGAATTTTGGCGGAGGATATTCAAGCGGAGTTGATTGGGCCACCAGTCCCGGTTTCTCGTGCCTGCACCTGCGCTTTGTTTGGTGGCAGTCGCCCCTGTAAAAGGGCATTTGCCGCCGCCGTTTACTGCTGCTTCGCCGTTGAGTTCGGCGAGCATTGAATCTGAGTGATTGTTAGTATCCATTTTGTAAATTTTATTTTAACGTAAAAGCCAAAGGTACGAAGCTTGGGGCGATAAAGTTTATCTATACTTCTTAATCGTGCATAAGCATTGCTTATGATGTGGTGCCTAGCCAAAAGCTTCTAACTCGTTGAGACTAGCGTCAAATGCTTGGGCGCAGGTGTTGTTTGGGTTGCTGATGCCGCTATTGGTGTTTTTTTTTATTTTAAAAGGAAGAAAAAGAGGTGTGGTCAATAAGTAGGTATTGGAAATTAGGAATTCGGTATTGTATTGAAAATCAGTTACTTGCATAATTTTTATTCAAACTAATTTCACAGTAGTGCCTATCCTCGCCGCACCAAAAAGTAGAGATAGAAGGCATAAACCACCAAAAAAATAATGCCCTCGATTCTTTTGATCACCAACCGCCTTCCAATAATCAGTGCCAACAGCACCATGCTACTGGAACCGATTACCATCAATATGTCCACGTTGGAAGCAACGTTGAAGGGCAATGGCGAGATGATGGATGTGACGCCGAGTATCCAAAGCAGGTTGAAAATATTGGAGCCAATGGCATTGCCAACAGCGATATCGGTCTGATTTTTCAATGCTGCGGTGATGGAAATGACCAGTTCCGGCAACGAAGTGCCCAATGCCAACACGGTCAGTCCGATGAAGGTCTGGCTCATTTTGAACAGCACCGCCAAATGGACTGCACCATCCACCACCCATTTTCCCCCTAAAAAAAGACCCAAGACGCCCAAAAAAACAAGTGCGATGCTGCGCCATATCGGCTCTATTTTCGCCGATGCATCGTTGTTGCGATTTTTTTGCCTGTCTCTTTGGGCGGTGACGAAAACATAGGCGACAAAAAGCAGGAAGAAGAACAGGAGAATCAAGCCGTCGCCCCTGCTGATATTGAGGGCGTCCGATTGCTCGTGCCACAAGGCCGAATTTGCGAGGAAACCAACCAATAGGGCCGCAGACAATGAAAAAGGAACCTCTGAAAGTACCGTGCGCCTGCGCACCGGGAGGTTGCTGACCAAAGCAGTAGCGCCGAGAATCAAGAGTATATTGGCAATATTGCTGCCCAAGATATTGCCAATGGCGAGGTCAGCGTTACCTTGCGTGGCGGCCATGATGCAGACCAATAATTCCGGCATGGAAGTGCCCATCGAGACGATCGTCAAGCCAATGATGAGTTCGGAAACGCCCAATTTTGCGGCGATGCTTGTGGCTCCCCTGACGAGCCATTTTGCGCCGAGGATAAGCAGCACGAAGCCAAGGATGAAAAGCAGGTAAACCACTTCGTTTTACTTTTTTGTTTAAACCTAACCTTTTTTTCGCCGCCAATTCCGCACCAGTTTTTCCATTTCCACTGCGTGAAAAACGATGGAGGAAACCACGATGCAGCCAAGCAATTCTTGCCAAGTCAAAGGCTCCACGGAGAAAATATCGTTCAATACCGGCGTGTAAATAATGGCCAACTGCAAAAAGAAGGTCAATAACACTGCCCAAATCAACGACGGATTGCTGAAAATGCCTTGCCGGAAAAGGAAAAAGTACTCGCTCCTGATAGCCAAAACATGGCCCATTTGGCTGAAACAAAGTATGGTGAAAACATAGGTTTGCCACTTGTTGTCGCCTTCATGGATAGCCCACGCCTGAGCGCCAAGGCAGACTGCGCCCATCAGCAGGCCTACCCAAAAAATGTGCAGACCCAGCCCGTGCGCAAAAATACTTTCGTTTGGCTTTCGTGGTGGCAGGCTCATCAGGTTTTTTTCGGCAGGTTCACCTGCGAGTGCAAGGCCGGGGAGGCCGTCAGTCACCAAGTTTATCCAAAGGATATGAATGGGGAGTAACGGTATCGGCAAGCCAACCAACGGCGCCAGAAAAATCGTCCAAATTTCACCACTGTTGCTGGTCATGGTGTACTTGATGAACTTGCGGATATTGTCGAAAATCCGCCGGCCCTCCCGCACCGCTTTGATGATGGTCGCAAAATTGTCGTCCAGCAGAATCATGTGCGCCGCTTCTTTGGACACATCCGTTCCGGTGATGCCCATTGCCACGCCGATATTGGCTTTTTTGAGAGCAGGGGCGTCGTTCACGCCATCGCCAGTCATGGCGACAAACTGGCCCTTTGACTGGAGGGTTTTCACAATGTCGAGCTTTTGCTGCGGCGATACCCGGGCATATACTTTTATGCGTTCGATGCGCTCCTCAAAATCGTGGGTGGGCATTTGCTGGAGCATCGCCCCAGTGATCAGGATGTCTGTTGGCTTACCGAAAATGCCGATTTGGCGAGCAATGGCTTCCGCCGTCACCGGGTGGTCGCCCGTTATCATCACCGGCACGATTCCGGCAGCTTTGCAGTCGGCAATGGCTTGGGCTGCCTCTTCTCGTGGCGGATCCATCATGCCCACCAACCCACAGACCTGTAGCTGCGTTTCGAGGGTGGAGAAGCTGATTTCGCTGGGCAATTGGTCCATTACCCGACACCCGTAGGCCAAGGTGCGCAGTCCTTTTTTGCCCATTTGCGCAGCGACTTCCACCATGTCGTTACCATCGGCATCTTCGCAAACCTCCAAAACGGACTCTAAAGCGCCTTTGGTCACCACCAAAAAACGCCCGTCGTAATCGTGGACAGTGGTCATCAACTTGCGGTCAGCATCGAAGGGCAATTCCACCTGACGCGGGTATTTCCGAAGGTCAAAACCGGATAGGCTAGGGTGTCCTTCGGCAAAAGTGGCGAGCGCCAGTTCCGTGGGCTCACCGGCCAGTTCGCCCGCTTCGTTTTTCGCCACATCGTGGTTGAGCGCCATGCCGAGCAGCAGTGCCTGTTCCGCTGGGAGCGTGAGGTCGGCAGGAGGCGAGGCAGGTGTCCAGGTTTCGGTGACGGTCATGCGGTTTTGCGTGAGCGTCCCTGTTTTGTCGGTGCAGATAAATGTGACGGAACCGAGCGTTTCCACCGCAGGGAGTTTGCGCACAAGCGCATTTTTGCGCACCATGCGGCGGGCGCCCATCGCCAGCGCTATTGTGACGACAGCGGGCAGCGCCTCTGGAATGGCCGCCACTGCCACCGAAATTGCGGTCAGCAGCATGTTGAGCGGATCCTCGCCGCGCAGCAGGCCGGCACCGTACAGTATCGCGCAGATGCCCAGCACGGCGAGCGACAGTTTTTTACCAAAATCAGCCAGCCGTTTTTGCAGCGGCGTCAGTGATTCGTCCTCTTGCAGCATTTTGGCGATTCGGCCTATCTCGGTCTGCATGCCCGTGGCCACGACCACGCCGCTGCCCCGCCCGTAGGTGGCCACCGTGCCTTTGTAGGTCATGTTGGTTCGGTCGCCTAGCGGCAATTCTTCCCCGCTCAGTTCTTCCACTTGCTTTTCGACGGCCAGCGACTCGCCGGTGAGGGACGCCTCTTCTATTCTCAGGGAATGTGACTCCAGCAGGCGGATGTCGGCGGGAATCATGTTGCCAGCTTCCAACTGGACGATGTCGCCGGGGACTAGCTTGGCTGCGCCAACGTTTTTTGGGCTGCCGTTCCGAAGCACGGTGGCCATTGGCGCCGACATTTTCTTTAGGGCTTCTATCGCTTTTTCGGCCCGGTATTCCTGCACGAAGCCCACTACCGCATTCAGTACCACAATGATCAAGATGACAATGGTATCCTTCAAGTCGCCAACTACGCCTGAAACGACGGCTGCCGCCATTAGTATCAGAATCATCATGTCCTTGAATTGGGCGAGGAACATAAGCCAGGCTGGCTTCCGCTTTTTTTCCTCCAATTGGTTGGGGCCGTATTTTGCCAGCCGTTCCTCCGCATCGGAGTCGGAGAGACCGCCAATGCGGCCGCCGGTCATTTCCAATGTCTCTTCTTTGCTGATTAGGTGCCAGTTCATAATTGATTTTTACCTGACCACCAAGATAGGAAGATTTACTTCCAAGTTGACCAGCTTTTCAGTGGTGCTACCAAAAACCAAGTCTTCGAAAAGCGTATGACCCTTTGCACCGATGATGATGAGGTCGGCATTTGTTTCAGAGGCAGTTTTCCGAACGTAATTGCTCACGTCGAATTCGTCATTGACGACGATATCCAGCTTGAAATCTTCCACATTCAATTTGTGCTTTTTCAAAAATTTGCCGAAGGCCAGAACTGCCGATTCCTTAAGCCCATTGATGATTTCGGGACGGTTCCTATTTATTTTATAGGCTGTCATCGGTGCGTCAATTACGTGAAGTGCAGTGATTTCGATGTTGCCCAATAGGTTGCGAAGCCAAATTGCGGTTTGCAAAGCTACCGCTGATGTGTCAGAAAAATCGACAGGAACCAGCAGCCGTTTTAGGTCGGTAGTTGCCTTGTCGGTCACGAAGCAGACCGTGGATTTTGTCTTGCGGGCGATGCGGCGGGCGACGATGCCGCTGTCGCCGCTGATGGCTTTCTTGCCTACAATAAAAAGCTCGGGCTGGTGCGAGTTGGCATAATCCAGCAGGCAATCCATTGGGTTACCTTCCAGCACTGCTGCGGTTACTTTTAAGCCGGTTTTGTCTCCAGCGACCGCCTGGATGGCTTTCTCCAACTGCCGCTGTACCCGATGTTGGATAGGCTCTTCGCCCCGAACTATTTCATCAAAAGAGGAACTAACGGGTTCGGGCAAAATGAAATGCGGGATGACGTGGACGAACTGAAGCGTCCTTGCCTCCGATATTTTAGCCAGAAAACGGCCGTAGGCAATGAGTTTTTCATCCGTATTCGTCAGGTCGAGTGCGACCATGATATTTGGGAAGACCAGTGATTTTTTCATGCTTTAATTTTTTGACTTGATTAGCTATACATGGTAAAAATATGGTGCACCAACTGTTGAAGGGATAGACTTCTGTCAGGTCAGTGAATGATTAAAATCACACTTAACGGGTATAGAAATTTAAATTAAGGATGCGAAGCAGTGAACTCATTCCTTTATTTTCGCAAAAAAAATATGAAAGTCACACTTTTTTCCTCCCATGGTTTCGAGCGAAAAACCATCGAACTGGCCAATATTGGTGAACATAACATCACCCATGTGCCTACCTACCTCTCCCTGGAGACAGCATTGCTGGCCAAGGGCGCCGATGTTGTCTCCGTTTTTGTGAACGACGACTGCTCGGCGCCAGTATTGCAGGCGCTAAAGCAATATGGTGTCAAATACATTGCCTGCCGCTCGGCGGGCTTCAACCATGTGGACCTGCCAGTGGCCAAGTCACTTGGCCTAAAGGTGGCCAACGTACCCGATTACTCTCCGTATGCAGTAGCAGAGCATACGGTTGCGCTGATGTTGGCGCTCAACCGGAAGTTGATACGAGCCAATAGCCGGGTGCGTGACCTGAACTTTTCGTTGGATGGGCTGACGGGGTTTGACATGCACGGAAAGACGGTCGGGGTCGTGGGGTTGGGTAAAATTGGGGGCATTGTGGCCAAAATAATGCACGGTTTTGGGTGCCGCCTGATGGGTTTTGACCCGAATCCTGACGAAGCGATGACCCAACAATACGGCATGGTTTATTCTGACTTGGATGAGCTTTGCCGACTGTCGGACATCATCACCCTGCACGCTCCGCTCAATAACCACACACATTATCTCATCAACCAGGAGCGCATCGGCACCATGAAAAAAGGGGTCATGCTCATCAATACGAGTCGAGGTGGTTTGGTGGAAACGAAGGCCGTGATAGACAGCCTGAAATCAGGCCATATTGGTTACCTTGGTCTGGATGTTTACGAAGAAGAAAGTGGCCTTTTTTTCGAGGATCGCTCAGGTGACATTTTGCAGGACGACGTGATAGCCCGCCTGATGACCTTTTCCAATGTGCTCATTACCAGCCACCAGGCTTTTTTGACGGACACCGCCTTGATGAACATAGCGGATACTACTTTCCACAGTATTGATTGCTGGGCAAAGGGTGAGCGCAGTGAGTTTGAATTGCTGTGAAAGACCGGTCAATCTGCTTCTTGTAGTTGTTTTGGAAATTCATGTTTTAGGGGAAAAATTAGTTGGATAGCCTTTTTGTCCGTCCCATATTTTGGCGTGATAGCACACGGATTTATACGGACGTTGCGGATTTATAGCGGATTAAATCAGTCTAAATTCCCAACGTCCTTCTAAATCCGTGTGCCATCCGTACCTTAAAACCTTACCCCATACTCAAACCCCACCACATACCCCCTCGTCAAGCCATCGGGACGGGCCTCCCGCACGATGAACGGAGAGGCGAGGCTCAGTTGCAGGTTTCCATTTTTGCCTACGCCATAATCCACGAAAACATTGCCGTTGAGCGTGAAGCCATCGGAGCCAGCGATGGCTTGTTCGATGCCATTGGCATTTGTGAACTTGTCCTCGCCCAGGTGGTAAATGGGGAGGATACTTGGCGTGATGCGCAGTTTTTCGCCGAAATGGATGGGGTAAGAGAGCCGTAGCAGCACATCGCCGCTGCGCTGAAACTGGTTGGTGGATTGGATTTCCTGCAGTTTTGACCCCAATGAGTACTCTTCCGAAAGAAAGGCGTTGTCGTTTTGCGTCAGCGGCTGCTGGTAGGCAGCCACCACGAGCAGTTTGTTGAATTGACGACTGACGCCCAGTACCAAGTCGACTGTTCCGAGGCTCGATTGGTAATCCATCGGTAGCGGTAGGCCGTCTTTTTGGCGGTCAGCTTTGTTCAATGGGATTTTCGCACCAAGCACGAGTCCTGTCTTTTCGTTTAGGGCGTAATTGGCATTTACATAAATATCCGACAGCCCAAAACCGGACACGTCGTTGCCGCTTTGGCCAAGTCCGCCCAATTTGACATCCATGCCCAATTTGTCATTAAATCGGCGGCCATATTCCAGGTATGCCCCAAAAATGGAAATATCATAATCCGCCAAACCATTTGATAAACCGATTTTAAAATGGTTGTTCAATACAAGGTCATCCTCACCCGCTGGTTTAAAGGCATTGAGGCTGCAAACCCCGGCATCACTGCAACCTTGGGATTTTGCGAAGTTGGAAATGAAGCAAAAAAGCAAGAATAAAGGAATGAATTTCATGATTTTCATAAGCACTGAACAATTAAAAAACGATATGGCTTTTTTGAAAGCCATATCGTCCTAAGCATTAAATTTGATTTACTAAAAAAACTTGTTCATCAAGGTATAGTCAATATGTTCGGCTTGGCCATGACAGCCCCGGCAGCCGCTCCCTTTGCTGGCGGCGCTGGTCAATACTGAGCCATTCACGTTCAGGTATGCCCATACCCAGCCCTCGGCGTCAGCGTCGGGGTGGCCAGGTTTTTTGTACATGACGGCATAAATGGCTTGTGTGGTGGCATTGTCGTACAGTTCCTTTACCACCAAGGATTCATCGGGGAAAGTGGTGCCTGCCTTTATCTTGCCATCGGTATCGAGGGCAGTGGTAGCCGTGGCGTTGTAACGGGTCCGAAGCAGTGGCTGGGAATGGCCTGTCCCGGTGCTTTTATCAAGCAGGGCATCGGAGTTTTTGTACCAAGTAAATCCATTGGTGGACTTCGCCAAATCATACAGCGTTTCGTCCGTGCTTTTGGTTGTACCAGGTTTGTCGTCATCTTTCTTGCAGGCATTGAGCGAGGCCAAAACTGCAAATACAATGGTGCTGAACAGGAGAATTTTGTGTCGTTTCATTTTTTAAAAATTTTGATTAGATAATTGATTGTCAGTAATTTATGCTGCGACCACCGGCAACTGGAACATGAACGCTGTGCC
The DNA here is from genome assembly GCA_041752395.1 of Saprospiraceae bacterium. GTDB lineage: Bacteria > Bacteroidota > Bacteroidia > Chitinophagales > Saprospiraceae > UBA6168. Next base: position 110,799 of record JBGSWN010000267.1, on the reverse strand, counting down.
CTCGTTCAGCTTGCTCTGTACCCGAATGGTGGCGTCGTGCATTTCCAGTATTTTCTTCGCAATGGCCAGCCCAAGCCCTGCCCCGGCGGCAGGTTGCGCCACGGACGAGGACTTGCGGTAGCGCTCAAAAATCGCCGACTGCTCCCCCTCTGGGATGCCAGGGCCGTTGTCGGCAATTCGGACCTCCACGCTTTTTTCCATCGCCCGCAGCGTGATGCTCACTTGGCCGCCCGTCGGCGTGAATTTCAGTGCATTGTCCATCAGGTTCTGGATGACCCGCTCCACGAGGCTGAGGTCGGCGAAGACCATCGGCAAATCCTGAGGCTGGTCGAGTTGCAGCTTTATGTTTTTTTGCTTCGCAATGATTTGGTATTTCTGAAAAACATCCTGCGCTAGTTCTGTGATGAAAAAAGGCTCTTTTTTCGCTTGCACCTGCTTCGCCTCCAACTTGGAATACTCGAACAATTGGGAGATGAGCTTGGCCAATTTCTCCGAACTATTAAGCGTGATTTGAAGGTAATTTTTGCGCTCTTCAGCCGTCAGTTGGTCATCTTTGATGAGCAGCGTTTCCACGTAGCCCTGCATGATGGCCAGCGGTGTGCGCAGGTCGTGTGACACATTGGCGATTAGCTCCCGGCGCAGGTTTTCCACCGATTTCAGCTCCTCGATATTCGTCTCAATGGTATCCGCCATTTCATTGAAAGTAGTGGCCAACACGGAGAGGTCGCTGCCCTGTGCATTGGGAACCCGTGCCCTGCTGTCGCCCTCCTTGAATCTGCGAACCACCTCGATGATTTTTTGTAAGTTCCTGGTTATCAGCCAGATGGCCAAGAGGCCCAGCAGCAGCGAGCCGACCAATGTTGCCAAAAAAATGAAGGTGCCGGACTTTAAAAAATAAGTGCCAAGCAGGGTAGCGCTGATTTCTTGGTGCTGCGTACCTGCCAAAATAATGTAGGCATACCCGGTCAGTTTTTCGCTCTCATAAATTGGCGCAGCCGAAAAGATATTTTGTTTGCCAGTGCCGGGGCAGTCGCCCAATATGTACAGTTTACCCTTTGCCTTGATGAATTCCCGCACGGGGCCGAGGCTGACACGGTCCAGTTTGACCGTATTAAAAGGCACCACATAATCAATGATTTTGCCCGTCGTGTCCAGCAGGTAAACTTCCACGCTGGGGTTGATGACCATCATCGAATGCATGATGTCGTGCGTAGCGGTGGTGTCGGGCCGGCCGTTCACCAGTGGCTTGGTTTCCTGAACCAAGTGGTCGGCGATATTGGCGTTCAGCCGCTGGCTGGATTCCATGACGTAGTTGCGGTACATATACGAACTCACCAGCACATACACCACCCCCAGCACTACCATCACCAGCAGGAAGGTGGCCGATATTTTCCAATAAAGTTTATTTGATGCGGTCATTTGTTGATGGATTAAAGTTCTTCGTTAAACCGATAACCTACGCCCCAGGTCGTCAGGATATAAGTTGGGTTCGTGATATCCGGTTCTATTTTGCTGCGCAAACGGTTGATATGGGAATTAACAGTATGCTCATAGCCCTCGAACTCATAGCCCCAAACCAAGTCGAGGATTTTAGCCCGGTCATAGCTCTTTCCGGGGTTGGAAGCCAGCAGGCCCAGCAGGTCGAACTCCTTGGGGGAAAGCTCCACCCGCTTATCATCAATCATCACCCGGCGCATGTCAATATCCACGTTCAAGCTGCCATATTTGAGCGCCGCAGCAGATGGGTTGCTTTTCATAGCAGGCTTCAAAATTTCCATCCTTCGGAAAATGGCTTTCACCCGAGCGATGAATTCCCGCACCCCAAACGGCTTTGTGAGGTAGTCATCGGCGCCCATTTCGAGGCCCAAAACTTTGTCAATCTCCTCGGTTTTGGCGGTCAGCATGAGGATGGGCACTTGTATTTCCTTGCCCCTCAGCCTCCGGCAAACTTCCAGCCCGTCCATCTTCGGGAGCATCAGGTCGAGGATGATGAGGTCGAACTGGCCCCGCTCGGCAGTGTGCAATCCCAGTTCCCCATCGCTTGCCTTGAACACTTCACAGTCCAGGTCTTTCAGGTGGATTTCGAGTAGGTCAACGATGTTGGGGTCGTCTTCGATGACTAAAACTTTCTTGGACATAAGGTGATTGTTTTTGCTGCCTTTGGGCATTGGGGCAAAATTACCTAGATAATGCTGCTCAATTATCACAGAACTATCACGGAAGCATGGAGAATCCTTTACAGGCCGTGACAATTGACTGATTTTATTGGAAAACTACCGCCCAATCCTGTCAGCGATATGACAGTTTTTGCCTAAAAATACCTGATGATTTTTGACTAAAAAATTGAGAATCAATCATTTGCGGAGCAGAATAAAAATGCCAAACTACACACCGGCCATTGTTATAAACATGCAATGGTTCTGTGAGAACTGGCCGCCCAGAAGCCTTCAACTTTGCCCCAGAAATTTCAAAGAAGCTGCACCGCAACGGAGGAATTAGGATACGACGGGGCGGTGCTTTTTCAAAAAACGTTTAATCATGTATAACATTTTCAAATCAGTTTCAGCCCTCGCTTTGCTTTCATTTTTACTGGTCGCCTGCGGCAAAGACGACGACTCGACGCCAGTTGGCACGAACCCCGACACTGCCGAAGTGCAAGCAGTTGACCGCTTTTCCGCCGAGGCTGGCAACCTGATGGTTCGGGATGCTGCCAATGGACTGCCAGCGGCCAATGCAGCCGTCAATTTTGACCAAGCACCTTTCATTACCACGGGTTACGGCCCAAATGGCAGCTCGGTGGATTACTACAATTTTGATGTGATGCCGACTGCGGCTATCCCAATCTTCGTACCGATGCACGATGGCAAGGCCGTGGACGGGCAATTGTTCATCATTGACAAAATTCCGGGAGAGGCTGGCTACAACGACTTCTGGATTGTCAATTCCGTGGAGGTGCCCGAGAAATTCGTAGCCAACTCCATCACTTCTTACCAAGACATTCTGGACAAAGGCTACAAAGTGAAGCCCACAACCACCATCGTAAACTGCCCCGTAGTGCCAAAAGGCTCTACCGCCAGCAAACGTTTTGGCGGTGCCGACAATTCACTGCACCGGGGCTGGTACAAGGGCAAAGTAGTGCATTATTTTACCTTTGAAGAAAAGGCTTTGAGTGGTACTTCCGTCCCGATTTCGCCCATTTATGTGACCTTCAACGTGAACCCTGACCAGCCGAACGGTGGCCCAGGTTCTGGTTTCATGGCAGAGAGCGGCGGCAGCCAGACCCACAACGTACTGGCCACTTTGCCGGGCGATGTTGGCTATTCACCGCTTTGGACGGTAAACGTGTATGACAATGCAGATTTCGGCAGTGTGAGCAACCTCGCCACTGCACAGGCCGCCAATATTTTGGGCATGGGCGTGGCACTGGTCAACTGCCCCGTGGTGAAATAGAACTTTTGGCTATTTTAGATTAAAAAGGTGTACCGGATTGCCCGTTTGTCGGGCGTCCGGTATTTTTGTTTGGGGCAAACAAGTGATTTTTGCGAACTTGCGGCACTGTTTTTTACACAATAAAAATACTACTTTCGTGAAAAGAATCCTTACTACCAGCCTTGTTCTTTGCTTCGCAACCATGCCTCAAACTTGGAGCCACGCAGCATAGAACTTAATTGCGAGTAGGGGGTGAGGTTTTAGGCAGACATCGGTTTGCATGGTCCAATGCATTGATGAATCAACAAAGAACATTGCCCAAACGGGGCAAAAGGGTGGAAGCATGCGAAAATAACCCTTCCTATTTCAAGCCCTGCCGGGCAGCTATCATTATTTTCAATTGTGGACAGATTTTCTTGCAATTCATCTTGTTGGAAATGCAGTGGTGAATCCATGATGGACATAGACCGTCATAATTGACATAACCGCTGCCTCACAGCACCGTCACGTCCCCTGCCAGCACGCGCTTGCGGCCGTTCTCCTCGAAGAGAATCATCCAGGTATAGACGCCCACCTGATACCTGCCGCCCGGCTCCCAGCCGCCGCTCAGGTCATTGGCCTGCAGCCCGTCCGCCGAGTAGCGTAGACCGCCCCAGCGGTCGAAGACCCGAAGGCTGTAGGTGAAGTCGTTGTTGGACTGGGCATAGAGCACCCCGTTGCCGTCCACGGTCGGGCGGTTCGCCACCACGTTCGGCACATAGACCTTCGTGTCCTCGAAGCTTACCGACACCACCGCCGATGCCGTGCAGCCGCCCGTTCCGGTCACCGTGACGGTATAGTTCCCCGCTTGCGGCAGCACCAGCAAAGGGTAGGGGCAGTCCCCGCAGTCCAGCGGGGCAGTCGGGTTCCAGCCATAGGTTTCTATATCACCGGAATAGTGCACCGGCAGCGCCATGCCCTTCTTGAACAGCGTATCGAGCAGGCTGCCCGCCGTCACCGTCGGCACGGGCCATTGCGTCACCGCCACCGTGTCCGACACCGGGCAGCCGTTCGGGTCGAGGGCCGAGACGGAATAGCTGCCGCCCGCCGTCACGGTGATGCTTGGGCTGGCCTCCCCAGTGCTCCAGAGCAGGCCTGTGTGGCCTTCCGTGGCGGCCTCCAGTATTATATTGTTCCCTTCGCAAAGGTCAAGGTCGCCCTCGATGGCCAGCGGCACAGGGACGTGGTAGGTAAAGCTTATCTGGTAGGCCACCGAGTCGCAGCCGGATTCGTCCAGCAGGGTGTCGGCATAGCTGCCGGGCACGTCATAGACCTGGCCGTTGAAAGTGAAGCTGCTGCCGGGGCAGGCCGTTCCGGCCACCGCCTCCAGCAGCAGCGGGTGCGTGTGGGCCACCGTCAGTTCGTAGGTTTCCTCGCAGAAGCCGTTCGAGAGGGTGTAGGCATAGCTGCCCGGCTGCGTGAACTGCCGGGCGGGGGCCTTGCTGCCGTTGTCCTGCCATGTAACGTCATAGCCTGTGGCACTGAGGTCAATGCTGACTGCCGTGCCGGGGCAGACCAGTGTATCCGTCCACAACGGCTGGTAGCTGACAGGTGCCACGACGGTGATGGCCTTCGGGAAATGGTTCTGGTACTGCCCGATGCAGTGCGTCACCAGCACGTCCACATCGTAGGTGCCGGGCGTGGCGTAGCAGGCCGTCACCACGGAGTCGGTGCTGGTGCCGAGGTCGGAACCGGGCAGCAGCCACTGCCAGGTGCCGTCTATCAGCGAGTGGTTCGTGGAGAGCGTCACGCAGTCCCCGGCGCAGATAGTGTCCCCGCCTGCGATGGCGTCCAGCTTTAGCTCTGGGTCTATCTCAGCGAGGTAGAAGTTGTCGTAGGCGGTGAAGGCTTTAGTCGCAGATAAGATAGGAACACTTGACATGATTTCATTAGGATCTGCGAAAATGCCTATCGTCATCACATTGTAATTGCTGTCTGCCGTAAAGCAGTGAGTCACCTTGTTCCAGTCACCCGGCGCACCCGTCATCAAGGTATCTACCTCAAGCTGAGGGTCTAGTAGGATGATGGGGCTTGGAAGGGTTATTGTGATAGGCTCCATTACTAAGGCATCCGAGAAGAGGACGCCAAGATGGGATATCTGAGGCAACCCAAGGAAGGCTGGTGTCGTGTAATACCTCAGGAAATAGTTTTTGTTTTTTTCAATTGGGGCCAACAGTTGCACTTGGCTGTACTCCATTATTTCACCTGCTGGGAATCCAGCGGAGAAAAAGTCGTTTTGTACCAAATAGCCATTTCCACTTTGCGGGCCAACTATATCTGTTACTTGATAGTAGTCAGAAATAGGGTCGTTCACGCAGTCCATGTTGAAATAGCGTGCCGCCCGTTTCCCCCTTCGTTGCCAATTCGATATCACCGTAATCAGGTCTTGTTGGTAAAGGTCATAGTCACAGCCATAGTATTCTTCAAAGTCGGGGTTGGGTATCATATTGGGCTGGGCCGTCGTCGTTAAGACGGAGAATATAAAAAAACAATAGGGAAATAATATAAAAACACGGCAAGTCATAACCAATATTTAATAAGCCCCCTATGGTTAATTCCATAGGGGGCAGGACTAAAGTTAAAAATTAAATCTTCACAAACTTACCAGAAAACGATTGGTCACCGACACGAACTGTGTAGAAATAAATGCCAGGGGTAGCATTTAAAGCGACTTGTGCATGACGCCCGTCAAAAGATAGCTGTTGTGAACTTAGGGTCTGGCCTGATGCATCCTGTATAGATAGCATGGGTGCACTGGTAGCACTTTCGGGCCACTGACCAGAATAATCCAGCTTCAGAATATCATCATTCACTGGATTGGTACTGACACCTATCTTAAACATTCCTTTGCCAGTAGTACCTCCTAATATCTTGTCAGTTGGAGGGTCGGAAGGGCCTGCAAAACAATCACCTCCACTTCTAAAATAATAACTTTCTGTGACGGGGTCTTCATCACAGCCATTATTAAAAGTAAGGTCGAGACGGTAACATTTGCAAGTAGTCCCTGTATAAGCCCAACCAATAATTCCCGTCGTAAACGCATCTTCTATTTCGGTTTCCATTGGCTCAGGTTCAATTGTTCCTGAACCAAGTTCAGTCTCAGTACTACCTCCACTACAATCAATTTCCCACAAGGCCCAATCAATCTCATCCACACTAGCAAGGTTTTCGACGTTCTGGCCGTAGAACGCTATCACATTTGCAAATGTGCCCAATGCAGTTGGTATTATAGGCCCATACGGCGTGCTTGTAGGCACATACACGGTGGAGGTGGTACCTATCGCTGTAAGTTCATAATCAAACTTGCCCCTCAAAGAGAAGTAAGCATAGTAATGATTGTTGGTCATAAAACAAGTGGAAGACAGACTAGAACAGCAGTTTAGTTCCATGTCAATAATGTAGGTCTCATCCGTGTCAAGCGCACTGATTTGTGCAGTAATGTCAACACTGCCACCTGATACCTTATTGAATGGGTAACTAAAGGAACTAATGACTGTCGTTCCTGCAGCATTCTTGATTTTTACAAAAAGGCACATACCACTCGTACTAGGAATTATCAGGTCATCAAAATGCAAGATAAAATCATCGCCAGGGCAACCAAGAAATTCTTTTGCACCTTCCAATGTGTTCAGGCAACCTGTATAAATCTTGCCATAACAGGTGTTGATGCCACCGCTCTGACAAGGCACGGAATTCGCAGCATAGCCAATCCGAGTACCATTGAGCGTAGGCTCAACATCAAGGGTCTGCTCCACATAGACCGTGCAGCCCACAATGGAACAAATCTCCCAGTTTTTCTCCGCAAGGCAGATTCCATTACCTTCCCTGCAAGATGGCCAACTATCTTGGCCGGAGCAGAGTACGGCTGTTTGTGTCGTTGTTCCTCCTCCTTGAAGAGAAATGTAATAATTGTCAACATACTCGCCACAATATACCTTGACAAGCGCACCATTTAAGGCTAATGCTGGTTCTCCTGAGCAAGCGTAAACAAAATTCAAGCAAGTACAATTTGTAGGCAATGTCTCCTGAGCAACAAGTGGATTGAGCGTAAGAACCTGAAGAAACAAAAGTAGTAAGGACGGTAGGAACAAGTAGTGCTTATATAAAGCAGTAGAAATGAGTGATAACGCGTTTTTAACGCGTAGTGTTTGTGTTTTCATCGTAATAATTTTTGAAAAGAGAACTCAGAGCGGTCGAAAAAAGTGATCAGCGTTTATCTACTATCTGCATTCTCTTAATAATAATAATAATAATAATAATTAAAGACTATTACCAGTACTGGATGTGGGCAAATATATTGCAAAGAATATTTCCATCCAAATGATTTTATATATTTTGTCAGGAATCTAACATTTTTTTAATGTACAGATAATCTGCACGGTGTTTTAGCGGTTAAGCGCTTGTTTGAGCCAAATGACCAAATCCCAATACAAGCTCTAAGTGAGCAAGGCCAGAAAATTTGCCACGAATTGTAAGCAAAATAAACAGGTAAGGATGGCGTTTCCGGCAGTCAGTTTACAAAAACAGTTTTTTTCTGGTGCCAAACTTCCAATTTATGCGAACTTGCAGCCATTATTTTTACCAAATCAAAATCCATTTTCGTGAAAAGAATCCTTACCACCAGCCTTGTTCTTTGCTTCGCAACCATTATCGCCCTTGGGCAGACCCTGCTGACGAGCCAATACCTTGGCCATAAAACAAAGCAGGAATTGACTGCTCAGGCTTTAATTTTTCCTATAAAAAATGGTGCGAATTACTATAAAATCACTTACGAAACGCCTGATGTGCAAGGCAATATGTCCATTGCTTCGGCGCTGATGGCAGTGCCAGACGACACCACCAAAACCTACCCATTGCTTTGCTACCAGCATGGTACATCTTCCAGCAAGACTGATGTGCCATCGGCACTGAACGGGGAATCCGCACTGACCATCATATTTGCCGGGCTTGGCTACCTGACGGTGACGCCCGATTATCTCGGCCTTGGCGACTCGCCGGGCTTTCACCCCTACGTCCATGCGGACACAGAGGCCAGTGCGGGCGAGGATGCGCTCCGAGCCATCAAAGACTACGCCTTGGTCCACAATATTTGTTACGAGAACCGCTTGTTTCTCACGGGTTATTCGCAGGGAGGCCATGCTTCGGCAGCGCTGCACCGCCTCGTGGACCAGGGAAGCGAGTTCGAAGTGGCTGCGGCTGCCCACCTTTCCGGGCCATACAGCATCAGCCAGGTGATGCGGGATTTGTTGTTTTCCGACCAGCCTTATGGCCGCCCGGCCTACCTCATCAACACCATGTTCAGTTACCAATACGTTTATGGAGATTTGTACAGTGATATGGCAGAGGCCGTTAAACCTGCATATGTAGATAAGTGCAACCAATTTTTCAATAATCAAATCAGTCTGACAGACTTGAATGATTACCTTGTTGGAGCGCTGACCGCAGCAGAAGGAGCGCCCATTGCCAGCCGGATTTTCAATGATGACTTCAAAGCAGCCATCGAAGCTAACCCAAGCCACCCCGTCAACGTAGCACTGGCGCTGAACGATACCTACAACTGGACACCTGTCGCTCCGACCCGGCTGTACTATTGTGTGGCCGACGACCAGGTTCCTTACCAGAATAGCCTCGTTGCGGAGGCTGGTTTTATGGCGAGCGGGACGCAGAATATTGATGCAGTTAACCTTGGGAATTTCGACCATGTGAGTTGCGTGACCCCTGCTTTGTTCAATACCGTTCAACTTTTTGCTGGTGTTCAAGGAACGCTATTGCCTTGCTCCCAAGTCAGTGCCGTACAGGAGCAAGGATTGCCTTTCGAGGTGTATCCAAACCCAGCCAGCGATGTGTTTTTTGTGAAAAACTTTCCATCAAACGGGGAACTGCGGTTGGTTGACCTGCAGGGCAGGGTGCAGTTGCAGCAGACCATCGATGCAGGTGACAATGCCGTTCGTATTGATGCCTTGCTCGAAGGCTTTTACTTCTTGGATTTTCAGGGGGAAACAGGTAGTTTTAGGACGAAATTGATGGTGAGGCATTAAACTAATCTTTAGTTCTCAAATAAGGGCGTTCTCATTGGGATGCCCTTATTTGTTAGCTAAAGTATGCCGAAATAAAAAGATGATTGCTTATCATTGCCAAAAAACAAACGGCGATGAAAAATTCAAGGTTATTTCCCAAGCTAGTCATCCTCGCATCATTCCTCCTCCCTCATTCCTCCTCCCTGGCGCAGGACGCTTGGCACGTCACCGCCACCGACATCAACCCCGCCAACTACTTTGGCGTAACCGTCGCAAACGGCATGGTCGGCATCGTATCTTCCCCAGAACCCATGCGGGTGAAGGATGTAGTGCTGAACGGCGTTTACGACTATTACCAACGGGGCCGGGTCAGCAATATCCTCAAGACTTTCAACCACGTGAACATGAACCTCGACGTGGACGGGCGGCGCATCGGGCGGAAGGACATAGCCAATTTCACCCAAAGCCTCGACATGAAGAAGGCGGAGTTCACCACGAGTTTTGCCGTAGGCGACAAACTGAGTGTGAAACACACCATCATGTCGCTGCGCAATTTGCCCTACACGGCTTTGACCATCGTCGAAATAACGGCAAAAAAGGACGTGACCGTCACCCCCGCCGCTGTCATCGAAGCGCCGGACCACTTGATGGATGTACGCAATTTTTACGCAGAAATTGACCGCCCGCACGTATTGATTCCATTGATGACTTCCGTCGCCAAAAGCCCTTCCGGCAAGCTGACCTTGGCGGCCAGCAGCGCCTTTGTTTTTGAGGAAAAACATGGCGCTGAACCCGACCTCATTCACGAGGATTGGGACTATAATATGCACCTCGCCAAGTTTTACAAAAAAATGAAAGCGGGCGAGAGCTACCGCTTCGCCGTGGTAGCCAGCACTGTCGCCAGTAGCCAGTACAACGACCCACAAAACGAGGCCGAGCGCCTCACCATCTTCGCAGCGCTGGAAGGTCGGGAGCGATTGCTCAAACACCACGAGGCAGAATGGGAAAAGCTCTGGCAAAGCGACATCGTGGTGGAAGGTGACCCCGAGTTCTCGGGGCAAGCTATGAACGTGACCCGTGACATTCGCTTTGCCTTGTATCACCTGTATTCCTTCGCAAGGGAAGGCACGGCTTTTAGCCTTTCGCCAATGGGGTTGAGCGGGCTGGGCTACAATGGCCACGTCTTTTGGGACACCGAACTCTGGATGTACCCGCCCATGCTGATGATGCACCCGGAAATCGCCAAATCGTTTCTGGAATACCGTTATGAACGACTGGACATGGCGAAGAAAAACGCCTTTTCGCATGGCTACGCTGGCGCCATGTTCCCATGGGAAAGCAGCGCCGATGGCTCGGAGGACACGCCTGTTTGGGCACTCACGGGGCCGTTCCAGCAGCATATCACGGGCTGTGTGGGTTGGGCCTGCTGGAAGTACTACCAAGTCACCCACGACAAGGAGTGGCTACGTACCCGTGGCTACCCGATTTTGAAAGAAGTGGCCACTTTCTGGGCGAGTAGGGTAGAGCGCAACGGGCCGGGCCATTACGACATCAACAACGTCATCGGGGCGAACGAGTGGCAGGAGAACATCGACAATAACGCCTTCACGAACGGCATGGCCATCACCGCTTTGCGGTACGCCGCACAAGCTGCCCGTGAATTGGGTGAAACACCCGACCCCGATTGGGAGCATGTGGCCGACAATATCCCTATCCTGAAATTCCCCGATGGAACGACGAAGGAAAACGCCACTTACGATGGCATTGAAATCAAGCAATCCGATGTGAACCTGCTGGCATATCCGCTGAACATCGTCAGCAAACCAGAAGATATTCGCAAGGACCTCGACTACTACCTGCCACGCCTTTCCCCGGAAGGCCCAGCGATGGGCACGGCGATTTTGGTGGTGCTTTACCAGCGGCTTGGCGAGCCGGAAAAAGCAGCTTCCTTGTTTTCAAAATGTTATAAACCGAACGAGGTGCCGCCGTTTGGCGTGATTTCGGAGACGGCGGGTGGTACGAATCCGTATTTTGCGACGGGCGCTGGCGGCATGTTGCAGGCGGTACTGGCTGGTTTTGGTGGGCTGGAGATTACCGACCAAGGCATTGTGCAGCGAAAAACGGTTTTACCGAAGGGGTGGAAATCGTTGAAGATAACGGGGGTGGGGAAGGAAGGGAAGGTGTTTGAGGTGAGGTAGCTGACGTTAATATCCTAAAAAAATAAATCCATCATTGAATCAAAGCGCAAGTTCTCCCGTAAAACGGAAGGCTTGCGCTTTGTTTTTAGGCATAGCGCATTGGCGGTAGAAAAATTATTAGAATTATTTTCGATACAAGAGCAGTTTGGCCGAGTATTTGTTCCCAACCGATTACGAGTTACATTAAAAAAAGAACAAAACTATCGAATGGCTATTAGCGCAACCAAATGGTTGATTACTTGCCTGCATTACAACGAACACTGGGAAGCTTTGCTTTCAAAGGCAGTCAAACCCTACACGGATGTTGTCCTGCAAACCGGCGTTGCCGAGGCATTCTTCTTCGAAAGGAGCACGGAACGAGGCCCACACCTGAGGCTTTGCTTCAAATCCACGGAATTTTTACTGGAAAACATGTTGAAGCCCAACCTCGTGGAGCATTTTCAACAGTATTTTGAGGCAAAACCCTCCTTCTTGGAAGCACCAAAATACCCGGCTTCCTTCCCAGAAAAGCTCAAATGGCATCCTAATAATTCCGTTCAATTTGAGGGAGTTCAGTCTAATTTCTTGCCTCAACTTGGTTGCGTTGCCTCCAATATTTTGGAACAGCAGTACCAAGCCTCCTCCAATATGGTGCTGAATACCTTGAAGGACCGAGGCGGCAATTGGACGGAAGCGGAGAAAATGAGTACCGCCATCAAGCTGCATTTGGGCATGTTTTACGCCTTTGGCATGAACCTGAAAGCCGCCTCCAACTTCGCTGCTTGGGCCTATGAAAATTGGCGAGAGGGGGCAAGGTCGAAGGAAACTGGTTTTGAGGTGAATTCCTTCCGAAATGCTTTTCAAAGCAATTTTAGCATCCAGCGCAAAGATTTGCTGTCCTATTTTTCCGCTATCTGGGAGCTGCTGAAAAACTACCGTAATTTTGGCGAACAAGCCTACGTGGATTGGATTCACGCCAATACCAGTACGAATTTGGAATTGGATTTGGCCTTGGATGCAGGCAAGCTCACATCGCTCCAGGCCAATTTCGAGCCTACCCAACCGGCTTGGACTTTCTACGCTGATTTTATTCAAAAAACGAACAACCGCCTCGGCATCGCTGGAAAAAATGAAGGCTACCTTTATTTCTCGATGGCTCAATGCCTGCGGCTTTTGAGCCAAAACAACCTGCGCTTTTCCACCACAGAATTCCCTAAAATCAACGCTGCCTGAGCATTTTTCTCGTCCGACTTTACTGCTTTTGCTAAATTAGCGGCTGTTAAGTTGGGCGGCGACTTCAAGTCGCCGCCCAACTTTCAATTATCAACCCTTTCCAGATTCCTACCAAAATCAAAATCAAACTATGACCATTATTGACGGTAAAAAATTGTCCGAAATCATTAAATCGGAAGTCGCAGAAGAAGTCAACAAAATCAAGGCTAAAGGCGGAAAAACCCCACACCTCGCTGCCGTGCTAGTTGGCGATGACCCTGCCAGCCAAGTTTATGTTCGGAACAAAGTCAAGTCTTGCGAAGATGTGGGTTTCAAGTCCACGCTGGTCCGCAAACCCGCCGAAACCACCGAGGCTGAACTCTTGGAAGTGGTGGCCAGCCTGAACAACGACCCCGATGTGGACGGCTTCATCGTTCAGCTTCCGCTTCCAAAACACATCAACGAAGACCATATCACCTTGGCCATTGACCCAAAAAAGGACGTGGACGGCTTTCACCCCGTCAATTTCGGGCGGATGGCGCTGGGCCTGCCGAGCTACTTGCCCGCCACGCCGTTTGGCATCATGACCATGCTGGAGCGCTATGGCGTGGAGACGGCTGGTAAAAACGCCGTGGTCATTGGTCGCAGCAATATCGTCGGGACGCCGATGGCGATTCTGCTTTCCCGCAAGGGCAAAGTCGGTGACTGCACCGTGACCCTCGTTCACAGCCGCACCAAGAACATGGCCGACATCGTGCGGGGCGCTGACATCATCGTGGCGGCCATCGGCAAGCCGGAGTTTGTGACCGCCGACATGGTGAAGGACGGCGCTGTGGTCATTGACGTGGGCATCAATCGCATTGACGACTCGACTCATCCGAAAGGTTCACGGCTCGTCGGCGATGTAGCTTACGACGAGGTGGCGCCCAAATGCAGTTTCATCACCCCAGTGCCTGGCGGCGTTGGGCCAATGACGGTTATGTCGTTGATAATGAACACGTTGAAGGCGAGTAGGAGGGAGATTTACGGGAAATAGAGGGTGAGAGAGTGAGAGAGTCAGAGATTTGAGCAGGTGGTTTTTTTGAATCATATATTGTTGGAGAAAATGGCTTTTACAATTGTCAAATGTGAGGTGGAAAGCTTGGATTTGCTGCGTGAAATCGGGCTGCGGTCATTCAACGAAGCCTTTGAAGCTTTGAACAACCCAGCCGATTTTGAACTGTATGTTTCCAAGGCATTTGACCCAGAAAAGCTGCTGGGTGAATTGAATGACCCGGCTTCGGCTTTTTTCTTCGCAAAAAATGGGGAGGAGGTCGTGGGTTATTTAAAGGTCAAGTTCCCTGCCGCACAGTCCGACCCACAGGGCGAAAACTGCTTGGAAATTGAGCGGATTTATACATTTAAATCCTTTTTTGGGCAAGGCGTTGGGGAGTTTTTGTTGAAAGCAGCCTTGGACGTTGCGCAAGCGAACAACCATGAATTTGTCTGGTTGGGCGTTTGGGAAAAAAATGAGCGGGCCATCCGTTTTTACCAAAAGCATGGTTTCGTAGTTTATGGCAAGCACGATTTTTGGCTCGGGAACGACCTTCAATTCGACTTGCTCATGCGATTGGATTTGTAAAAAAAACGGCTTTCTAAACTCGTTTTGTGGGCGGCAAACTTCAATTCGTCCGAAAATTGAGGACATACACAGTTTATTTTTACCAAAAATCACCAGTTTCGGGTTTACTTTGTCCAACAATTTAACAATCTAACAATTCAACAATAATTTATGTCTGATATCGCACCACCGACCTACGAGAAAAAGTCCTTTTGGAAAAGGCCAGAAGGCGTGACTGGAACGATTTTCCTGCTGGCCGTCTTGGGCGGACTTGGCTACTTTCTGGCGGTAAACATGACCGCAATCCTTGCTTTGGCAGCCAATACCATCTATTTGGTACTCATGCTGATGGCACTCGCAGCCCTCATCTACATCGTGCTGGACCCGAAGATGCGCAACCTCATCTGGTACATGTACAAGAGTGTGATGCGTTCAGTGACTGGTATGTTCGTGCAAATTGACCCGGTGGGTATCCTTAAAAGCTACGTCGAAGACTTGCAGGACAACCTAGGCAAGATGAGCCAACAAATCGGCAACCTGAAAGGGCAAATCCGCAAGATGAGCACCTTGATGGACGAGAACAATAAGGAAATCTCCAACAGCCTGAAGCTGGCCAGCGTTGCGAAGCAGCAAAACAACGAGAGCCAAGTGGTGCTCGCTACCCGAAAGGCTGCCCGCCTACAGGAGACGAACGAGAAATACGCCGCCCTGCACGGCAAGATGGAAATCCTGTACCGCATCCTCGATAAGATGTACAAGAACTCCGAGATACTGCTGGAAGACACCAAGGACCAGGTGAAACTGAAAGAGCAGGAGCGCAAGGCCATCCGGGCGTCGCACTCAGCCATGAAATCGGCGATGAGCGTCATCTCTGGAGACCCGGATAAGCGTGCGATGTTCGATGCTGCCATCGAGAACATTGCGGACGATGTGGCGAGCAAAGTGGGCGAAATGGAGCGCTTCATGGAAATGTCCTCGAACTTCATGGACTCGATTGACCTGCAACAGGGCGTCTTCCAAGAAGAGGGCCTGAAGATGCTGGAGGAGTGGGAAGAGAAAAGCACCCTGATGCTGCTCGGCCCCAAAACAACTTCCAGCGATTCGCTGGATTTGAATCGGCCCAAAGCCCGGCCAGAAGCGCAGGGTAGGGGAGGCGATGGCGAATCCTACGATAACTTGTTTAAATGACAAAAAAGGCGGCCTAGATGGGCCGCCTTTTTTGTTATCATATTTTCTATAAGAATAGCGTTTGGAACAGTATATAGTTTATACGTGTCAATAAAAATCAGGAGGAGCAGCGATTAAACTGCTACCTCCCGTTAACACCCGTTTAATCACTTATTTATTTGCTCAAGGCCAACAGCTCTGGCTTTTTGGAGCCAGTGCGCAATGCCTTTTCACGGTGCATTTTGGATTTCTCGATATCGCCCATTTTGGCGTATATGCTGGCCAATGAACCGTTTACGTCAATATTATCAGGCCGAGCGGTATATTCCTTCATGGCATATTCCAACGCTTTTTGTTGGTTGTCCATTAAATCGGAATATACGTGCGCAAACTCCAAGTCCATATTATGGCCATGGGCTTGGTCGTCTTCCATCATGGCAATAACTTCTTTTATGGTTTTTGTATATTCATCCATACGTCCGCTTTCCTTATAAACCATAGCCAGTTTTTCATAAAAACCAACTTCAGGAATAATGGCTGCAGCTTGATTTAGCAGTTCTTCTGCTTTTGTATAGTTCTTCCGCATGGTTTCTATCTGCCCCAATCCTGCTAATGCAAATGGATATTCAGGGCGAGTTTCGAGGGTAGCGTTATACACTTCTTCCGCTTCCTTTGTTTTTCCATAATGTAAATAAAGATTGCCCAGTGTCACACTTGCCCAAGAAGTATTGTCCGCACCGGGCATGCCAGCCTGTGCGGCCATGGTAAGTGCTTCGATGGCACCTGGCACGTCGCCGTAGATTTCACGAAGATATGAAACCCGGCTATAGCTCCGCAAATCAGGCTTGATGGAAACCATTTTGTCGGCCATTTCCACGCCTTTTTCATAATTGCCCAATTCGACATTGGCATCGGTCAAAACACCGTAAATGCCAGAATTTAAAGGGTTTATCTTAACTGCTTCCTCGCCTGTGGCCAGCGCTTTGGCGAATTCGTGCAGGCTAAGTTCCACACCCGCTTTTGCGCTGAGTGCCCGGAATTTCAAATCCTTTTCTTTTGGGTTATTTTCATCAAAATTTTGCGCCAGCAATACATCCAAACACTGCAAAGCGGCGGGATAATAATGCGGGTGCTCACCTGTTATGCGAGCTTCGTTTACGAAGATGTCGGCAAGGTTGAGCCAAGGTTCTTTTGCTTTTGGGTCGTCCATAAGCGCTTTGCGCTGCTTGCCGTAGGTGTTTTGAACGTTCTCCCATTCTTTGCCATATTGGATTTTCTCGTTCCGGTCGAGCAGTTTTGGGATAGACTCCAGCATGCTCATGCTTGGGTTATCATTATTGGTTTGGGAATTGCCTTTTTCGCAAGCATAAAAGCCAAGCGTGGCAAGGGCCATCAGGCCAACGAAGATGGTTGTATTTTTCATAAACGGGCGTTTAATTAGTAATTAGTGATTGGTGAATAGTGATTAGTGACTGGCAATTAGCTGGGCCTTCCCAATCACTAATCACCAATCACTAATTACTATCATTAATTAGTTCTTCACCATTTTCAATACTTCGAGCACTTGTCCTTTTGCATCTTTTGCTTTCGCAAAATAGATGCCGGAAGAAAGTTTTGAAGCATCAAACTGAGCAGAATAGCGGCCTTTGTCTTGGATTTGGTCAACTAATGTGCTCACCAATTTTCCGCTCATATCATACACTTGAATGCTGATGTTTCCAGCTTCCGCTACCTCGTACTCCACGGTTGTTTGTGAAGTAAATGGGTTCGGGAAGTTGGCCATCATCACCTGTGAACCAGCAATATCTGGTGTACCGATACCGATACCAGTGCCATGCATTACGATTGGTTGTGCTGGCCCTGCAACTGTACCGCTGCAATCGCTGTCGCCAGCCCAAGGCTTGGCAAGGAATGGGAACCTCTTGCCGAAGTTGGCATCGTTGGCTTCCACACCAGTGGTGTAAGAAAGTACGCTCACCAAATCAGCAGTTACTGGGCTACCACCAGGTACATAATCATCGTACCAAAGTCCGATGGCTGCGAGCGCAACACCTGATACAGCCTGCAATTCAATGCGGGTTACGTCATCCTCCAAGCGGCGACCGTTCGGGAAGCCATCCATGTTTGGAATCCACTGCATGTTTGCGTTGCTAGCATAAGTTGGATTAGTCAAGCCAAGTACCGCAGCTTGAACGATGCCCAAGGAGCTGAACAGTGGGTGGTTACGTGGAGTAGGCGTTACTGCCATGTTCAATCGGAGCATGTCGCCACCGTTTGGCAGGAAGTTGTTGATGAAAGGCTTGCCTGCGGCCAATGGGTTGCCGTTCTTGCCCGTTGCCAATTGGTAAGGCGGGAAGTTTGGCACACCTGTATGGAAGATAGGCCAAAGGTCAACCGACCTAGGCATTCCTGGGCCAGGCAGTAGCAGTGTACCGAAGATGGCATCATCCAAAGCAGTGCCAGCAACAGCAGCAGTGCCTTTCAAGCCGTAAAGACCGTCTTGTCCGTTTCCGAAGTCGAACGCACCAAGTGAGTTACGCTGGATGCGCAGCTGCGCAAAGCCGGGGACTGCACCACCGAAAAGGTCGTCGTCCATGTACAATGCCAATTCAGGATTGTAAAAGAAACCGTCCAATTGGGTATCGGCCAGTTCTTGGTAAGGAGTGAGGCTGTTCCAGTAGTCTTTGTAACCAATTGGAATAACCGCTTCGTTGGTCAAAGGCATACCCAAACGGCTTACCTGTACCCAGTTGCCCGATTCAGTGACAGTGCCAGGTGCGAGGGTACGGATCTGTGGGCGGCTTGCGCTAGCCCAAACACCGATGATAAAGCGGTCGTCCAAGATGCTGGTTGGGTTGATAGGAGCGCCAGCTTTGCGAAGGAAAGCGATTGGCACTTCGATTGCAATGGCGCTGGTGTTCATGCAAGCAAGACCATCTTTTGGGTTGCCGTCTGCCCGTGGTGCATCGCCAAGGTCAAAAATACCGCCAAGGTCAACGAAAAATGGGTCATCAACTGGCCCTGCGAAAACCCGCTCACCAGTGTAAGCATAGCGAATGGCTTTCTTCGTCAGCGCATCGTAGGTTGTGTTCAAACCAACTGGTGAGTTGATGCTGCGAGCGCCAATGTTTGGTGGTGGAACTGCTACATTGTCCAAAATTTTGACCCAAGAGTTGCCACCATTGATGCTTTTCTCCAAAGTATAAGTTGTGTACAGGTTCTGCTTGCCCAAGCGGATGTTGAAAAACGTCGTTGGGTCTTGGTTCTTGATTTTGAAAGTGAAACGGTACGTAATTTCATCGCCAGGATTTGTGGCGTCGTTGTCAATGTGAATTTCGTAGCGGATGTTCTCCCCAAACTGGTAGTAGTTTGGTCCACCTTGCGCCAATTGCATGGGGTTGTAAGTGGCAATGAGAACAATGTTTTGTGGGCGCTCCGGACTTCGGAAAGCGTACACGTCCACGTTGTCAGCGAGCGGGTCGTCAGCGATGAGCGGCGCTTCCCGGTGGCTGGAGGCTGATGCATTTAGGCTGAAAAAGCCTATTGCCAGCAGCATGAGCAATGATTTTATAATACTTTTCATTTTTTCTTTTTTTGATTGGTTTGATTGATGAAATTGATTGGCTTGTTCGAGCCTTGCAGCTCAATTTTCCTTTTCAATTGCTCAATTTTAGTTGCCAGCTACTGTTCCTCTCCAAGGAGAAGCCACGTAAGGGAAGCTAGTTTTGAAGATTTTATCGTTGTTGTTCACGCCAGTGTTGTAAGACAATACGTTCACCAACTGTGTGGTCACTGGGCTTCCGCCAGCTACGTAATCATCATACCAGAGGCCAATGGCTGCAAGTGCAACACCAGAAACTGCCTGCAATTCGATTAGCGTAACGTCATCCTCCAAGCGGCGACCGTTCGGGAAGCCATCCATGTTTGGAATGAACTCGAGGTTGGCATTGGAAGCATAGGTTGGGTCGGTGAGACCAAGAACCGCTGCGTTCACGATACCGAGTGGGCTGAAAGCTGCATCGGTGCGCTGTGTTGGCGGTGTTGCCATGTTCAAGCGGAGCATATCGCCCCCGTTTGGCAAGAAGTTGTTGATGAAAGGCTTGCCTGCGGCCAATGGGTTACCATTTTTCCCCGTTGCTAATTGGTAGGGTGGGAAGTTAGGAACGCCAGTGTGGAATATCGGCCAGAGGTCAACCGACCTAGGCATTCCTGCGCCAGGCAGCAACAGTGTACCAAAGATGGCATCATCCAAAGCAGTGCCAGCTACGGCAGGTGAACCTTTCAAGCCGAAAAGACCGTCTTTGCCATTGCCAAAGTCAAATGCACCCAGTGAGTTCCGCTGAATGCGCAATTTGGCCATTGCAGGAACTGCACCTCCGAACTGTGAATTGTCCATGTAAAGCGCCAATTCTGGATTATAGAAAAAACCATCCATCTGCGTATCTGCCAGTTCCTGGTATGGCGTCAGGCTGTTCCAGTAGTCTTTGAATCCGATTGGAATAACGGCTTCGTTGGTCAAAGGCATGCCAAGACGGCTCACCTGAACCCAAGCGCCAGCCTCAGCTGGATTGGCACCAGTGGTGCTCAATGTACGCATCGCACGACGGCTTGCGCTTGCCCAAACACCGATGACATAGTCGCCATCAAGGATGTTCGCTGGCGTTGGAGCAGCAGTGACTTTGCGAAGCGTAGCAATCGGAACTTGGATAGCAATCGTGTGCACGTTGTACTGGCCAAGGCCATCACGGGATGGGCCATTTTGCCGTGGCAAGTTGCCTAGGTCAAACACACCACCAAGGTCCACGAAAAAAGGATCGTCGGCTGGGCCACAGAATACTTTCTCACCAGTCGTTGCAGTTTCGATTGCATCGGAAATGAGTTGGTCGTAAGTGGTGTTCAGACCTACGCCGCTTTCGATGGAACGTGGGCCAATGTTGGCTGGAGGCACATCACCGTCAGAAACGATGGTTGTCCAAGTGGTACCGCCGTCCATGCTGCGTTCGCATTTGTAGGAAGTGCGGAGGTTGCGAGCACCTAGGCGGATATTGAAGAAAGTAGTAGGGTCTTCGTTCACCCGGGTGAAGGTGAAGCGATAAGTGACCTCGTCACCAGGGTGGGTGGCGTCGTTGTCAATGTGTATTTCGTAACGGATGTTCTCACCAAACGTGAAATAGTTCGGTCCCCCGAACGGCAATTCCGCAGGGATGTAATTGGCGATAATGGTCACCGTGTTCGGATTGTCGGGGCTTACGAAAGCGTAAACGTCCGTGTTGTCTGCCAACGGGTCGTTGGCGATGAGCGGCGCTTCTCGGTGGCTGGAGGCCTGAGCCGCCAGTCCCCAAAAGCAAAGCGCCACTGTGAGGAAGTTGGAAAAGAATTTTTTCATAAGAAAAATTGATTTAGGTATAAATGATTGTTGAGATTGCGAGGCTGTGATGGTTGTTTTGGGGCAAAAAAGTGACCTACTGATACAGTGACGCAGCGGTAAGATTTTTGGATTTTGGCAAAGCAGTGGCTACGTGGGAATTACCCGCATTTTCAGTTGATTGCCGTAAAAAGTCTTTTGTTAGTGTTGGCCAGAGGATTATGCTGGCAGGCAGTTTTTGGAAATGTAGGCAGACGAAGCTGCCAAATCGGTTTTATAAACTAACTTACGAGTAAATGGTTTGAGCGGATTTCTAAAATGCGTTTTTTTTAGAAGAAAATACTCAAACCTGCTTTCAGGAAAAACGGCGAACCCGGCGTGAAATGCAATTCCGTGACTGGCATTGGTTCTCCTTTCAATCTGCTGGTTGTATCAAACTGGGCGTCGTTGTATTCTGTGTTCAGAAGATTTTGCACGGAGACGGTGATTTCATACCTTTTCTTTTTCCAGCCAGCCATGGCATCCACCACGAACTGTCCAACAGCCACGGTGCTGTTGTCCTCGTTGGCAGGCCGGTCGCCGATGTGGCGGTAGCGCAGGCTGCCAAAAAGGCCATTTTTTGCTTGCGCCGTCAGTCCGCCAATGGTCGTGAGGGTAGGGGCGAGGGGGATGTAGTTCTGGCCAGTGGGGTCGTCCTTTGAACGTGGTTTGGTGAGGTTGAAGTCCACATCAGCGTAAAGGTTTCGGGCTATTTGCCAACGAACGCTGAGGTCAATACCTTTGCGAGTTGTGCGGCCACTAGGTTCTACTACGGCCGCATCGCCTACGTAAACGAACTCCTGCTCCAAATCCAAACGCCACACGGAGGCATTGACCAACAATGCTGGGATTGGTTTTAACAAAGCACCGAACTCAATGCCGTAAGCCTTCGGCAATATTTTTTCGCCCTGTTGCGCAACGACCACCCTCGTGTCGTTGGAGTGAAATCCGATGCCGCTGTTGGCGTAAAACCGGATGTTTTTATTGACATCAAAAAACAGGTTGAGCTTGGGGGAAACCGTGCCTTTGTCCTCCGTTTTTTGGTTGAAAAGCGTATCCAGGTTGTTCAGGTAACTGAAATGGAACTGGTCATAACGAAGCCCAGCGTTGATTTTCCAGCGTGGTGCTATTTGCAGGGAGGCATCCACGTAAAGGCCAGCGTTGGCCTGCTGCACATCGCCAAGGGCAAGGGAACTGAGCGTCTCCCGCCGGTTTTTGGTGTGGCTTAGCTCGTTGTCGCTGATATCATCGAAGCGGAGTTGAAGGCCAGCCTCCGTGGTGAGGCGCTTGCCACTGACTCTCATTTCCTTGTTCCAAGTTCCATTGTATCCAATGATATTGCGATTTTCCTTTTGACGGATTTGGTCACCGTTCACGGGGTCTTCGAGGAAGAAAGTGAAATTGGAGTAAAGCTCGAAGTCATATTTTACGTAGTAAACCTGGTTTTTGAAAAAACTGTTGTTGCCCAAGTTTTTCATAAAAACGAGGTTGAGATTAGTTCGCCCAGTTTCACCGCCCTCCGTGTTGTCAATGGCGCCAAAACGCCCAATGTTGCCATCTTTGATTGCCCGGAGCGGAATCTGTCCAGAAGCATTCCATTTGCTCTTAAAGTTTGAAAATGAGGCAGTTACGCTCTGGTTTTCACCAATAAGCCCGGTGTATTTGCCCATGATATTGAAGCGGGTGAAATCCTGTGGACTGTCAAAATAGCCGTTGCTGAAATAGTATTCCGAAGCGAGCCAAGCATTTTGTCCCTTTGTTTTGGCAGCATCTCCGAGCAGGTCAAGCGTGGTGACTGCCCGCCAAGTGTCAAACTGGCCGCCTTCTAGTTTCACCATGCTTTGGTTCAGGGCGGCAGCTGTGTTGAAATTGACGTGGCCCGCCGTGGCGAAATCGCCAGCGCTAGCGTCGTAGTCGCCTTTTGCGAAATCAACGCCCCGCACAACTTCAGGAAGGAGGAAGTGCAAGTCAGCATAACCTTGACCGTGGGCATGCGAAACCATGTTCACGGGCATTCCATCCACAGAAATACGGATGTCGGTGCCGTGATCAATGTCAAAGCCACGCAGGAAGATTTGCTCTGCTTTGCCGCCACCTGCGTGCTGCGCAATGACCAACCCAGGCACGATGCGGAGGATGTCCTGGGAGGAATTTACTGGACGAGTTTGGATATCCAATGCGCTGATGGTCTGCATGTTAGCATTGGCTTCGGCAGTGATACTGACATCTGGCAAGTTGATGTCACGGGGCGCCATGCTGATTTTTAGCGTGGAGGTTTCGTGGTCTTTCACCTTTACTTGTAGAATGGTGTCGCCATAACCGATATAAGAAATGCGGATGGAAAATTCACCGGAAGGCAAGTCACTGAAACTGAACATCCCAAGTTCATCGGTGTAGGTGGCTTGGTTGGGGGCGGAATTGATGAGCACATTTGCGCCTAATAGACCGGTTCTTGTTTCTGCATCCACAACGATTCCTTTAATGGTGCCGTTGTGGCCAAATGAAGGATTAATAGCCGTGAATGCTAAAATAAGAATGAAAAGATTTTTAAGTGAAAAACGGGTGTTGAACTTCTTCATGATGATTTGTTAAACATTTTGCGCTATTTACGACTTATATATCCTGTTCGGATTTTGAAAATCAGGAAATTTTTGAAAATAGTTTAGGGATAGAATTTCTATTAGCAATAATAATGACTGGAAATATGAAATGTTCAAACTGGTCTATTTTCCTAAGTATTAAGATTTTTTGACAACAGGCATAACAAAATGAAGTGTTTGACATTAACTTTTATAGTTTTGCCCCCGATTTCATATTTATGGAAAAAACGATGCAAGAAACAGAACTCATAACCGCACTGAAAGAAGGTGACAAAAACGCCCTCGGAATAGTGTACGACCGCTACGGAGCTGCGCTCTACGGGGTCGTTCTGCGCGTCGTCCAATCGCCTGAGGCAGCTGAAGAAGTTGTGCAGGATGTTTTTGTGAAAATCTTCAGAAACATTCAAAGTTTTGACGAAAACAAGGGTAAATTTTATACTTGGGCTATCAATATTGCAAGGAATACAGCCATAGATGCCACACGGACCAGTGAATTTAAAAATCGTCAGAAAACCGATCAATTTGATTTCGTCGTATATAGCCACACACACCCATCAACGACAACCTCGATAGATACCATTGGCTTAAAGGAGATGGTTAACAAGCTGGATGATAAGCACCGTAAAGTGATTGACTTGGCTTATTTCCAAGGATATACACAAACGGAAATCGAACAGGAGATGAACATTCCTATTGGTACAGTAAAAACCCGTCTAAGATTGGCTATTAAAGAACTAAGAAAAGCTTTTGGTTGAAATTCAGCCGGTTGCCCACGCAGTCGTGCTGTGTGGCGTCAATCGTTTGATTCAACTTAATAATAATGAACCTTCAAGCATACATAACATCTGGAATATTGGAGCTGTACGTTCATGGCCTCGCTTCCCCTGAAGAAATTCGGGAGGTGGAAGCCATGGCCGAGCAGCACCCAGAAGTTCGCCAAGAGATAGATGCGATCCAACAGACCTTGGAGCGCTACTCCGATATACACGGTGTTCAACCGCCAGATGGATTGAAAGATAAAATCATGCAGCGTTTGGATGCTGCACCAAAAGGCCGATCGAAAGGCAATCCAAACAACGGGGATGCTGCCCAAGTAGCTACCCGCAGCAGTTACGAACCTCGTGAACAAAGAGAAAACAGTATTGCTTCGGTAGCAACATGGATATTGGGCTTGGCTTTGCTCGGGGCATGTGTGGCGGTATTTTTGTTTTGGCAGCAGGCCGAAAGAGCGAATGCCCAACTTAAAGCAGCACAAGACCAAGTAGAGGAGCAACGCAAATCTTGCGAAGAAGAAAAAGCAAAAGCGAGTAAAGTCAACGAGCAATTCATTGCTATACGAAGCCGCTCCACAAAACCTGTAGAAATGAAAGGCACACCGCTCGGTGGTGATGATGCTTTCGCCGTCGTTTATTGGAACAGTGCCAAGAAAACTGCCTTGCTTGACGTTGTTAGTTTACCAAAACCGCCATCCGATAAGCAGTTCCAGCTCTGGGCCATTGTGGATGGCAAGCCCACTGACATGGGTGTTTTTGAAGTAGCTGCTGCTGGCGACTTGCAGGAAGTTCCCTTCATAAAAAATCCGCAAGCTTTTGCGGTGACGCTTGAACCCAAGGGCGGCAGTCAATCGCCTACGCTGGACCAGATGTATGTGGTTGGGGCGGTCGGCAAGACTTAATATTTCCATTATTTCAAAAATTGGATTCTCAACTTTCAGTGGCATCAAGCTACATTTGCACTTAATTTTTGCAAAATAGCTTATGAACCATCTCGTCGCCCCTTCCGTCCTCGCAGCAAATTACCGAAACCTACAAGCTGATTTCGACATGGTCAACCGCAGCAATGCTGACTGGTTTCATGTGGACATCATGGATGGTCGTTTCGTCCCGAACATTTCATTCGGCATGTTCATCGTGGATTTTATGAAAAAAATGGCAGAGAAACCACTCGATGTCCACCTCATGATTTTGGAACCAGAGAAATACATTGAGGATTTTCGAAAAGCCGGGGCAGATGTTATTACCGTGCATTACGAAGCCTGCCCTCACCTCCACCGTACTATCCAACAAATAAAGGAAACTGGTGCAAAAGCTGGCGTGGCACTCAATCCGCATACCCCCGTCAGCCTTTTGAGCGAGGTGCTGGAAGACCTCGACATGGTGCTGCTGATGTCAGTAAACCCTGGCTTTGGTGGTCAAAAATTCATCTACAACACCATCCCGAAAATTAAGCAATTGCGTGAAATGTGCATTGTGAAAAACACGAACACGCTCATCGAAATTGATGGTGGGGTAGGGCTTCAGAACGCCGAGGAAATCCTTCGTGCTGGCGCAAACGTGCTGGTGGCAGGCAGCAGTGTTTTTGCTTCGCAAAATCCGACAGAAACTATTGCGAAGCTAAAAGCGATTGGGAAAGACGAGGTTTGGGTGTGAACATGTGCCGCCGAACTGGGGTTCGGCGGCACATGTTACCAAAAAACCAACACAGCACCTTTCCATCCCAGCCTGCGTTTTTACAAAAATGAAATTGATGCGGCTAAGTTTTGTCCTACTCGTTTGCCTGATTTTTTCTTTTTCGGCCTTCGGCCAAAAGGGCAAACCGACCGTGCCCGCTGCCCGCCCCACGCCGCAGCAGCCTGCCGCCGATACGTCGGGCAGTGATTTCATCAATATCCTTTTTTCGGACGAATTCAACTACAACCTCATCGGGGCGGACACCGTGAAACGCCTCATCGGCAACGTTCAATTGAACCAGGATGATGTCTATCTTTTTTGCGACAGCGCCAGCATCCTCAACAGCCAGCGGGTGTTGGCGAGGGGCAATTTCATCCTCCAACAAGGCGATTCGACCACCATTTTCTCCGACTCGGCGCTGTACCGGGCGGACACTAAAATCGCCGACCTTTACGTGAACGTTTCCTTGGTGCGGGGCCAGCAAAAACTTTTTACCGAGCACCTGACCTACAACGCCAACAACAAAATTGCCACCTACCTCACCGGGGCTACGCTGACAGATGATTCCACTTTTTTGACCAGCGTGAAAGGCTACTACCACGCCGACAACGACGACGTTTTTTTTAGGGAAAAAGTGGTGGTAGAAAGCCCGGATTTCTCGCTCCGAACGGATACGCTGAAGTTCAATGCACGCTCAAAAGTGGTCACTTTCGTGGCGCCGACGCTCATCGTGCAGGACTCGGCCCGCATTTACACGGAAAGCGGCAACTACGACATCCCGAACAAAAAAGGCATTTTCAACAAGAACCCACAGTACCTCAAAAACGACCAAAAAGCATGGGCAATGCGGATGGAATATGATGGTTTCAAGCAGGAAATCACCTTGGCTGGCAATGCCCATTTTCAGGATAGCACCACCAATGCCACCGCCGACCGCATCATTTACAACGAAAAGACAGGCGTGACCATCCTGCAAGGACATGCCTTCGTGCAGGACGAAAAGCGCACCATTACTGGGGATACCGTCACTTACGATTCCAAAAAAGGGACTTACGCCACCCGTGGCCGTTCGCATGTGGTGGACGGCAGCCAGATCCTCGATGCCAACAAACTCGACTACGACAAGGAGCGGGAACTGGGTATTGCCGAGGGCAACGTCATCTGGCAAGACACGACGGAGAAGCTCACGGTCGTCTGTGAATTTGCGGAGCACAGCGAGCAAAAAAACTACCTGAAAGCCAGCGGCGGCAAATATGGCAGGCCGCTACTTATTAAGGAAATTGATGGCGACTCCCTGTACATCAGCGCCGATACGCTGATGTCGCTGAAACCGGACACGCTGGCAACAAATGAACCCGACAGTTTGCAGACCCTTGAATCTGGCGTTCAGGATTCTACGAGTTTGGACTCCGCAGTTTTGAAAAAGCCCAAGCCAAAACTGTCCCCAAAGAAAAAGCCAAATCAGAAGGCCAACGAACCAGCACCCGCCGTCCCAGAAAAGCTTTTTGAACTTCCTTCGGAAAAGGACAGTTTGAAAACACCCCCCATTGTCCCGCAAGATTCCGTCCTCTTGGACGCTACCACCACCCCCAATCCGCAATCCGCAATCCGTAATCCGCCATCAGAAGATGCCCGCATCATCCTTGCCTTCCACGATGTCCGCATTTTTAAAAAGGACTTGCAAGCGCTCTGCGATTCGCTTTCCTACAGCTCAGTGGACTCGATGTTCCGGCTTTTCAGGGCGCCGATCATCTGGTCGGACACCTCTCAGTTCACCGCTGACACTGTGAACATCCAATTGGCCAATGATAAAATAGACCGGATTTTCCTTCGGCAAAATAGCTTCATCGTGAACTCGCCGGACGAGTTTTTTTTCAACCAAATCAAGGGAAAAAACAGTGTTGCCATGTTCGACAGCAACGAGCTGCGGCGGGTAAAAGTGGTGGGAAACGCCGAGTCGGTTTATTATGCCCTCGATGACGACAAGGCGTATATCGGGGTGAACAAAACGATTTGCAGCGAGATGTTGATTCACTTCGGAAATAACGAGGTGGAGGGCATCAAGTTTTATACCCAGCCCAAGGCCACGCTTTTCCCGATGGCAAAAGCCGACCACGAGGGCCTGAAAATGGCGGGCTTCAGTTGGCAAATTGAAAGGAGACCGGGGTCGGTGGAGGATTTGTTGAAGGCGAAAACAGTGGCGGCGTTGCCTGTAACTTCCCCTCCGACCGAACCAGCGAAAGCGGTGGAAGGCGGAAAATAAGCCGTTGCAACTCCAACCATTATTGTTTAAATTTGCCAAAAAGAAAAGCATGGTCGCAGAAACCACACGTACTTACACCGTTCAGGAATACCTCAAGCTCGAAAGGCAAACAGGGTGGAAGTACGCATATTATGACGGAAAACTTGAACAAATGGCTGGCGGAACCCTACCTCACAACCGGATTACCCGGAACATCCTCAGTTTGCTACATGATTTCACGCTGAACCACCCTGAACTTGAGGTCTTTGGCAGTGACCAAAAAATCTATTTGCCGAAGTTCAATTTCTACCTTTATCCCGATGCGGTTGTAATCACTGGTGAACCAATTATGACCGACGACGAAGCCGACGCCATTATCAACCCATTGCTCATTATCGAGACGCTGTCCAAAAGCTCGGAGCGGTACGACCGTGGCCAGAAGTTTGTCGAGTACCAAAGCCTGCCCTCATTCAAGGAGTACGTGCTATTGCGGCAGGATGCGCCCGAAGCCTACTGCTATTTCCGGGAAGAACCGGATGTTTGGCGCACAAAAGAGGTGGCGGGGCTGGAAAATGAGGTGCATTTTCAGAGCATTGATTTTAGGTTGGGGTTAGATAAGGTTTATTATAAAGTAAAGTTTGGCCAATAATTTCATGGAAAATTGTCCATCATGGTTTTGCAATCAATGGGGCGATCCATATTCATTTTGCTATTTCATATCTTGGGTAGTGATAACTGCATTATATTATGGCCTTTGGAGTATTTTTAAAAAATATCTTGCCTTTAAATCCAATAAATATAACGATTGGATTGTTCCGTGGCTTGTTTTCGGAGGCTACTGTGTTTATTTAATTATCATTGGGCTATGTTTATTTGAGTCGGAAAATCTATTTGCCCAAATGATTGTCTTTTCTTGTCTTTATACTTTTGTTTGGATGGGTTATTTAATGCCAATCATCATATTGGCATTAATCATTTCAGTTTTTAAATTGCTTTCCGTGGAACAAGAAACGAGTGCTGATTAAAAATCCTTCCTCCCCGCCACTCGCCGGATACACAAAACCGGCAGTACCACCCACATCGCCAACACGCCCATCGAAACGGCCATGCCCAACCCAGTCCCCAAGAACTTGCGGAAAACAGCACCCGTGAAGCCCATCAGCGCCGACATGTCCAGTATCAGTAAAATAAGGATTCGTGATAGGTCAATCGGATTCAGCACAGAAGCGATGAGCGAGAATTTTTCGAGCGGGTATTCCGAAAACATGGAAAGCGAAAGCAGCAAAATCCCGTCATAAATCACGGCGAAAAATAGCCAAGCCAAAATAGCCAAGCCAAAGCCCTTGATGCGGTTTTCGTTTTTCAGTGCGATGAAAAAAGCGACGGCGCTGAACACAAACGAAAGCACCACACCAATCAGCAGCAGCATCAAAAAATTGCCAGCCTGTGCCGAGCCGAACACCCCATAAATCAGGAACGGAATCCCCACGCCAACCACCCAACTGGCTGACAATGAGGCGGCTACGCCGAGGTATTGCCCCAGGAAAATGCTCGTTCGCTTGACGGGTTGCGCCAGCAAAAGCTCGGTGAATTCTCTCGAATTGTAATAATACATCACCCCGAACATGGTGGCGATGAGCGGGCAGAGCAGCAGCACCACGTTCATCAAACTGATGACGACCTTCGACAAATCACTGCTCAGCCACAGCAAGGACAACGTGAAAAGCAAGTAAAACGCACAGTAGATATACGTCCATCGGCTGCGGATGAGGTCGAAGAAGCTGTATTTTAATATCTTAAGCATGGTTAGTGATTGGTGATTGGCGACTTGTGATTGGTAGTTTCGGAGTTAGCTCCTATTCACCAATCACTAATCACGAGTCACTAAAAGTTTAGCAATTGCCCGCTCAACGTTGCGCTCACTCGTCAATTCTTCCAATTTTTTCAAGCTGCCTCGGAAGTGAATTTGTCCTTCCAGCAGGAAAACCACCTCGTCGGCCAGCTCTTCCACCAAGTTCATGACGTGCGTGGTAATGAGGATGGTCTTGCCCATAAGTCGTTGATTGTGAATCAGTTCCTTTAATCGTACCATTGAAATCGGGTCGAGCCCAGCGGTCGGTTCGTCGAGGATGATGATGGGGCAGTCGTACATGAACGTGAGCACGAGGTTCACTTTTTGGCGGGTGCCGCCGGAGAGGTTGCCAAGGCGTTTGTCGAGGTGCGGGCCCAGCTCAAACAACGAAATCATCGCCTCGTCGTGGGCAGTCCCAGTGTTCAAGTCCTTCACCATTCGGATGAGCTCGCTCACGGTCAGGTTCTCAGGAAACCTCGCAATCTGCGGCAGGTAAGCGATTTGGTTGCGGTATAACCATTTGCCCTTGATGTCCTCGCCCTGCACCCGGATACTGCCGTCATCGGGCAGAACCATGCCCAGGATGGACTTGATGATGGTCGTTTTGCCTGAGCCATTTGGGCCTAAAACGGCGGTGATGCCCGGCTGGTCGAAGCTTAGGTCGATGCCATGCAGCACGTGGTTTTTACCAAAAGACTTGTGGAGGTGTTGGATAGCAATCACGATTCGAGCATTTACGATTTACGATTTACGACTGACGATAATAAGCGTTGTGGTTGCGTAAATCGTAAGTCGTAAGTCGTGAATTTTGTTATAAGTGGCTGATTATCAACCACATTTTCTGGGGTAAAAATAGGGCTTACCTTTTCCGAAAAATTCAGGATGTCCACAAAAAGACTTCGGAGCAGCACCATGGACTCCGGCGTTTGGCTCACCACATGGCTGAACAGTTTCATTGGGCGGTGTGGCACATCGCCGACGCCGTTGCGGTCGAGGTCGTAGCCAGCGTAGTCGCTCCAAAAATTGCCGTCGAAATTGTTGTCCACCCCAGAAGTGTGCACAGCGAGGTCAAAGCTGTTGCCGATGAAATTGTTGGTGGTCATCTTCAAGTTTTGGCAGCCGCCGGAAATGCGCATCGCCCAGCCGTTTTGCACAAAACTGTTTTTGGTGTAAACGACCCGATTGGAGGTTTCTGCAAAGATGCCGACCGTGTTTTCTTTGAAAAGATTGCCCTCAATCTGTGAGTCGTGGATTTCTTTCAGTAGCAGCCCGTAGGCCGCAGCGCCCCAGTTGTTTTCAAACAAATTGCCGAACATCCCTATCCGCTTGGAGAACATAACGGCCACACCAGCGCCATTGCTGCGGAAGGTGTTTTGGCGGTAAATGTTATCGTTTGAAAACATGAAATGCAGGCCGTAGCGCACATTGTGCTCGCTGAGGTTGCCTTGGATGGTGCTGCCGTTGACGAATTCCAGATAAATGCCATCCCGGTGGCCTTGAGTCAAGTTGTTGAAAATCAACACGTTGTCACAGTACCAGAGGTGGATGGCATTGCCAGAACTGACCTCTTCCTTGGCTTCGCCACTGACCGTGTTTCCTTCGATGATTCCGTTTTTGGATTGCTGACCATAGATGCCAAAAAAAGCGTTGACCACCCGGTTATTTTTGATGCAAAAATCGCTGACCTCCCGCAAACGGATGGCTGCCCGGTCTTCCGTGTAGCTCGTTCCGACATGTTGGATTTGAAAACCCACGACTTGAACATGATTGGCAGCGATGGTGATTATTTCGGTTTTGCCTTCGCCATCCAGCACGGGCCAGTTTTTTCCAATCAGCCACAATTCCTTGTCTATCAATATATTACCTTCGGAATAAGTGCCAGGGCTGACGGTCACGGTGTCGCAGGCTTGTGCGAGCTGGATACCCTCCTTGACCGAAAAAACGGCGCAGGTAGGGCAAACAACGATGTTGGTTGCCCAAATAACCGCCTGCCCCAGGAGGTTTAAGGTGATTACCAAAAAACATCTAAACATGTGAGAGGATTGAATTTATTTTCTAAAGAGCGTGGCCACACTCGCCCAGTCGTAGGTCTCGCCGCCTTTGATGATTTGCACGTCTTGAGCGGCTTTTTCAGTGCCAAATGCGGAGAGGTTTCCACCCATCGGGCTTTTAATTTCTTCGGAAACCAAGTACTTGCAATGCATTGCATCCAGCCATTCGGTCGGTGCGTTGAAATCGTGGACGAGGTACATGGAAAACTCCATGTCCGTTTGCACCCGCAGGTAGTCCAACATGCACTCGATGGCGTCGAACTTGAAAACCTTTCCTTTTTTCGTCACCAGTTCAGCGGCGAAAGGTGCCTCCACGATGGCCATTTTGCAGTGCGCACATTCATCTTGGCCATAAGCAATGGGTTGCGACGAAGGCTGGCACGAGGCCAGCAGGATGCTGGCGAGTAGGAGTAAAATTGGATTTTTCATGCGACGCTGGTTTTCCTTTTTTGAAGCCAAGTGGCGATGCTGCCCAAGATGAAGGTCCCGCCGATGAACCAACCGCCGATGTACGGCCATGATTTAGCCAGGAAATTCAGCAGTGTTTTGTTGCCAATGAGTGGAGGCTGGTAGGCCATGCCCGGCACTTTGATTGGTGCAGTGGGGCTTAGGTTGTGGCCATAGTCGTATTCCCATTGGTAGAAATCATAAAGCCCTAACGCACAGCCAATTAGACCCAATATTAGCCAGCCCATCCACCACTTCCAGCGGCCAGTGAAAGCCAGCGCCATGCCTAATACCGACATGGCAATCACTACAATCGGGAAGTATTTAAACTCTTTGAAATCATCTGGCTCGATGTATTTCATCCCAACATAGTGATTCAGGATATTGATGTTTTGGAGGGTGCCTACCTCGCTCCCTGTGATTTTATTAATCCAGATGTACATCGTCACGCCTTTCGGGTATTGCGGAGCAATGAGCGTGATTTGCCACATCGGGAAAATAAAGAGCATGAGCATCATCGCTGCGGCGAGGAAGAACAATATTTTAGGAAAAGATTTCATGTTGAAAAATTGGGGTGGCTGGAGATTGGTGAATGGACAAACCCAATCACTAATCTCCAGTCACCAATCACCAATCACTGCACTTGTTTTTCCTCACCCAACCACCACTTGAGCGCAGTGGCCGACCCCGCAGGCGAAACTCTGATGTAACCCTGCATTTCTTGGTGGAGTGCCGAACAGAAGTCGGTACAGTACATTGGGATTACGCCTTCCTTTTTAGGATACCAAACTAGCGTTTCAGTCTGACCGGGCATGATGAGCAGCTCGGCAGTGTTGGCACCCATTACAGCGAAGCCGTGCGGCACGTCGTAGTCCTGTTCGAGGTTGGTGACGTGGAAATAAACCTTGTCGCCGACCTTCACGCCCTCGATATTGTCAGGTGCAAAGTGGCTTCGAATAGTGGTCATGTAAACATGGAGATTATTCCCTTCCCGCACCACCTTCGTATCTTTTTCACTCGGTATCATGTACGGGTGCTTGTTTTCGCTCAATTTGTAGAACTGCTTCGATTTTGGAACAATCTTGCTTGCTGCGATTCCCTGTGCGTAGTGAGGCTCACCAATCGTTGGGAAGTCGAGCAACAGTTCCATTTTAGCGCCATCAATCGAATAAAGTTGGGCACTCTGCGTCAATTCTGGGCCAGTAGGTAGGTAGCGGTCCTTCGTGATTTTGTTCAAAGCCACTACGTATTTGCCTTGTGGTTTGGTAGAGTTGCCGCCCGGCACCATCAAGTGGCCGATGGAGTAATAAGTGGGGACTCGGTCGAGCACTTCCCAGGTACCTACTTTCCACTTCACGATTTCGGAAGAAATGAAAAAACTGGTGTAGGCGTTGCCCTCGTTGTCATACTCCGTGTGGAGTGGGCCAAGCCCAGGCTCTTTCACCACACCGCCAAGTACAGACTCGAATTTCAGTATTGGAATACCCTGGTATTCACCATCGAAATCCTTTTTGTCAATGGCCTTCAACATGTTCGCAAAGGAGTGGACCGTGATGTCCGCTGAGAGTTTGCCAGAGCAAGCAATGTATTCGCCCGTTGGGTTCACGTCAATGCCGTGCGGTGATTTGGGCGTCGGAAGGAAGTAAACCAAGCCGGGGCAGTCCGCTGGGTTCAGCACTTTCACCGTCTTCTTGGCAGTGGAAGTTGCTGTTTGAGTGGATTCGTTGTAAACATTGTGCATGTAGTTGGTTGGGAATTCCTTGGCTTTACCTTGCGCAAGGTACTCCTCGGCTTTTTTCCAGTTAATCGCCGCCACGAAGTCCTTGTCGTTTTGCGAAGCGTTCACCTCCAGCAACGAGTTCTTTTGCTCGGAGTTATAGGAGGTAAAAAAGGCCCAACCATGTGATTGGTTTTTGCCACAGCTTGCCAGGTCATAGTCAATGCCGGGCATCAGCACTTGAAATGCTACATCCATCTCGCCAGACACCTTGTCCACACTGATGAAGGATAGTGCGCCTTGGAAGTTTTGAGCATAGCTCGAAATGGGCACGTCCTTTTGAGGGATAGGCACACTGAAACGGGTGCCAGCCATCAAATACTCTGTGTTTTGTGTCAAATATGGGGAGGAGTGGTTGCCACCTGAGTTTGGGATTTCAATGGTTTCGACAGTTTCGAAGGTGCTGAGGTCAATTCTTGCAATCCTAGGGGTGTTGTTTCCATTGATGAAAAGCCAGCGCCCATCCGTCTCGCCGTTGGTTTGCGAAAGGTTGGGGTGGTGGGCATCGTCCCAGGGGATGAAGCCGTGAGAGGTGTTCAGCAATGGCTTGGTTTCTTCATTGAATCCATAGCCTTTTTCACCGTCCACGGAAAACACAGGAATAACCTTGAAAAGCCTACCGGAAGGCAGGCCATAAACGCTTACCTGGCCACTGAATCCACCCGACATGAAGGCATAGAATTCATCTAACTGCCCGGGTGCAACGTAAGTTTTGGAGGCTGCGTTGCCGCCCAATGTGCCTGTGTTGGCGCCTTGGTTGGTCTTGCCGCAACTGGCCAAGGCCAACATAGAAACAGCCAACAAACCAAGCAGGAAATGCTGAAGTTGGTTCGAATGATTTTTCATAATTGCAATATTTTTCGATTTAAAAATGATTGGTTTTCAGGTCTCAAGGATTTAGAGTTTGGTCATAAGGTTCTGAAATACTCCAATACAGCCCTGGCATCTGCTTCGGTCAGGTGTTGGTTCGCCATGGGTGACATGTTGAATTCCACGAGCAGTTTTTTTGCTATTGGGTCTTCCTTCACCATTTGCTCCGGGTTCAGAATCATGTTCATTACCCATTCTGGCGAACGGCGGTCAAGGATTCCCTTGGGGGCAGGCCCGATGAATTTTTCGGTAGGCTTGTGGCAAGCAGTGCACATTTTTTCATAAACACTTTTCCCATGGTCGGCAAGTGTTTGATCCACCGCAGCTGTCATTTCGACGGATGTAATTGGCCCTATGCCTTTATTGGTCATGGGGTCGGCCTCTTCGGCCAGCATGGATTTGGGTTTTGGCGTATCCGAGGAAGCTGGCGCCGACTTGTCGGAGGAGCAGCCGAAAGCGCCAATGAGTAGGCATAATGCGAAAAATCTGAGCACTAATTTTTTCATGTTATTCGAGTTTTGAATAAGGAAATTGTCAAAATTATAATCGGATGTTTTTATCCTTTATTTGACAAGGCAAAGATTGCGCTTAGGAGGAAAGAGGTTGATGACGAATGTCAGGTGAGGAACTGATATTTATCAATGATGAAAAAAGGTGTTTTTATCCTTTATTCACCATTTTTGCGGGTCGCTTTTTGCGCAAGCCAAGCAAGAAGCGATAATTTTATCCAATAAAGCCGACGGAATATGTTCTCGAAAAGCTGTCAATATGCCATTCGTGCAGTCACCTATCTTGCTGAACAGCAAGGCAATGTAAAAAATGTTGGGGTAAAAGAAATCGCCGAATCGCTTCAAGTTCCCCAGCAGTTTTTGGCTAAAATCCTACAACAATTGGCGAAGCACAACCTTATCACATCCATGAAAGGCCCAGGCGGGGGCTTTTATTTGGGGGAGGCCAATGCGAATGTCACCTTGCTCGATATTGTGAAAACCATGGATGGGAAAAACACGCTGAACACTTGCATACTGGGCAAGCCTAGCTGTTCGAGCGAGCATCCTTGTCCGCTGCACCATCATTTCTACGGGTGTAGGGAGGGGCTTAAGAGCACACTAGCTACTTGCATGATAGGTACCTTGGTGGACGGGAAGTTGTGTTGATTTTTTGGGTTGTTAGGGGATTATAAAATTGACAAGGTTGATGGGGCACATAGCCACATCAACCTTGTCAATTTTTAACAACCTTTATCAACCTTTTTCTGGCCGCTCGTACTTGCAGCAGCTGTGCAGGTTTTCATATACTTTATCATCGGCTTTTAGCTTGTCGGTATCATGCCCCACGTCTGCCACGTGTTTGTGCAATTCGTCGAGCGTTACCACTTCGGGGTTGAATTTCACCGTGGCCATTTCAGTTTTATTGTCCCAGTAGGCATACTTCACGCCCTTGACCAGCAGTGCTTTTTCGATGCGCTCTTTGCACATGGAGCAGTTGCCATATACCTTGAATTTTTCAGTGATATTGCCAGCATCCGTTTTAAAGGAAAACGAAAATGCGGCGATGGTGAGGATGGAAAAAAGGAAAATTTTCATGTTCGGAAATTGATTTATTCTAAAAGGATTTACCCTCCAAATTGTTTGCCTTGAATCGTTAAGGGCAAGTGAAAGTATTGGCGAATAAAGCTGCTAAAACACCCAGAGAACAATGGTTTCCGCAAAAAGCGCAATCACCAAAATAGACAAAATATCCAGCCAAAAGCCAGATTTCACCATATCCGCCACCTTCAAATGCCCACTGCCAAACACGATGGCATTCGGCGGCGTAGCCATTGGCAGCATAAAGCCACAGCTTGCTGCCAGCGTCATCGGCACTGCCAGTAGGATGGGCTCAATACCAACTGCTTGCGCAATGCCGCTTACCACAGGCAGGAAAACCACCACCAGCGCCACATTGGACATGGCCTCTGAAAGCAGAACCGTGGCCGCCGTCAGCGCCAGCACGAACAGCACCCGATTGATTTGGCTGCCATGAAAGGCGTTACCGATGATGTCTATCAAACCCGTTTTGTAAAGCGCATCAGCTAGGGCAAGGCCACCACCAAAGAGCAAGAGAATGCCCCATGGCAGCTTCGAGGTGCTGTCCCAATCTAGCAAAAAACTGCCGCTTTTGAAATCCACTGGAATGAGGAAAAGGGCTATGGCTGCTGCAATGGCAATCATCTCGTCGCCAAGCTGAAGACCTGGAATGCCCTTTTTGAGGAAACCACTCGAAACCCAGAGTGCCACGGTGACCATGAAAAGCCAGAATACCCGTTTCTCCGCCTTGCTCGGTTTACCCAATAGTTTCAGTTCCCCCTCAATCAATTCCCGTGCCCCTTCAAACTTGCCGAGACGATTTGGGAAGATGATTTTTACATTCACAAAATAGGTCAAAGCAACCAGCAAAACCATCAGTGGAACACCCACCAACATCCATTGGAAGAAGTTTATATCGTAGCCATTTTTGACCATGTATGCCTTAAAAACCACATTCGGTGGCGTTCCAATTAGAGTCGCCATCCCGCCCAAACTGGCAGCATAAGCAATGCCCAACATGATGGTTTTTGAGAAATTGACCATGCCTTTTGAGTGTTCAACGCTGTCGTTTGCTGCTCGGGTTTCGGCCAGCAGGCTGATAACTGAAAGCGCAATTGGCAGCATCATGATGGTGGTCGCCGTGTTGCTAATCCACATGCTCATCACGGCGGTGGCTACCATAAAGCCCAGAACAATGCCGTTTGCGTTTGTCCCAGTCAAACT
Organism: Saprospiraceae bacterium; assembly: GCA_041752395.1. GTDB lineage: Bacteria > Bacteroidota > Bacteroidia > Chitinophagales > Saprospiraceae > UBA6168. The sequence continues at coordinate 72,673 of JBGSWN010000267.1, read as the reverse complement.
CACAATAGTGAGTGCGATGCGGCGGTGAAGGTTCCATTTTTCCATGGCCAAGGCCAGCATGAAGCCACCAAGGAAAAGGAAAACGATTGGGTCCCCATAAAATGGGGCTACCTCTTTAGCTTGGCTGACGCCTAGCAGCGGTAAAATGACCAGTGGAACCAGTGATGTCACGGGCAATGGCAGGGCCTCTGTCACCCACCATCCCAGCATCAATAGGGCCATGGCCAGTACCTGCCAAGCGTCGGTTTTTAAGCCAAATTGCGGCGGCAGCAGCAGCATAATCACGAAAAGGGTGGGGGACAAAAAAAGGCCGATTTTCTTCAATAAATCCATGATTTCGTATTGGTATTTACACAAAGAAAAAAACTTTCCGCAAGCATGATGCGGAAAGTTTTTTATAGAAAAGCCAAGCTTGAATTTGCCTCTGATTCGGCTGCTACTTCGTCAATTTCAAGTTGCTGACAATGAAATCGCCCACTTTCTTGCCTTGCTCCACGCCCACCATACAGGCTGGGATATAATGTATGCCACCATAATTTCGGCTCAAAGCGGCCTCATTGGAAGCTTCATAGAACGATTTGAAATTACGGGGAGGCAGCCCAAAGGCCACTTCAACGGAGTCGGTGTAAGCCAAGTTTTCACCCAAAACATTTGTGAGTGCAGTGGATGCAGCGGCAGAAATCACACTGTGCCCACTGGTATATTCTGGAAATGGCGGCGTTTGGAGCAGTGGTGTCCAGTCTGGGTCAACGAAGGTATTGATGACCGTTTCCGGGCGGACTACTTCACTGCGGTATTTTTCGTCCCAACAGGAAATGAAGGCGTCAAGCAATGAAATGGAGCACATCGCATAGGCTTGTGCTGATTTCATAATGTCTGCCTTGGCAGCCCTACAACCCAATTTGGTGATACCAATCCAGTGACCACCAGGGGTGATTTTTTTGGTGGCAAACATGACATGGCCCTTGTGGTGCGAAACATACGGGTTACAGTCCCAAAATTGTGCAACGGCAATTCGGTCGTTCTTTTCAGCTTCTGGCACGTCTAAAACTTTATAAACCTGCATGGCATCCTTGTAAAACTGGCTGTTTTTATCAGTCATGTTGTAAGGTGTCGGCGCAACAGGTTTGAATTGGCTTGAAGAATCAATCACCAGCGACCTGATTTTGCTCCAATGCGGCTCAATGGCGTCCATGTAATCAGGTGGCGTAGGCTTCCAGCGTTTTGCTTCATCATTGATGGTGTATTTCGGGAACGTACGGGTCTGCTTGTAGTTGTCCTTGTCCGCCCAAGCAAGAATGTGCTGCGCAACGGCATCGCCATAGGCCAGTGAGCGGTCATACACATCCTCCGGCATGTTGATTTTTTGAAAATCGGCAAGCATCTTGGCCTCGTACTCATCTATTTTATCCTCGGAAAAAATCAGCTTTTTGCCGACTACTATCATCGCTTTTGCGCCAGCAAGGGAAAAGCAATATTCCTTACCTGTCTCAGGTTGTGGCGCAGGTTCAAGCCCAGTGATTTGACCGGACAGGCTGACATAATTAGGATTGAATGGCACCATTGCCTCGTAGGCAGCGATGCTGGAATAAGCATAAATGCGGCTTGCAACTGGTGGGGAAAAAATATCATGTACAATCACATCCGTGATTGCTTGCATGGAACTGTGAATGAATTCAGGGTTCTCTGTGTCTTTCTTCCAATTTGGATTTGAAGGTTTACAGCTAAAAAGCAAAATGCCCACAGCGAGCAATAAAACGTACATCGGATTTTTCATCATAAAATAATTAAGTTCAACAGACTAGGTAGTAAAGTAGGCCTTACAGTCAATAGGTAGGTTTGTATGTTAAATTCAGGCGACAAAAATAGTAAAATCTGTACGGCTAATAGGGTTGGGCTGTTTCATTTTCAGCTTAGAATGTTCTTAAAATGAAAGCGGGCAACACTTAGTCAAGTGCTGCCCGCCCAATTTTTAGCTAAAAAAAACTAGTCATTTTATCCTTTTACAAACTTAATAACCTCACGAACGCCATTGTTGTAGCGCAGGCGAAGCATGTAGGTGCCGCTTTGCAGGTGGCCCAAACTCACTGATTTGTTCAGCGTTGCAGCTTCAATCAACATCGTTTCCATCACCTGACCCTGAAGATTCAACACCTCCACGGTGATGTCAGTTGAAACATTGCCTTTTGACTCAATGGACAATTTGTCTGTCACTGGGTTCGGGTAAGCCATGAACTGCTGCTTGGCCTCAAAACGCTGTACCAATTCCTGGCCGGAATACTTCACGTGCTGGCCAGCCGACAAGATTTCAACCCGGTAGAAGGCGTTGCCTTTTTTAGGGTAGTAATCTGAAAAAGTATAGCTGTGCATGCCTTCCTCCTGAGATTGTGGCAAAGTACCGATATTGGTAAAATTCGTGCCATCGCTAGAGCGCTGTACGGCATATTCGTAATCACCGCCAGGTACTTTCATGGTCTCCCAGCTTACTGCAACTGCGTTCTGCATATTGCCCACATTGATGACGATGGCATTGCCACAGATGATTGGGCTATTGGAAATTGCAATGCCCAATTCATCAGTAGAGGTACAACCGTTTCTCGTTACAGTCAATTTGATATAAACAACACCTGCTTGCAGCCAAGTTACCGTTGGGTTTTGTTGGAAGGAAGTTTGTGGTGATGCCCAAGGGCCAAAATCCCAAAAATACTGAGTGCCAGCACCGTTGCTTGTCGCAGAGTAAGTTACTTGGTCGCCCACACAGGCGAGGTCGTCACCTGTGATTTCAGCTACTGCTTCATCGCCAACAGTGATGACAATTTGATTGGATTCAAGCCAAGGACAATCGCCTCTTCTTGTACAACGAACAAAGAAGGTGGTTTCATTGAGCGGACCCGGGTCGTAGCTCAGGCTAGTGGCACCTGGGATTGCCGTCCAGTAATTCGGGTTGAAGGGGCCAGAAATTGTGGAGTACATCCATAGGTACTGTAGTGCGCCACTTCCACCGGTAGCCGGTGCAGTTGAATTTATTGGGGCCGGGTCGTTGCCTGGGCCGCACAGGAATTGGTTGCAACAGATTGAACCAACATCAGTAACATTGTTACAAGGTGGATCATTCAAGGTAACAGTAGCAGTACCGTTGCAGCCGTCAGCAGATGTGACGGTTACCGTGTAGGTGCCTGCTGGCAAACCAGTGATGCTGGCTTGGTTTCCAGCAATGTTCCATTGGTAAGTATACGGAGCCGTGCCACCGCTCACCACTACCGCAATTGCGCCGTTAGAACCGCCTGACGTAGTGATAGGGTTGGTGATGCTAATGCTTACGTTTAGAACACTGGAACCATTGGTCACAGAGGTCATCCCCATTACCATACAGCCTTTTGTATCAGTTGCCGTAACAGCAAAAGCTCCAGTATTCAGGTTGGAGATTGTACTTCCTGTACTTCCATTGCTCCATGTGTAGGTGTAGCCTGGTGTGCCACCTGTTGCCACAGCAGTTGCAGTGCCAAGTGTGTTGCATTGACCATTCGTACTTGTAACTGTTACGCTAAGTTGTGTTGGTTGGCTTACAAATGCACTGGTGAAAGCCGTACAACCAGAGCTTTGGTCGGTCACTGTTACGAAGTAAGTACCGGCTGAAAGGCTGTTGATGGTTTGATTTGTGCCACCATTGCTCCACTGGTAAGTTATCGTTCCGCCTGCACCAACTGCTGTAGCAGTAGCACTGCCGTTTGCGCCATTGAAGCAGGAAACAGCGCTACCAGTGGCACTCACTGTCAGGTTGGAAGAACCAGAAACTGTTACTTGGTCAACAGCCGTGCAGCCGTTGGCATCGGTAGCAGTTACCGAATAAGTGCCAGCGGTCAGGTTGTTGATGACGGATGTGGTAGCACCATTGCTCCAAATGAAGGTATACGGTGCAGTACCAGTACCAGGTGTTATCATGGCACTGGCGGTTCCGTTTGCTGCGCAACCACTGCTCACACCTGTAATGTTCAAATCCATCGCTGTGGTGCCAGCAACGGTGACCATGGCTGTTGCTCCGCAACCTTGGGCATCGGTTACAACTACTGAATAGTTGCCGGGTGCTAGGTTCGATATAGAAGCACTAGTATTGCCATTGTTCCAAAGATAAGTATAAGGAGCAACGCCACCGCTGGCTGTCACAGTGGCAGAACCGGTTGGTGTGCCGCAAGCAGACGAGGGTGTTGCCGATGCGTTCAGGTTGACACTTGCTTGTGGAACCAAGACAAATGCCTGAACCTGATTGCAACCCAAAAAGTCAGAAACAGTTACGGAATAGGAACCGGGCAACAAACCATTAATGGTGTTGCCTGTTGCACCGTTGCTCCAGTTTACAGTGTAAGGTGCAGTGCCACCAGATGGCGAAACTGTAGCAGAACCTGGGGTGCTGCCACCCCCACAAGATGGATTTACCACCGAGAGGTTGACATTAATTTGTGCCGGGTTGCCGACAGTGCTTGTGCCACTGATGGTGCAGCCATTGGCGTCAGTCACGGTCACGTTGTACGTTCCTGGTCCAAGGTTAGGGTTCACGGATCCAGTAGCGCCATTGCTCCAGTTGTAGGAGTAGGGTGGGGTGCCGCCGGAAACGATGGCTTCAACGCTTGCATCGCAAAAGTTGAAGCAAGCAAGGCCCTGTACGTTCAGGTTGATGCTCAAAGCGCTAGAAATAGCAGCGCAAGTGATGCCTTGGCAACCGCTACCGTCTGTCACTGTTACACAATGCAAGCCATTGGAAAGCCCGGAAACACTGGCACTTGTTGCACCTGTGTCCCAAAGGTAGGAGTAACCGCCAGTGCCACCAGCTGCAGCTGCTGTTGCATTTCCACCACCAGTGCAAGGATTACCAACTGAGATGGTTACGGTAACAGCATTGGATTGGGTCAGGTTGAAGGAAGCATTTCCTTGAACACCGTTTGCATCCGTTACAGTAACGGAATAGTTGCCTGCGGCAAGCCCTTGGAGAATGTTGCTGTTAGCGCCATTGTTCCAACTGTAAGTGTAGGGAGTGACTCCTCCAGTTACGTTTGCTGTGACTGCACCGTTGGTGTAGCCATTGCAGGTAGGGCTAGTGCCTGAGATGGAAACATTGACCTGTGCTCCTGCGAGCATCGGCACCAACATTGCCATCAAAAACATAAAATTGCGGGTAGTTCCCAAGATAAGCGTTCTCAGGTGTTGAATTGGATTCATAATCGACTAGTTTTGGTAATAATTATAAAATGTTAACCGAGTGTCAGCTCGGAGTTAAATGAATTTCCAGTAATTTTTCGATTGGAATGAGCCAGTTTCGACCGTTCTCCTTGATACGTAAATTGTCAAAATCTCAAAATAATAGCAGTCCTAAATTTGTCAAAAGCCTTTGAACTGTTGGCTCAATTTATTAAATGGGTAGATGTAAGGTGGGCAGAAAATTTCAAATGATTGTTAGTGTTTGCCCTAAATCGGTATTGGTAAGTGAATTCGTGCGCTAAGGTACAGATGTTTTTCAAACTTTTACCATCCCTGATTCTAAACTTTATTTGCAAATCAAAACGCAGCCTAATTCACTACTTAACGGTGATACGTAACAAGATTACTCAATGTTCAATATTTAGGTAACAAAAAAAGGCATGAACAAGTAGCATCCGGGATTTTTGAAAAACCCATTGCTACCGTTCATGCCTTTTGGCTTTGTTTTAGAAGACGCCCTATTCTGTCAAAATCATCATTTTAGTGGCAGTTTCAGCGCCTGCGGCGAGTCGGTAGTAAAGGATTCCAGTCCCCACTCCCAACTCATCCCGGTTCAGCCTGAACTCGTTGTAACCCTTTTCAAAAGTTGATTCCTGCGTTTTTACCAACTTTCCTGTAGCATCCGTGATTGTCAGCTGCGCCTTGCCCGCCTCCGGCAAACGGAAGCCAATCACGGTTTCCCTGCTGAATGGGTTTGGCCTGTTTTGGAACAGTTCAAAATCCCCAACCGATTCATCATCAGTAAATTGCAATCGGATGTCAAGCAAATCGCCATCCTTGCTGTAGGCTTCCGTTCGAGTATATCGGTCGCTTAATCCGATGGCATCAGAAGGCTTCAAGCGCTTTTTCGCTTTGAAAACAAGGGTGAAGTCAGCCATTCCCTCACTGCGTTTGCCGTGCTCATTCCAGCTTGCCGTGATAGCTCCTTCCTCCAATTTTGCGAAACCAAAACTGCCATCGGTAGCTTCCCCATCGCCCACTTCCACAAACTCAAGTTTGTCAGTGTCAAAGTCCAGGGTGAACTGGTAGCCAACCGTTTCAAAATCCTTCGCCCGGAAACTGAGGCTGCAAGTTTGGCCCGCTTCAACGGCTTGGTTTTGCGTAGCAAAAATGAGCGTTCCGCTGCTCCTGTCCTCATTTTCATCGCCAGCGAAACTGTATGAAACGTTAACGTCGCCAATTTTTACGGCCACAAAATCTGCATCCAACACCTCGGCTGGCAGGTCGTTGATGCTAATGATTTCAGGAAAATTCTCGAACCACGGATTGGTCGGCACTGGAAAGTTGTAGGCCCGCTCCACGAACCGCCACGAGGTATTGCTTGGGAAATTGGAATTGATATGGAGAATCAATTTCCGCAATTCCACCAAGTCAAAGGTCGTGATGGTTTTGGAATTGTTCACGTCCGCAGCAATCATCTTGTACGGTGAATCAAGCAGCTCAATGTTCAGAATATGCTTGCTCATCTTCACAATATCGTAGGTTGTGACACCTGCCAACGGGTTGTCGTCCTTGCTCGGCACGAGGGTCACGTCCTGTCCCACGGTTACGCTAGGGAAGTAGAAACTCCCTGTCGCTCCTGTCGAAACAGGAGTATTCGTTCCATTCAAACTCACCGTCACACCGCTCACTGGTACATCATTTTCATTGAAAATCTGGCCACCAAGGTGTACCGTCAAAGTGTCGTCGTTGCAACTGGTTGTATTATCCTGAATGGTCACCGTCGTCACACAGAAATCTTGGTTGCCAAATTCATCGGTAAACCAAATCTGAACATCGTTCACGCCCTCGTCTTCGCATAGGAAAATCCTGACGCTATCACTGACGTTTGGTGTAAACGAAACCTGAATCACATCCGAGCAATTGTCAGTCGTGCCAGCGTCCAATTGCTGTGCGTTCACAGGCACCATCGGCGGCACACCTGGCATCAATACTGCAATCAATGGAGCGCAGTAAATATTCGGTGCTTTGCAATCTTTTACCTCAAAGGTATCCCTGCAAATGCTGGTGTTGTTGCAGCCATCGCTCGCTGTGAAAGTGGTGATGAAAGTGCCGGGTCCATGCGTAAACGGCCCAAATCCAGCGCCCAATCCAGGTGTGTTGGCCGTGATGGTGACTTGGCTGCTGCAATCCATCACCGTTGGCTGCGGCAGTGTAAATGTTGCTGCGCAAACAGCCGTGTCTTGTATGCAAACATCTGGTATTGAGCAATTTGTGAAGACTGGGTTCACATTGTCAATCACCATAATCGTTTGTTTGTAGGTGATGTACCCATCCCATGGGTCAGAGTCCGGGTCGGTATCTGGCCCAAACTGCTGGTTGGCCTGGTTGGCTGTCGGCTTCTGCGTCGCTGTCCAGCTATCCCGGAACGTCCGAATGTCGCAGTCTCCGTCGCCATCCAGATCGCACTGAGGGAAAGGCAGACTGAGCAAACTCTCCGGTACTTCCGTTACTTCCTGGTCCGCTATTGCGCCTTGGGTGCACCAGTTGATGACCGTCCAAGTTCGGATAAACTTGTAGCAAGCACCCGGCACTGTCTCGAACAGGCCATCTTCGTGGTTGATTGCGACCATCTCACAAGTTTCATAGAAAACAGTTGGCTGGCCAAAATTCGGAAGCGACTGCCCGCAATTCACTGTGATGTCCGCTGGGAAATTCACTACAAAATCGGAAACATGGTCCACAAAAACCGTTTGGCTGCAAGGAAAAGATTCTTGGCCTTGGGCGTCAGTGGCTTTCCAAGTTCTGGTCATCGTACCTTCTTTGCACTGTGTGAAACTGCTGGCAAACGTGCGTGAAACGGTTATGCTCGTACAATTGTCAGCGAAAGTTGGTTGCCCAAACATCGCATCCAGCAACTGGCTTTTTGCCGTTTGGTTGCTGCCGAGGGCAGCAAGCTGTGTTTCAAAATTATCAGCGTAAAAATCGCAGGTAATCCGCTGGTTCGCTGGGCAAGTCAGCAAAACGGGCGGCTGCTTGTCGTTCACGTTCACCTGTACCATGCAATCGTTGAAATTGCCGAAGCAATCAAACGCCCGGAAGACCACCATGACGGGGCTGTTCGCCACGTCCTCGCAGCAAAATTTTACCGTAGTGCCAAAAACAGTGTCATCGTGACCATCATTGCAAGGGTCTTCCATCCGCCGCACCTCAAAATGGTTTAGGCAGCAGTTGTCCGTACTTCCCGTGTTGAAAACATTGGCCAAAACCGTAGCTGTTGGGTTAGCTCCCGAAGGCAAATCCACTTCTGTGAAACTAACGCAAACTGCCGTCGGGGTTACGTCGTCCAACACGGTAACAGGCACGATGATGGTCGTCGAATTGCCGCAGGCATCCGTGGCAATGTAGGTCACTTGATTGATGCCAATGCCAAGCCCCGGCGCTGGAATCGTGCCACCGTTTTTGCCATCAACACCGTTCAGATAGATAGCTTCACCAATCGTTGTGATGATTTGCACTGTCACGGCGTTGCAATTGTCAGCAATGGTTGGCGGCAACAAAATACCCGTTGATTTGCAAGGCTGTGGGTAGGCTGCAGGCACATTTATGCTGACATTGAATGGCGCACGGGTAATGGTTGGCGCCACTTTGTCAGCGATTTTTATCACCTGCACATTGTCCTCACCGCCCACACCCGTGGTGATGATGTCGCCTGTACACCAGTCGAGTACCGTCCAAGTGCGGATGATTTTGAAACTGGCTCCGCAAATCCCAACGGTCTGGTCAGATTTCAAGACGCTGTACTTGCAAATGGTGCTGAGGCTCACGTTTACGACACCAGAACCAGTGTGCGCAAGCGTTGTATCAGGTAAACTTGGGCTGACATCAATGCCCTGTTCTACTGGGTCAACGTCAACAATCGTCGGGTGCAAAGTCGTCGCATTCACGATGTTTGGATGCGCTGAATATTGCGTACAGCTCCAAGTAATGTCATCTGGGAAATCCACTGGCGGGCGAGTCAAATTGATGTTTTGAACACAATTTGCACTCATGTTCCCGTGATTATCCGTGGCTTTATAAGTGCGACGCACGGTATAAATTCCATCGCCGCAGATGTCGTTGTCAATGATTTGCTGGCCCACCAAGCTTACAATTGGATTAGGGTCGCAATTGTCCGTGACGGTTGGTGGTGGCACGTTCGCCAAGTTTGCCGAGCAAAAAACAGTGACTGGCGTGCTTGGGCAATTGAAAACTGGTGCCAGTTTGTCTTCGATAAAAATTTGACCCCAGCAGGTGTTTTTGTAAACCTTGTCCCGAATTTTTACCGTCAAATATTGGCCAATGTAGCTGCCGCTAATCTCGTAGATATTCGCAGTGGCTGGATTTAAATCTGGCACTGGTGCGCCATTTGCATCCGTCACCATCAGTACCTCGTAGTAGCTGCCGAGTGGGTACAAATTCGGGTTGATGCACATCTGGGCTTCGCCCTCCAGTACCATGCCCGGCGTGAGCCAGATTTCACAATTTTGATTCAGTGAAACTTGTACTAAATCATTGCAGGATATGCTGCTGTTGAGCAAGCTCCAACAATTGGTGAGCAGGGTAGGGTCGTTGCTGCCACCGCTGTCGCCGATATAACCTGCATTGGAAGTCATCGGATTGTCGCCCTCGTCCGAGAGGTCACTCACGACCATTGGGGCGGAACAGGTTGAAACGGAGCCAGAGGCAGTGGCTTGATTTTTCATTACCACAGGTGCACCCGGCGCATCTGGATTCACCTCAAAACGGAATTGCAGCACATACCGCTGGCCTGGCATGAGCATTCCGCTGCTGAGAAGCAGGTTGTTGTTGCCATTTCCGTTAAATGCTGGATTGATGGTCGGGTTAACGTCGGCAGTGGTGGTAGCGCCTTTTGCGCCCACGGCCACGATTTGCGGAGCACCCGTGATGCCCACGAATGCCGAGCCAAGGTTGTTGGCTGCGCCAAGGTTGTCCACCAAACTCAGGTTGCTCAAACTGGTACTTCCGAGGTTCTGGACGACAATTTCAGTGATGACATCGAAGTTGCCCGGTATGCCACTCGTCGAAGTTTGAATGCCAGCAAAATATTTGGCGACACCGATGCCCGGTGCAACCATCGGTACCGAAAATGTGGAACTACAGGTTGTTGTAGCGATTGGTGCGCAAGAGCTGGTGAAGGTAAAAGTGACCGTCGTGCTGCCTCCACAGGAACTAGGAGCCCCCGTGTTGTCATTGGTCAAGACCCCACATCCGCCAGTCGAATTGGCTGTCGCCAACCATGTTGCGAAAGCCGCATCAATTTGCGCTTGGGTGGATAAAGGAGGCATCATAAACGGCGCAGGGCAGTTCAGAACCACAGGTGGCGCTGGCGTAACTGCAAAGGTCGAACTACAAGTTACCGGCCCTTCGCAGCTGCTCATCACCGTGAAAGTTACCGTCGAAGAACCCCCACATGCCGATGGGCTGCCAGGGTTGTTGTTGGTCAAAACAGCATTGCAACCGCCACTGATTGTAGCCGAAGCCAGCCATGCGGCGTATTTGTTGTCAATCTCGGTTTGCGATTGGCAGGTCGTTTCCGTCACACTGACCGGGCAGGTTAGAACCACTGCTGGCGCTGCTGTCACCGTGAAAGTTGCCGAGCAAGTCGTAGTCAAAGGCGCACAGCTGCTCGTGTAGGTAAAAATCACTGTTTTTGAACCGCCGCAAGCCAGCGGAGCACCTGTGCTGTTGTTGCTTAATGAGCCGTTGCAGCCTCCACTTGCCGATGCAGTGGCGAGCCAAATTGCGTAAGCATCATCAATTACGGCCTGCGTTTGGCAAGCTGGAACAGTTGTATTTACTGGGCAATTTAATGCCACAGCAGGGGATGTGGTGACGGTGAAAGTTGCCGAGCAAGTCGTAGTCAAAGGTGCACAGCTGCTCGTGTAGGTAAAAACCACTGTTTTTGAACCGCCGCAAGCCGGCGGAGCACCTGTGCTGTTGTTGCTCAATGAGCCGTTGCAGCCTCCACTTGCCGATGCAGTGGCGAGCCAAATTGCGTAAGCATCATTCACTGCGGCCTGCGTTTGGCAAGCTGGAACAGTTGTATTTACTGGGCAATTTAATGCCACAGCAGGGGATGCGGTGACGGTGAAAGTTGCCGAGCAAGTCGTCGTCAAAGGCGCACAGCTGCTGGTGTAGGTAAAAATCACTGTTTTTGAACCGCCGCAAGCTAGCGGAGCGCCTGTGCTGTTGTTGCTCAAAGCACTGTTGCAGCCGCCATTGGCCGAAGCTGTGCCGAGCCAAATTGCGTAAGCATCATCAACTGCGGCCTGTGTTTGGCAAGCTGGAACCGTTGTGTTTGCTGCGCAAGTGATGGTCACTGTTGGTGCTGCTTCCACGGAAAAAGTGGCTTGGCAAGTAGTCATCAAAGCCGAGCATGGGCTGGAATAGGTGAATGTTACCATTTTAGAACCCCCACAAGCAGAAGGTGCGCCCGTGCTATTGTTGGTCACCAATCCAGAACAACCATTGCTTGCTGAAACGGATGCCAGCCAAGTATTATATTTCATATCAATGGCAGCCTGTGTCTGGCAGGGGCCTTCGTTCTGGTTGCCGGGGCAGGTAAGCACCACTCCTATTGGTGCCTCGACCGTAAAAGTGGCAGCGCAAGTCGAAGTCAATGGCGCACAACTGCTCGTGTAGGTGAATGTCACCGTAGTGGTTCCACCGCATGAGTTGGGTGCGCCTGTATTGTTGTTGGTCACCAAGCCATTGCAACCGCCAGCGGCTGAGGCCGAGGCTAACCATGTGGCAAATTTTCCATTGATGGCAGCCTGTGTCTGGCAAGCTGGTTCGGAAACGTTGGCCGGGCAAGTCAGTGAAACCATGGCCGGAGCGTTGACGGTGAAAGTCGCCGTGCAGCTTGTCGTTAAAGGCGCACAAGTGCTGGTGTAGGTGAAGGTAACGGTAGTAGTGCCGCCTGTGCAGACATTTGGAGCACCGGTGTTGTTGTTGGAAAGCATACCATTGCAGCCGCCGCTAGCGGAAACGGAAGCCAGCCAAGTGGCGAACTTCGAATCAATAGTAGCCTGTGATTGACAGGCCGCTTCAGTCACATTCGATGGACAGGTCAGTACAACGGGTGCAGGTGGAGTGACGGTGAATGTGGCTGTGCAGTAAGTGAAAAACGGCGCACAACTACTGATATAATTAAAGGTTACGGTGGAAACTCCGCCCGTACACACATTTGGAGCACCCGTGCTGTTGTTGGTAAAAGTACCCGTACAACCACCACTTCCAGAAACTGAAGCTAGCCATGTATTGTATTTGGCATTGATGGCCGCTTGTGTTTGGCAAGCTGCTTCCGTTTGATTTGCGGGGCAATTGAGCACAATCGGAGGTGGTGCGGCAACAGTGAAAGTTGCGGTGCAGTTACTTGTTACTGGTGGGCAGTTGCTCGTGTAAGTGAATGTCACGGAAACTGTTCCGCCCGTGCATACATCAGGTGCGCCCGTGCTGTTGTTTGTCAAAACGCCGTTGCAGCCGCCACTGGCGGAAACTGTGGCCAGCCAATTCGCATATTTCGTATTGATAGCTCCTTGGGTTTGGCAAGCCACTTCTGATTGGCTGACCGGGCATGTGAGGGTCACGACAGGTGCGTTTGCGACAGCAAAAGTAGCTGAGCAGATTTTAGGTGCTTCGCAACCGCTGATGACGGTAAATGTCACCGTTGTGCTTCCTCCACAAGCGGGTGGGGCACCGGAGTTGTTGTTTGACAAAACAGGGTTGCAGCCACCGCTCGTTGAAACCGTAGCGAGCCAAGCTGAAAATTTTGAATTGATTTGTGCTTGGGTTTGACAAGCTGCCTCTGTTACAGGGGCTGGGCAAGTCAATTGGACCGGATTGGAGGATACCGTGAAACTACGAGTGCAGGTCACCATAGTGCCGCAGCTTTGAGCAACCGTAAATGTTACAGTTGAAACTCCTCCACAGGCCGATGGAATTCCTGCGCTGTTGTTCGTCAAAACACCGTTGCAGCCTCCGCTGAAATTGGCCATGTTGAGCCAGTTGTTGTATTTCGTGTTAATTGCAGCTTGGGTCTGGCAAGCCGCTTCGATGATTGTTGGCGGACAGTTCAGGACGATGACAGGTGCGTTAGGAACGGTGAAAGTTGCGGAACAGGTGCTGGTCAACGGTGCACAGGTGCTCGTGTAAGTGAACATCACGGTCTTTGAACCACCGCAAGCATCGGGCGGCCCCGTGCTGTTGTTGGTCAGCATCCCATTGCATCCACCACTGATTGAAACTGAAGCCAGCCAATTGGCATAGGCCGTGTTTACGGCAGCTTGGGTTAGGCAGGCTGCCGTGGTGGTATTAGCTGGACAGGTCAACACCGCTGGTGATGAATTTACGGTAAACGTTGCCTGACAGGTCGTTGTAAATGGCGCACAAGTGCTGGTATAAGTAAATGTGACGGTTCTTGAACCACCACATGCATCTGGCGGGGTTGTACTGTTGTTGGTCAAAGCACCATTGCAACCTCCGCTAACAACAACAGTGGCTAACCATGTATTGTACTTTGCATTGATGGCACCTTGCGTCTGGCAAGCTGCCTCCACTTGGTTTGTTGGGCAGGTCAAGACCACATTGGCTGGTGCCGTGACGGTGAAAGTCGCTGAACAGCTAGTCACCAATGGTGCACAGGTGCTGGTATAGGTAAAAATCACCGTTTTTGAGCCGCCGCAAGCCGATGGAGGCCCGGTGCTATTGTTTGTCAAGGCACCGTTGCAACCGCCACTTGCCGAAACAGTCGCTAACCAATTTGCATATTTTGTATCAATGGATGCTTGAGTCTGACAAGCCGCTTCCGTAATGTTTGTAGGGCAATTAATGACAGCCGCCGGTGCAGCAGTTACCGTGAAAGTTGCACTGCAGGTTACAGGTGCTTGGCAGCTGCTGTTTACGGTAAAAATAACAGTCCTGGATTCTCCGCAGGCTGAAGGAATTCCAGAACTATTGTGTGAAAGCACCGCATTGCAACCGCCAGTTGACATGGCTGTTGCCAGCCATGCAGTATATTTTTGTTGAATGACTTGCTGAGACTGGCAGGCCGCCTCAGTCACATTGGCGGGGCAGGTCAAAACCACCGTTGCTGGCGCTAAAATGGTGAATGTAGAAGAGCAATTTGCAGAATTGCCGCAGTTATCCATGGCAGAATAATTTACGACAGTCGTTCCACCACACCCACTTGGTGCAGTAGCACCTGCTAATCCTGTAATATTTAATGAACCACAATTGTCCGATGCCGAAAAATCACTTACCCAAGAATTAAAGGAATCATTGATTGACATTTGGGTAGGGCAGGCATTAATTGTGATTGGAGCAGGACAGCTAACTGAAGGTAAGATGTCATCATCAACAGTCACCTGCAACATACAGGTGTTTACGCAAGTAAATTTTACAACTTGTAAAGTGAGTTCATAGCCGCCGCTACAAACTGCATCCGAAGTAACAGAAACAGATTGCCCGTTTGAAGCTCCAACAATACTCCCATTCCCGGTAATTGTCCACAAGTAGGAATCCATATTTGGTTGCCCAGTGTATAAGATTCCATTTTCCAAAGGACAAACCAAAGTAGGCCCAGATATGGTGCAGTCCGGGGGGATTATACAACAGTCAGGGGCAATGCCAACAATGTTTGCTGTGCATGCGCCTGGTAAAATTGGATCGGGACAAGGCCCATTGATGTCAATTGAAATATCAATGTCATACGGCGTTCCATAATTGTAGGTCAACGAAATGATGCCCGAAGTTGGGCCACCATCGCCAGTATTTGTCAAACATAAACCAGCGGAGGGAGAATTTAATGCATTTGGGTCGGTTCCGATATAATTGCCGTTTTGACCAGCAATGGGAATATTGACCGTGTAGGTTCCATTGATGTTGCAAGTCGTTGCGACGGTCCCTGTTTCAAGGTCACAATATAGATCGCCATCGCCGCATCCATACCGACCTTTGAAGTTTTCAAGCATGACATCAATGTCGTCATCTTGGTCCCATACTACCAAATACCAATTGGTAGCTTCTGTAAAAAATGGTGTAAAAATAGTAACCCAATTATTACCACTTGCCGTTCCGCAATGGTAGAAAACAAGGTTATTGCAGTCCCCACTTTGGTAATGCGGGCCTGGGCCTGTGCCAGTTGTAGGGGTAGCGGAATAGTACAGTGCCCACCCAATATTGTCAAGCATGTTGTTTTCATTGATTTGAATTTGGACAGTGCCCACGTTTGGACGCAAGTCAAAATTGAAAAAAATGATGGGTTCGCCAGGGTTTGGCGCTGCTGGCGCAGGAATTGGTATTCCTGTGATTGGGTCGGTACAGGTCACCAAATTTATGGGAAATGCGGCTGGGTTGTACGTACATCCAAACTGTGTCATGATATTGGCTTGGATGCTTTCAGTGCTGCCGCATTTAACGATTCCCACTGGTTGGGACATTGGTGGTGGATTTTCATTCACCGTTCCGTTCGGATTCCAAGCGGCACCCGCTGTCCACCGTTGGGAGCATTCGCAGGGGGTGTCATTTTGAGCTTTTGCGTCGAACGAAAATGCGAGTAGCGTCAAAAGAAGCAGCAAGTCAAATTTTCTAGGTAAGAAAGAGATTCGGCGTAGGCCGATGGGATGCTTAGGCAGGTTGTACTTACCAAACACCCTGATTTTGGGAAAATGAAATTTTGTCATCGATCTGGATTATAAAATAGTTAATAAATTAGCACCACTGTGGCTGGTCGTGCCAGCGCAGTTTTTTGAATCGGAGTTCAGGAAGCAGCTATTTGACAGCAGTCTTGGGTGTGTAGATTTCTAATTGACGCTTGTCTGAAGTATGTTGTAATGTATTTATTATCTAATATGATGCCAAATTTATTTTAATGAATCGTAATTTGTAAAACATTGAATTTCAATATTTTAAAACAAAAAAAGCCGCACAACGAATTCGCTGTGCGGCTTTTTTGAAAAACTTGAGATTGGTCAACCTCCAGTTTTTTCCTTTTTTACTTGCAGGATGTGGTCAACTACTTCGGGCAATTGGTCAGCGCCCAATCGTTTGGAAAGAATGGTTTTGTCGGTATCCAGCACGTAAATCTGGGGCGTTGTTTTAATATCATAAACCGCTTTGTACTTGCTGCGGTGGTACGGGTCAACGGTGTTGAAGAACACATTCATGTCACGTTCCTCGATGGTTGACCAACACTTGTCCACTTCTTTCATTGTTAGGTTTCCCTCATCATCACGGGTGGCCAGTGAAGTGCAAATGGAAAAAACGGCTACGCCTTTATCCTTGTAGTCCTTCGCAAATTTTACCATTTCAGGCATGGATTTTTTACAATGGCCGCAGTCTGGGTCCCAGAAAAACAGCACGGTGATTGGCGATTGAAAATCACGTAGCCAGATTTTATCTCCTTTTTGGGTTTGCATTTCAATATTGGGAGCCACTTTACCTATGAGCAGCGGGTCAAGCCGGTCAGCGTTTTCGATGATTTTCTTGAGCTGATCCTCTTCCGTCCAAGGAGCAAGACCTGTTTTGTAGTATTTCTGGGCAATGTGGACATAGACGGCATCCATGCCAACGATATTCGATTTGGCGTATTGATTCAGAAAACTGATGAGGTAAAACTTGAAATTTTCCTCTGCAGGCTTCATTTTTTCAAGCACTTTGTCCACTGCAATATTGATGGAATCAGGGTGCTGGACGGTCATTTTGTCAACGAAATGGCTGACTTTTGGAAAAAGGAATGGCGTGCGGACCAATTTCGGGTCGGTCAGGTCAAGGTTGTCAAACCAATGCTCCCGCATCCAGTAGAATCCCTTCAACTCCTTTTCCTTTTGCTCTCCTTCAAATTTGGGTGGGTCGAGTGGAAGATTCGCCTTGATAACCATCGCTGTCATTGACTTTGGATGCTTCGCAATGAGGTCTTTTTGATAGGCAATCACTTCGTCGTCAAGTGCCTTTATCTTCTCTTCCAACTTGGCTTTTTTCTTTTCATCGTCCTTGGCCTCTTCCACTTGCTTCTTCAAGTCTTCCGCTTTTGGCCGCCTGTCACTGATGAATTTCAGGTAGTCATAAAAAAGCTTGTTGTCCTCCGAGCCTGTGATTTTGATGCTGCCAGCAAGGTCGCTCAGCTTAGTTTCTACGGAGAACCACTGGTTGTCATCGTCCACCAACAACTGAACGAATTGGTTGTCCGGCGGCAGAACGATGAGGTGCATGCCACCTGTTAATTTTTCATTGCCTTCAAAGTAGAATTTGCCGTCGGGCTGAATATAGGCGGTGTCTTTCAAGTATTGTTTGTCGCCAAAATAGTAGCCGAGGTAGGCTTCCTTTTCCTGAAAACCATCAATTTTTACCTTGATTTGATAGCCAACTTTTTGGCAAAAAACGATTGCCGGAACGGCAAAAAGCAAAGTGATTAAAGTGAGGAATTGCTTCATATTTTACTGAATTTGATGTGGAGGTTTAAAGAGGGGAAGGTTCGCAAAAATACACAGTAGCAGTATTTGCGCCAAAAAAACGCAAACCCCGCAAGGATGTTGCGGGGTTTGCGTACTGGATTGCTAACGAAATGTTATTGATGGCGGCCTAAAAAGCCCTTTTACATCTTGTTTGCACCAGTGAAAATCCGGCTCCAGTTGATGCCATTGCCAATACTGCCGTTCTTCGTGGAGAACCAAATGAAGAGCGGTTTGCCCACGATATGGTCTTCCGGCACAAAGCCCCAAACTCGGCTATCTTCTGAATTGTGGCGGTTGTCACCCATCATCCAATAGTAGTTCATTTTGAAGGTGTAGCTGGTCGCTTCCGCTCCGTTGAGGATGTATTTGCCGCCTTTTTCCTCTAATTTATTGCCTTCGTAATTTGAAATTACACGGCGATAAAAAGCGATGCTTTTATCATTGAGGGCGACCGTGGCGCCTTTTTTAGGAATGTAAATTGAGCCGTAATTGTCGTTGGTCCAAGCTCCGTAGTTGACAGCATCGTGTGGAAAATAGGTGTGCTTGCCCAGTTTTTCAAATGGATAAAAATCAATCTTCACGGTAGGGTCCATGGCTTTTATTTTTTCAACTTGCTCATTGTCAAGCCAATAGATGCCTTGGTCCAAAAACGACTCTGCGGTGTTCACCCCCATTTCATCCAGTTTTTCTTTGTTCAATTGACCAGAAGGTGAAATCACCGTGTACAGGAACTGCATGTGCGTCGGGTTTTGTGCAGCAGTACCATTGATATAAACTTGACGGTCAACCACCTTCAAACTATCGCCTGGCAGGCCGATGCATCGTTTGATGTAGTGGTCCCGTTTGTCCACCGGACGTACCACGAGTTCGGCTGCGCCAGTTTTTATCTGCATAAAACGCTGCGTCTGCTGTGGGTCGCCCCCAGCGCCACGTCGGTAATCGTTGACACTCCAAGTGCGCTCTGGGAAAACGTACACGCTATCACCTTCGGGATAATTGAAAACCACAGGGTCGTAACGCTTCACATCGCTGATGGCGGGTAGGCGGTAAAATGGCAGGTTGGGTTTGGAAAGATAGCTTTCGCAATCAAAAAACGGCAGGCGATTGTGCAGCAGCGGGAACATCACCACTGTTTTTGGAGTGCGGATGCCGTAATGTGCCTTGCTCACAAAAAGAAAGTCACCTACTTTCAGCGAACCTTCCATCGAAGAGGTTGGAATCACATAGGCTTCGATGAGGAACATCCTTATGAAAGATGCTGCAAATACAGCAAAAACAATGGCTTCCGTCCATTCCCGGACAGGTGTTTTGGCGTAGGGATTCTTGGTGTTCAGCTTCTGCAGTTCTCGGGTATTTCCCGCTTTTTGCGCAGCAAGTATCTGGTTTTTGTACTCCAGCTCCATCGTGAAATTCGGGCCGAGGTACTTGGCATTTTTGTCGTTGCCAATGAAATAAAAAATGGCTGGCGCAAATATCACGGCCAGCGCAGAATCGCCAAATCCGTACCTTCCAAAGGACCGAACCATGTCCACGCAGAGCCCAACGTAAATGAAAATATTAACAATTGGGAACAACAACCAAAGCGCATGGCTAGGCTTGCGACCCACGATTTTGCACATTTCGATGAAGTTGATGCCGGGGATGAGCGCTTTTTTGCCTTCTACACCTGCTTTTTCGAAAAGCTTCATCATCGTGATGCTGAACAGGAGGTAGGTGACGATTAGAAAAATCAGAATTACCATGATTATAAAGGAAAAAGTATAAAAAACGATGTAAAAAATAAGGCCCGAAAGGGCATTTTTAAGGCGGGCAAAGATAATTTAAATTACAAGCTACACTCGGAAAGTAAAGACTAATTCAATGGCTCATTCGACAAAGCCCTGCAAGTAGAGCTTCTCACCTTTTTTCTGGTGGTTGAAAAACACGGTGACTTTTTTGTAAAAATACCCGGCTTTTTTTGCGTCATAAACGACTTTGATAAAACCCTCTTTTCCAGGCTCCACGGGCGTTTCCGTCCATTCGGTAGCCGTACAACCGCAGATGGAGCGAACATTGTCAATCACCAATGGGGCATCGCCCGTGTTTTTGAAAATAAAATCGTGGGTGGCAGGCACATTCAATTTCAAGTCGCCGTAGTCGAAGGTGGTCTCAGCAACCCATTCAAAGGTTGGTTCAGCGACGATTTGGGTTTGGAACAAAAAAGCAAACGGCAACAAAAAACTAAGCATGTTCGTGATTTATCAGGTTTTTAAAATCTCCCAAGTATGGTCTGCTAACAATTTCACCGAAGCTTGAAAACTGGCTTTGGCGCTGCGTCCCCATTCTTCGGGAGCTACCATGGAAAGAAATTCGCTTTCATCGGTACGAGTATAAAGGTGGTAAATATGCCCAATCAGTGGCTTGAAATTCATGCCCACCTTGTAAATCCGTTCTGAAATTTCCACCCTATGCTGGATTTGACGAGCTTGATCGGCCAAAAGCTCAACTTGTTTCCGAATCTGGTCAAGCTGCATGTCCGTCTGTTGGTACATAGCTGCCACGGCCAGACCCGTCACTTTTCCTTTGTCAATTGGCTTGATAACTGCCCCACCGACGGTGTGTGCGTAGGGTAAATTATGGGGCGTCAAGGTTATCTTGTCCGCATCAATCGGGTTGACGAAATCTTCCTTCATATTCTCTACCGGTTTCAAGTTCAGGTTTTTTTGTCAAAAGTCAGACGCTGTAACCCCTGAAACTTGAAACGGTTGAAACTTCGTTATTTCAAATCGAAACTGCTCGTGCCAGCCAAGTGGCCTTTGTTGTAAACCTCGACCTTGTATTTGCCTTTACCAAATGCCCCAACGTTGGGGTTCCAATTGAAGCAAATATCAGCGGCATCTTGGTTGTAATCGTATTCTTTACTGTAGGTGTAGCGCAGTTCCTCGCCGTTTTCTTTGCTGTAAAAAGTGCCAGCCCCCAACTCGTCTATCGCCATCGTTTCCCCCACTGGGTTCAGTATTCGGATGTAGAACGTTTCCATACCGGGCCTTGCGATTTTGTTTTCCGTGGTGTGGATGCAAATTTTGAGTTGGTCCACGTTTTTGGCATATTTCTTTTTGACGGTTTTGCCACTGTTTTTTTCTTTCAAAGGCGTCACGTCCACTTTGTCAATTTTGATGACGGAAGCCAAGTTCACCTTTTCTGTAAGTTTGGATTTTTCATCCGCAAGTTGCTGTTTCTCAGCAGATAACGCCGATTTATCGCCCTCCAATTGGTTCGCCCGGAAGTTGGCACTGTCCAAATTTTCGCTCAAATTTTTGGTGCGTTCCGTCAGTTGGTCACGCTCGCCGCGTAGGTCTGCGATTTCCGCTTTCATCCGGTCAATTTCCGCAACATAGCCAGCCACTTGGCTTCGCATATTATTCATTTCCGCTTTGGCCCTGCCAATTTCCTTGCCACTTGCCAACAAGCCTTCAATCTTGTTTTTCTGCTGCTTTAGCTCCTCTTTTTGTTGGTCAATGATAGCGTTCAACTCTTCATTGCTCCCCCGCATTTCCTCCAAATCGGAAAGGGCTTCCTGGTACTGTTTTTCGAGTTCAATTTTGAGTTTGTCGGCTTCCGCCAATTTGGTGGTCTGCGTATCCACCAGTGTATCCTGCGAGTATTTGTTGCAAAGCAGAACGCCGTTCGTTACCAGCAAAGTGGCGATGATGATGCCAGCGATGATCAAAAGACGCTGTTGAGATGAATTGTTAGAAGCCATGATTCAGTCTATTTTTTAATAGTGTTTTATTGAAAAATGATTGTCAATCGTTTGATAATCAAGGTATTAATTTTGAAAAAGGTTAAAGGGAGGAGAAATTTGAATTTCGATTTTCGGCAGTCTTTTGGTGGAATTTTTCGCAAAGTTAGCATATTTCACAATGCGTTAAACTTCACCAGATTAGCCTAATTTCCTACCTTCGCCCATCATAAAAAACGGAAAATGATAGAATCAATTGACATCGCCAACATCCTTTTTCTTGACATTGAGTGTGTTTCCGCTCAACCTTCATACGATGAATTGGAAGAAACGTTCCAAGAACTTTGGGCCATCAAGTCAAAAGGCATCGCCAGGAGGGAGGTTTCTGGTGAGGAAGTCGAAGCGCTTTACCCTGAAAAAGCGGCCATTTACGCTGAGTTTGGCAAAATCATCTGCATCTCCGTTGGCATTGTCGTTCGGGATGCCGACCAGACGCTCAAGGTGCGCCTGAAATCCTTCTCCCACCTGGACGAAAAGCAGTTGCTTAAAGACTTTTGCAACCTCCTTAACCAGCATTACAAGGACCCAAAGACCGATAAAACTGGCAAGCATTACCTCTGCGGCCATAATATTAAGGAATTTGACATCCCCTATATCTGTAGAAGATTGGTAATCCACCAGTTGGAATTTCCAGCTTTACTTCAAATTCATGGAAAAAAACCCTGGCAAGTTGAATTCCTTTTGGATACGATGGAACTCTGGAAATTCGGTGACAATAAGGCCTACACCTCGCTAAAACTGCTCGCCGCCGTGCTCGGCTTCCCCTCTCCGAAAGACGATATTGACGGCAGCGACGTGGGCCGGGTTTATTGGGAAGAGCAGGATGTTGACCGGATTTCGTTGTATTGTGAAAAGGATGTCTTGGCGACGGTGCAGCTATTTCTGCGTTTCCGAAGGATGCCAATTTTGACATCGGAACAGGTGCATCATGTGCGGTGATTTACGATTTACGATTTTGGATTTACGATTGAGGGCAATGCTTTTTTGAAAATATTTGGGGCACTAGTCAGTAGCGAGCCAATCGTAAATCGTCAGTCGTAAAATCGTAAATCTACTGACACCAAACCAAGATGTAGCCCTCGATTTTTTCATAAAATACTTCAAACGACCATAATTCGCCATCCTTGTCCACCTTGCCAGTTGTTCTTCCAACTGGCTGATAATCAAATGGTTCGATAAAAATATGGCTACGAAAATCCAATTCCCGCCGACCGTGCGCCTTGTACAACGCCTCTTTTGCGCCCCAGTACACATGGATATGTTCCAAACGACTTTCTGGTCGTAGGCTGTCCAACTCTGCGGTGCTCATGAATCTTTTGGCGAGGATTTCAATTTTCGGGACCATGAACTGCACGTCAATTCCAGTCGCAGTTTTTGCCAAAATGACTGCCACCATTTCGTGCGAATGGCTGAAAGACAAGTGAAAAGGATTGCCCCAAATATGCGGTTTGCCAAACTCATCCTTCAAAACTGGCACTCGGTCTTCGTAGCCCATTGACAGCAACATATCATGCACCAAATACCGACTAGCCAGCCATTCCAGCCTTCTTCGTCCTTTTAATTTGGCGAGTTCTTCCGCTTCAACGGACTGTAAATCAAGGTTTTGTAGGAAAAAATCAGCCG
This sequence comes from Saprospiraceae bacterium, assembly GCA_041752395.1. Lineage (GTDB taxonomy): Bacteria > Bacteroidota > Bacteroidia > Chitinophagales > Saprospiraceae > UBA6168. The sequence goes on along the minus strand of JBGSWN010000267.1, from coordinate 49,561 downwards.
GCTCGTCCACCTGCCAGATGCAAATGACCGTTTCATTTTCCAACGTTTTTTTTAACAATAGCCCCATTAAATATTAGACATTTGCGGCGGCACGGGCGGAAAGCCCAAGCCTGCGCAAAGAACGCAAACCCACGCCAATCCGCCAATGCAAGTCACCAAAGTTGCCCAACTAACAGGCCACAATGCCGCCATTTTTGCCCTCATCGAAGGGCATGATGAACGCCATATCTACACTGCTGACGGCAACGGCTGGGTGGTGGAGTGGGACTTAAATGCCCCAGATTTGGGTAAGCTCGTGGCCAAGGTGGAACGACAGGTTTTCTCGCTTTGTTTTTTGAGAAAAGCGCAAAAAATTGTGGCAGGAAATATGGACGGTGGTGTGCATTGGGTTGACCTGAACGACCCCACAACCACTAAAAACATCGCCCATCACGAGCGTGGTGTTTTCGATATTTTGGCGGTGAACGACAACCTTTTCACCGCCGGTGGTGATGGAAAACTGAGCCGTTGGTCAATTCCCGAAATGCGCTCCATGGAGAGTTACCATCTTGTAAATCAAGCACTTAGGTGTATTGTTTTTTGTGAAAAACGGCAAGAATTGGCAGTTGGAGGCAGTGACGGCGCTATTTATTTACTGGATGTAAATACCCTTGAATTGCGTCACAAAATCACCTCGGCGCATGCCAATTCCGTCTTTTCCATTCGTTACAGCCCCAATGGAAAGCACCTCCTCAGCGGCAGCCGGGATGCCCATTTGAATGTCTGGGATTTGGACAATGATTTTGAGAAAATCAGCTCGCAACCTGCCCATTTGTTTACCATCAACAGCATTGCTTTCAGCCCCGATGGGCAGCATTTTGCAACAGGCAGTCGTGACAAAACCGTGAAGATTTGGAACGCCGCAAATTTTGAACTGGAGAAAGTGCTGGAAGGAGGCCGTGACAGCGGTCATTTCAATTCGGTCAACAAGGTTTTTTGGTCAAAATACCCTAATTTACTGGTGTCTTGCAGCGATGACCGAACCTGTATTCTGTGGAAATTGATTTCGTGAAGCCCCCTCAAACCCATCAGTGCTCAACCCCTCAAATCCTAAAAAAAAGCAGCAAGTCAGCAGCTGAGAGTCGAAGTAAAACCGGATTAAAGCCAGCCGCTGCTGCTTGCCACAAGTCGAGCGTTTTTAGTTGGTTTTTAGTTTTTACTGATGCACTGATAGACTTGACTTATTTCTCAAAAACCAAAATCTACTGTCTATTGTCTTTCGTCTAATGTCTAAAATCAAAAAGGAGAGCGTGCCATCTCAAAGCTTTAGATGTTTTAGAAAAAATGAATTCCTGTTCACTGTTGGCAAAGAAAGGCCAAGGCATACCTTTGCGCAAGCACGGGTAGCAGGTGAAACTTGGGTTTGTGCCAACTTTAACCTAAAAGCCTGATTCTGTGCCAAACGTTAAATAGTAGCAAGTGGCCTAAGTCGCTCATTTTCAGTTTTTTACATAAAATGTTAAGGCCAAAAACAGCCAAGTGTTAAACCCTCTTAACTTTCGTTTTGAACAAAAAAGCATCCATTTCGAGCAAAAACTGGTCGGCCAACGACTATGCCGAGGGCATACTTCGGGGCGATCGGGTGGTACTCAGCCGTGCCATCACGCTGGTCGAAAGTAGCCGAGCCGAGCATCGGGATTTGGCGCAACAGGTGCTTGAAAAATGCCTTCCACATACCGGAAACTCCTTCCGAATGGGCATCACAGGCCCGCCGGGTGTCGGTAAAAGCAGTTTCATCGAAGCCATTGGGAGCTATATTGTAAGGGAACATGACCGCAAGCTGGCCGTGCTGGCCATTGACCCCAGCAGCCAAGTAAGTGGCGGCAGCATTCTCGGCGACAAAACCCGAATGGAGCGGCTGGGTGTTGAGCCGAACGCTTTCATCCGGCCAAGCCCGGCGGGAAGTGCCTTGGGTGGGGTGGCCAACTGTACCCACGAGTCCATGCTGCTTTGCGAAGCGGCTGGTTTTGATACCATTTTCATCGAAACTGTTGGGGTAGGGCAGAGCGAAACGGCCGTGGCGGGCATGGTGGATTTTTTCCTGCTTCTGCTGCTGCCCGGCGCTGGCGATGAGTTGCAGGGCATCAAGCGGGGCATCGTGGAAATGGCCGACCTGCTGGCTGTGAACAAGGCTGATGGCGACCGCATCGAACTGGCAAAATCGGCAAGACAGGACTACGCCCATGCGCTGCATTTGTTCCCCGAAAAACCGGGCGGCTGGCAGCCAAAAGCGGTTACTTGCTCCGCAATTTCGGGAGATGGCTTGCCTGAAATATGGAATTTAATCACTGATTATCAAGCGATTGTGAAACGGAATGGCTGGTTTGAAAAAAACAGAAAAGCGCAGTTGGCAGCTTGGTTCACTTCGCAATTGGAGCAATCCATTCACCGTTTTTTCTTCGAAAACCCAACGGTAAAAGCAAGTTTTGAAGCCTCCCGCCAAGATGTTTTGGAAGGAAAATTGACACCTTCCCAAGCTGCCAATTTATTGGTAAAACTGTTTGGAAATTCATTGCCCCCACCGCCTACACCCTTTCCTGAAACCTGAAACGCTAAACCTGAAACCCTCCTCCTCTGCCGTTTTGTCATCCCTTCCCTGCCCTTTCCCTGCCATTTCTAACCAAAATTTATCAAAAAACGAACAAAAAGTCAGTCAAACCCTGCTGGCATGTTCATTGATTGGCGAGTGGGAGCAAACCATTTTTGAACTAAAATAAATAAAATCTCAATGGGAAAAATAATAGGAATTGACTTAGGAACAACGAACTCCTGCGTGGCAGTAATGGAAGGCAACGAGCCGGTTGTCATCGCCAACGATGAAGGCAGGAGGACGACGCCGTCCATCATCGGCTTCCTCGATAACGGGGAGCGGAAGGTGGGCGACCCAGCAAAGCGTCAAGCAATCACAAACCCACAGCGCACGGTGGCTTCCATCAAGCGTTTCATGGGACATCGCTTTTCTGAAATCAGCAAGGAATTGGTGCACACAACCTATAAGGTGGTGAAAGGCGACAACGACACCGTTCGGGTGGACATTGACGGCAGGCTTTATACGCCACAAGAAGTTTCGGCTATGACGCTTCAGAAAATGAAGAAAACGGCTGAAGATTTCTTGGGGACAGAAGTGACGGAAGCCGTCATCACAGTGCCTGCCTACTTCAACGATTCGCAGCGCCAAGCCACCATCGAAGCCGGTGAAATTGCAGGTCTGAAAGTGCGCCGCATCATCAACGAACCTACGGCTGCGGCCTTGGCTTATGGCCTTGACAAGCGCCACAAAGACATGACCATTGCCGTGTACGACCTTGGTGGTGGTACATTTGACATCTCAGTGTTGGAATTGGGCGATGGCGTTTTTGAAGTAAAATCTACCAATGGTGATACCCACCTCGGTGGCGACGACTTTGACCGCAAAATCATTGACTGGTTGGCCGATGAGTTCAAAACGCAAGAAAACATTGACCTTCGGAAAGACCCGATGGCGTTACAGCGCTTGAAAGATGCCGCTGAAAAAGCCAAGATTGAGCTTTCCTCTTCTTCGGAAACGGAAATGAATTTGCCGTACATCACGGCAGTGGACGGTGTGCCAAAGCACCTTGTGCTCAAACTCACTCGTGCGAAATTCGAGGCACTTTGCGATGACCTCGTGAAGCGTACCATCGAGCCTTGCCGCCAGGCCATCAAAGACGCTGGCCTCACTGCCAACGACATTGACGAGGTAATCCTCGTGGGTGGTTCGACCCGTATCCCACGTATTCAAGCAGTCGTGGAGGAGTTTTTTGGTAAAAAGCCGAACAAAGGCGTGAATCCTGACGAAGTAGTTGCCATTGGCGCAGCAATCCAAGGTGGCGTTTTGACAGGTGAAACCAAGGACGTGTTGCTGCTTGACGTGACCCCACTTTCTTTGGGTATCGAAACAATGGGTGGTGTTTACGACGTGGTTATCGAAGCCAATACGACCATTCCGACGAAGAAATCGAAGACCTACTCGACAGCAGCTGACAACCAGCCAAGCGTGGAAATCCACATCCTGCAAGGCGAGCGCCCGATGGCCCGTGATAACCGCAGCGTGGGTCGGTTCATCCTCGATGGCATTCCGCCAGCACCTCGTGGTTTGCCACAGGTGGAGGTCAGTTTCGACATTGACTCCAACGGTATCCTCAGCGTGAGCGCCGTGGACAAAGGCACTGGCAAGCAGCAAAACATCCGCATCGAAGCCAGCACTGGCTTGAGCAAGGAGGAAGTCGCTCGCATGAAAGCCGAGGCACAGGCCAACGCCGATGCTGACCGGGAGACTCGTGACCGGGTGGAGAAACTGAACCAGGCAGACTCGCTGATTTTCCAAACGGACAAACAGTTAAAGGAATACAAAGACAAGATTCCAGCGGATAAAGTGGCCGCCATTGAATCGGCCCTGAATGAGCTGAAAGAGGCGCACAAGGCGGAGAACCTAGCTGGTATTGAGACTGCTTCTGCAAGCCTGAACGCTGCATGGCAAGCGGCTAGCCAAGACATGTACCAAGCTTCGCAACAGCCCGGCGCAGATGCTACCGATGGCCAGCAAGCTAGCAATGACGGTGAAGGCGCTGGCGCAAAAGAAGACGTAACTGACGTAGAGTTTGAAGAAGTTGGTAAATAATTGAGAGAATTAAGCTTTGAGAAAAGGCGGCACTCCGGTTGGAGTTGCCGCCTTTTTTGTACCGTCAAGCTCCTGCTCGACGTTTATAACGCTTTAACAAATTCCCACCCAGCCAAAACAAAATAATCGGTAAACATCGGCGGCAGGTAAAAACGGTCTTCCACATTTTCGATGGTAAAATACAGCTCCGGGTCAAGGATTTTGTTGACGCCAGGATTGCCCAAATCAATCACAGGACGGTTGGGTTTGCTGCCACGGGCAATCGAGCGAAGCTCCATCGGAAGCAAGCGGAGCGGGTTGGTTGGGTTGTAAATTCCAGCTTTTCGATTGCGGGCACCCTTGACGGCATCCCGGGAAGATTTGAGTTTTGTGGCTTTCAGCATGAATTTCCAAAAGCCTTCGGGCGATATGATTTTTTTATCCAAAGGGTTGGAAATCCGCAAGAACGGGTCAACATTTGGAAAGATAAAATAGGGTGTTGCAAAGCCGCCAGCCAATTGCCGAATATTGTAATCAATGGCTGAAGTGGCAGGCGTTTCTCCTTCAAAATTATCACGATGAGGGCGTAGGTAACAGAGTAGGCGACCGTAGCTTTCCAAGAATTCGTAGGCGTAAGCTTGGAAAAAAAGAAAATCTTCATTTGTTTTCCCTGCCTGCCGCATATCATCTTCGATTTCATTTTTCAAGTTTTCCTTTCCCTTGTCAGCGTGGAAATAATGGTTCTCAGCAATGCCGGTTCCATCCCCAAGCACTGAATTCAGGTGTGCTTGGAGTGCAGGATTGAGTTTTTTCAATTTTAATTGAAGGTCGGGGCCCGTGAAAAACTCCGGCCATGCCGGATTGTTCAGGCCCAGAAAGCCCCGTTTGCCAGGAAAATCAAAACTGATTTCCGGAGTATCAATGCCCAAGAAACGAATGCCAAGATTGGCGTCGGTGCTGACGCTGACAGTGTCGCCGTCGTGGGTTATTTGGGCAGTGGATGCCCGTGAATTACTCCGAGTGGCGAATTTGGTTTGGCCATATTTGAAACCACTGGAGCTTACGCTGAAAATACCTGCTGCCATGATTTAAGATTTTTTAATTGGGAAATACGTATTTGAATGTCACCCTTCACGAGGAGGGGAGCAAATGTAGCAATGTTTATTTGGCACATTACCGTTTATTAATACCTTAGCTACCGACAATTATCATTAACTCACAATTCTCAATACATGATGAAAAATTTTTACAAAATTCAAGCTTTCACAACTTCACTTTTGCTATCATTCGCCCTTTTTGGCCAAAGTGACACTTTGTTTTTTATGGACTTTCAGGTGGACCCAACTGCAGAGATGGCAATTTACCCAGACCCAGGTGCATCGGATACCATGTGGGTTAACTACGATGAAGATGGGCTTACCGCCGCTTCCAGTTTCCCCAGCAATTTTTTTTATGATATTTACGATTGGGACGAGCCGGATACGATTTTGCCAGCTGATTCAATTTTCGTTTTTACCAGCCGATCTTGGTTGGAAGGTTTTGATACCTCATCCAGTAACTGGTTAATCAGTCCAGCCATGCAAATTGTTGACGACAATGCCACTTTGCATTGGAAAACTGCATCATATCAGGGCCCAAGATATATGGATGGGTATTCTGTAAAAATATTAGTTGGTTCTCAAGATTTCAACGACCCCAATACCACAAGCGAGACTGTATTTAGAGCTGCTGAAATGACCAGTATAATTAGTACTTCTGGAGCTACGGTAGATTTGGACAGTTTTTCTTTTTCAGATGGATACATCCAAGCAGATGGATATACGCTCACAGATTATTATATCCCTGTAGGCGAATTATCCTATAATACTGATTTTCACAGTGGCGTGTTGGAACCTCACAGTATAAATTTGGCTGACTACGCTGGCCAAACTATTTACGTCGCTTGGCATCATGATTCATCTGATGACAACCTAATTATTTTCGACGACTTGCTCTTGATGGGCACAAAACCCTTGTCCGGCACAAATGACCACCAGTTGGCCGACCTCCGCTTCGTCACCTACCCAAACCCAGTGGACAACTTCCTGAACGTGATGTTCCGCCTTTCAAGCCCGGCAGATGTTCAGCTCCAAATCTTTGGGCAGAACGGCAAATTGGTAGCTGCAAAGCCTATTCGGTCAGCAGTTACAGGCGATTTTACCGACCAGTTTGACCTTCGGAATTTACCGGGAGGTGCTTACTCGGTTGTATTAACGGTTGACAACCAGCGATTTACAAAAAACATCGTTAGGAAATAACTGATGAATACCCACTTTTACATCGGGGACAAACCACTGGTTTGTTCCCGATTTTTTGAACCCTTTGAGGCATTGGCTGTTTCCACAAAAACAAATTCAAGGTATGTTGCCGATTGACTTGGACGAAGAATTATTGGTGCTGGAAGAAATGCTGACCAACGAGGGAGCGTCAGTGTACAAACTCACTTTTGAAAGCCCCGTGATGTTGGTTTTTTTGCGTCATTTTGGTTGCGTTTTTTGCAAAGAGGCGCTGCATGATATTTCGTTGCGACGGAAGGCGATTGAAGAGGGTGGTGTGAAAATCGTCTTTGTTCACATGGGCGACGATGAAACCGCCATCGAATATTTCAATAATTTCAACCTTCCAGGTGTCACTTTTGTCTGTGACCCGAGGCAGCATTTTTATAAGGCATTTGGTCTCCAGCGAGGTTCTTTCACGCAACTTTATGGCCTCCAAACTTGGATTCGGGGCTATAAAGTCAAACAAGAACTCGGCTACGAACTCGAAATGGCCAAGCGGCTTGGCGATTCCACGCAGATGCCCGGTGTTTTTGTGCTTCAAAATGGATTGGTCCGTGACAAGTTTTTACACAGAATCGCTTCGGAAAGACCTGATTATGAGCAACTTGTGCAATGCTGTGTGATTTAATCCCTGCTTTTCATTTTTTTATAAAAGGGGCGAAACTCGCCACTTTGACTTTCAACTTCCCTACTTTTGCGGCCATTTTCAAAATTAAGGTGTTGTCAATTATGGTAGTTCCTTGCATATTTCCAATGCACTGACTACCCACTGCCAACTGCCGAACTGCCAACTTAAAAATGCCCGGCAATTCCTTCGGACATACTTTTCGCATCAGCACTTTCGGTGAGTCGCACGGAACAGCCATTGGCGTTGTAATTGACGGCTGCCCGGCGGGCTTGGAATTGGACCTTGATTTTATCCAAAAAGAATTGGACCGCCGCCGCCCCGGCCAGTCAGCCATCGTCACACAGCGGCAGGAGGCCGACCGGGTGGAGTTGCTTTCAGGTGTTTTCGAAGGAAAAACAACTGGGATGCCGCTGGCGCTGCTCATTCGGAACGAGGACGCCAAATCCAAGGATTACGGCCACATCGCTGACAAGTACCGCCCTAGCCACGCTGACTTCACTTACCAAGCCAAGTATGGTCACCGTGATTACCGAGGCGGTGGCCGCTCCAGTGCCCGTGAAACGGCTGCGAGGGTAGCGGCAGGCGCCGTTGCGAAGCAATTTTTATCAAAAAATGGCATCAGTGTGACGGCTTGGGTGAGCAGGGTGGGGGAGATTGTGCTCGAAAAGCATTACGAAGCACTTGATTTTTCAAAAATAGAGGCCACGCCAGTTCGCTGCCCCGACCTCGAAGTTGCGGAGCAAATGGAAACGCTGATACGGGAGGTACGGAAAGCGGGAGACACGATCGGCGGTATCGTGAGCTGTGTGGTGAAAGGCTGCCCGGCTGGTCTTGGGGAGCCAGTTTTTGATAGGCTTCATGCCGATTTGGGCAAAGCGATGCTCAGCATCAATGCCTGCAAGGGCTTCGAAATTGGCTCTGGTTTCGCTGGTGTCACGATGCGAGGGTCACAGCACAATGACCCATTTTTCACCGATGAAAATGGCAAAGTGCGCACCCGCTCCAATCACTCCGGTGGGGTACAAGGCGGCATTTCCAATGGCATGGACATTGATTTTCGGGTAGCATTCAAGCCTGTGGCGACCATCGTCCAAGCGCAGGAATCCGTGAACGAGGCAGGTGATTCCGTACAAGTAGAAGGCAAAGGCCGCCATGACCCCTGCGTGTTGCCCCGTGCCGTGCCAATTGTGGAGGCAATGGCAGCCCTCGTTCTCGCTGACCATTTTTTAAGAAATAGGACATCAATCGCTTGATGGTCAAATAGTTACACTGTTTTTTACACTCACATCAGACACCCGCAAGCACTTTTTACCAATCATTTTCCATGCAAACCAGATTACTTTCCTTACTTTTTTTCCTTTGCCTTTCGGCAAATATTTTTGCGCAGCTAACCATCAAAGTCACGGCGATACCGGCAAATACACCTGCCGGGGCGACCATTCACGTGGCAGGTAGCTTTCAAAATTGGGATCCCGCCGACCCCAATTCAGTACTTACAGACCTCGGCAATGGCCAGTATCAAATCACGGTCAACCCTCCAGTCGGTTTGGTGAAATACAAATTCACGAGGGGCAGTTGGGCTACCGTGGAGGGAACTGCCAACGGCGGCTTTGTGCCAGACCGGGAGTACAATTACACGGGCAGCGCTACCACGATTGAACTGCAAATAGCTGGCTGGGAGGATGTGAGCCAAGGCAGCACTGCTGCGCCCAATGTGCATTTGCTGGATGACAATTTTTTCATGCCGCAGCTGAACCGCTACCGCCGCATCATGATTTACTTGCCTCCCGATTACGAAACCACCCAAAAAAACTATCCCGTGCTCTACATGCACGATGGGCAAAACCTGTTCGATGATGCGACCAGTTTCAGTGGGGAGTGGGGCGTGGACGAGTCGCTGAACGACTTACAAGCGCAAGGCGACTACGGAGCCATCGTTATTGGTATTGACAATGGGGGAGCGCTTAGGATTGATGAGTTGGCACCTTGGGTAAACCCGAATTACAACGAAGGGGGTGAGGGCGACAAATACATTGATTTTATCGTAGAAACACTGAAGCCGTTCATTGACCAAAATTACCGAACGCTTTCGGGGCGGCAGTACACTTGCATTTTTGGAAGTTCCCTCGGTGGCCTGATTTCGCAGTACGGCATCATGGAACACCAAGACGTTTTTAGTAAAGCAGGCATTTTTTCCCCTGCATTTTGGTTCAACGACCCGCAGATTTATGACCACAGCGCCAATTCGCCAAAAACTGGTTCGATGCGGATTTACCAGTACGCTGGCCAACTGGAGGACAATGGCTCGGTAGTGGATGACGTGAACCAGATGGAGGATGTTTTATTGGGCAACAGCTTCGAGGTTGGCGAGCTCTACAAATCCATCAGCCCGAATGGGACGCACAGTGAGCCGTTTTGGCGGGCAGAATTCCCGGATGCTTACAAGTGGTTGTTTGCAGGTCTTGATTATTCTGCGACCAATGAATCCAGCAACCAAAGCATTCGATTTTATCCAAACCCTGTTGACACTTCACTTTTTGTAGATAACCTGCCAGATTTGCCCAAACTCAGCTACCGTATTTTTAGCATCAATGGAAAACAGGTTAAGAAAGGTAAATTGGATACTGGTCAGGAAATTGATGTGAGCAAACTGAGTGCTGGCAGTTATGTGCTTCAAGTTTTTGCGAAGCAAAAGCAGGTGGCAAGCGGGCAGTTCATCGTAAATTAACGGTACCCAATGGCCAAGACGCTGGTGATTTTCGACATTGATGGCACATTAATATATAGTAACAAAGTTGACAGCCTGTGCTTTGCTTCGACTTACCAGCGCATTTATGGGTTTGAGTTCCCGACGATAGACTGGACGAAGTACCCGCACGTCACGGATACGACGATTTTCAAAACCGTTATCCAACAGCATTTTGGAAGGGAGGCAGAAGTAGAGGAAATGGTCGAGTTCCAGCATGAGTACGTTGGGCTGTTGGAAGAGCGGCGACGAGTGGAGCCGATGGAGTTTTCGGAAGTACCACATGCCCGCCGAGCTGTGGAGCGATTACTCGCAGATGAACGCTTTGTGGTGGGCATTGGCACGGGTGGTTGGTTGAGACCTGCTTACGTAAAGCTGGCGCACGTGAAAATTCCGGTGCATTCACTGGTCGTGGCTGGTGCCGATGGGCATGAGAAGCGGGAAGGCATCATCACGCAGGTGATGGAAGAAGTATCGCAAACGACCGAGGTGGATCGGACGGTGTACGTGGGCGATGCCATTTGGGATGTGGAAACTACCCGAAGGATGGACATGAACTTCATTGGCATCCGAAGGGATGGTGATTTTGAGGTGCTCCGCAATGCAGGTTCAAGTGTGGTTTTGAAAGATTTCAGCAATTTTGAAATTTTCCTTGAGGCGATTTTTGAGGCGGAGCCGCCAAAAAAAATGTAAAAAAAAGAGCGGCAAATTGGGAAACTATTCAAGCGGGGCGGCTGTTTTCAATCCATTCCAATTTGAGAGCGATATATTTTTTAATAAAAATTTGCCTTCGTACTTGGTTTTGGAAGAAGAGGGGCTATCTTTGCCGCCGCTTTTGAAGAAAAGCACATCCAAATAAGATTCGGTAGCTCAGCTGGTAGAGCACTTGACTTTTAATCAAGTGGTCCTGGGTTCGAATCCCAGCCGAATCACTAAGCCTCGACGTTTTACGTTGGGGCTTTTTTTGTGTGTCCACATATAGGTATCCATCATTCTCCGCCCTAGCCGGAAAGTCAAAAGCAGCTCCATTTCTTCTTGCCTTCGATAAAAACCCTTAAAACTGGATACAGCTTTCTCTTTTTATTGATTTGGTACGGTATTTGAAAATTATGTTTTAATTCCCTCCTTTGTCTGCCCTCCCTCCCTGAATTTTCAAGATTCTCCCCCCTGGTATTTTAATTGGATTTTTCCATAAGGATTTAATTGGCAAAAACTATTGAGCATGAACTTTCGCTACACCTGCATTTGCTGTTTTTTTACCACTCCTGTTCTTACGGCAGAGCTTACCGGCTTGTTAGCAAATCATCTCCAACATTTTTCCAATAGAAATTTCAAATTCCCGTATTGATTTTCCCAGTACGGATTTCAAAACCTTGCCTTGAGGCAAAACAAATAACATTTCCACTCCTCCCGGATTGATACCTTCTCATTAGACAATTAATAATTTAAAAACTATGAAATCCAGCATCCTTTACCACGCTAGGCAAGTTCTTGTTGCCACCCTGTTACTGATTGCGGCGACCTCTGTCAAGGCCCAAATTGATTTTCGAATCGGCTTGGCCACAGATGGTTCGACATACACCGTTTATGCCAAACCAAAATCTACCATCAGTCCATCTACCAATACCCTAACAGGTACTGCGCAGGTGACATTGGTCGTTCCTCATGGGTTTGTTTATACCACATTTACAAGCTTGAAAGGAACTTGGAGTGCCGCTACGGTGAAGGCTCCGGTCGAGAATCCGACGTATGATTACATCTCCGTAGGTTTGCTTGCTGATGGCGGTTCCCCTAACAATATAAGGTATATTGTTGGACAGGAAACAGCATTGTTCAAGCTCAAAAGAACTTCGGCATGTATCGGCCCGGTTACTTTAATTGAATTGGACGACCCTTTTTATGCTCCCAATTCGCTTAATTCCAACCCTGGCAATGACATTGGCGTAATAGACATTGGCAAGCCAGGTTTCCCATTTTATACTTGGGCATCAAATTATGGATTTGCGCCAGGCTGCATAGATTCTGATTCTGATGGTCTTTTCAACTTTATCGAAGATAAAAACGGAAACAGTGTGGTGGACCCGGGCGAAACAAATCCGAACAATCCGGACACGGATGGTGACGGCCTTTCGGATGGTACGGAAGATGCCAACAAAAATGGTGTAGTAGATGCTGGAGAATCAAATCCATTGAATAAGTGCAGCCCCATTGCTACATTCCCTGAATGTGATTGGGACAATGATGGTATCATCAACTCAATAGATACGGACGATGACAACGATGGTGTCGCCGACATCAAAGACGTCATCAATTTCAATCCTGACAGCGACAGTGATGGTGACGGTATTTCTGATGATGACGAGACGGGCAATGACGGCGTATACAACCCAGGCAACGATTCCGATCCGTTAAATCCTTGTGATCCAAACCCAGGCGCATTAGCTTGCACTAGCACAGATGCGGATGGTGATGGTTATTTCGCGGATGTGCCTACCACTGACCCAAATTGGGACCCGGATGATAACGTGGCTTGTGTGCCAAACCTATGTGCAGGTGCTTGCGATTTGGACAGCGACAGCGTTCCCAATAGCATTGATATTGATGACGACGGAGATGGTGTGCCAGATATTGCCGACGTAAATCCTTGTAATGCAAACAGCGACAGTGATGGTGACGGACTTTCAGATATCATCGAAACGGGTGGCGACGGAGTCTATAATGAACTGGTAGATACCAATCCATTGGATGCAGATACCGACAATGATGGTATCTCAGATGGTGTTGAAGATACTGATAAAGATGGTATGAACGATGTGGGTGTGGAGACAGACCCCTTGGTTGCTGATACGGATGGTGATGGCTTGAATGATGGTGAAGAAGATAAAAACTTCAACGGACAGCTTGACGTGAACGAAAGCGATCCGCTTGACGATTGCGATCCAGTAGCGGTAGGGCCGTCTTGTGATTATGACGGCGATGGCCTAATAAATGAAATTGACCCAGATGATGACAATGATGGCGTACTCGATGGGCCAGATATCAACGATTTCAACCCAGACAGCGATAGCGACGGTGATGGAATCGTGGACAAGACGGAGACTGCCAATGCCACCAACGCCTTGAACGCTTGTGATCCTAATCCAAACGTGTCTGCTTGTGTCCCAAAGGATGCAGATGGTGATTTGTTCTTCGAGAACTATCCAAATGGCCATCCGAAATTTGACCCGAATGACCTGAATCCATGTGTACCTAGCAATGCCGCATTAAAATGCGATTTCGACAATGATGGCCTTACGAATTCGGTTGACCCGGACGACGACAACGACGGCGTGGCTGACCTTTATGATTTGGATGATTACAATCCAAACAACGACAGTGACGGCGACGGATTGCCGAATATCGTTGAGGTAGGACCAGATGGTAAATACAACCCCGGTGTTGATACCAATCCGCTCAATGACGATACGGACAACGACGGCCTGAAAGACGGTTGCGAAGACAAAAACAAAAATGGTCAAAAAGAAGCCAATGAAACCAGTCCGCTATTAGCTGATACGGACGGTGATGGCTTGAAGGACGGCGTAGAAGATGCAAACAAGAATTGTGTGCTAAATGCAGGGGAGAGCGATCCGCTCAATTACTGTAGCCCGAACAACACCTTGCCTAACTGCGATTTTGATGGGGATGGCATTACCAACGCACTTGACCTAGATGACGATGGCGATGGCGTAGAAGATGACAGTGATGTTGACCAGTTCAATCCAGACAGTGACAGTGACGACGATGGAATAAGTGATAATATTGAAACTGGAGAAGATGGGGTTTACAATGCAGGTATTGATACAAACCCACTGGACGAGGATACGGACGATGATGGTATTAAAGATGGAATAGAAGATAAGAACCGCAATGGTAACAGGGAGTTGACGGAAACCGACCCTATCAATCCTAATACGGATGGCGATTCCTTGTCGGATGGCGATGAAGATGCGAACCACAACGGCGTAGTGGATGCTGGTGAAAGCAACCCACTTGACCCATGTTCGCCATTTGCCACTGGTGGTTTCTGCCAGTTCCAAGACCTTGACAATGACGGGTATTTCTCTGAATTGCCTCAAAACGACCCACATTTTGACCCAAATGACAATAATCCATGCATACCAAGTGTGCAATCACCAACCTGCGACTTTGACGGTGATGGATTTGTAAATCAGAACGACCTTGATGATGACAATGATGGTGTTCCTGATGCGCAGGATTCTGATGATTTCAATCCGAACAATGACAGCGATAACGATGGGCTTTCTAATATAATTGAAACTGGTGGTGATGGTGTTTACAACAACGGCATTGATACACACCCACTTAACCCCGACACCGATGGTGACGGCATCAAAGATGGAACAGAGGACAAAAACAAAAACGGCATTTATGAACCACTAACAGAAACCAGTCCGCTCAAGAAAGACTCGGATGAAGATGGTATTGAAGATGGTGTGGAGGACATTAACAAAAATGGCATTGTGAACCAAGGCGAATCAGATCCTAAGGATAAATGCAGCCCTTATTCACACTTGCCGGGTTGTGTCGCCCCTGACGCTGATGGTGATGGTTATTTTGGAAACTATCCACCTAGCCATCCTAACCTAGACCCAAATGATTTTGATGCTTGTAACCCTGATAACACTCATCCACTCTGTGATTTTGACGGTGATGGAGTAGTAAACGGTCAAGATTTTGACGACGATAATGATGGTGTAGCGGATGGCGACGATGTGAATGCCTACAATCCTAGCTCCGACTCTGATGGTGACGGAATTTCAGATACCAACGAGACAGGTGGGAACGGTATTTACGATCCAAGTGAGGGGGACAGTGATCCATTGGATCCTTGCAGCCCGAACCTGAACAATGTTGCTTGCAGTGGTACCGACGAAGACAATGACGGCTACTATGCAAATTTCACCCCTGGCGACCCACAATATGATTCAGACGATGCAAATCCATGTGTTCCTGACTGTAGGTTAGGTCTTTGCGACTTTGACGGGGACGGCGTCATCAACAGCCTAGATAACGACGATGATAATGACGGCGTAAAAGACGTCAACGAAGGGAACGTTGCAGGTGCAAACTGTGACCCAAGCAACGATACCGATGGTGACGGCATTCCAAACAACATTGAAACACACGGTGATGGTCTGTACAATGCTGGCATAGATACGAATCCACTCAGCAAAGATTCAGACAACGATGGAATCGAAGATGGTGTGGAGGATAAGAACAAGAATGGTATCCTAGATTCAGGGGAAACCAATCCACTGAAGGCCGACACAGATGGTGACGGCTTATCAGACGGTGCTGAGGACCTTAATAAAAATGGAATCTTGGATACAGGGGAGAGCGATCCGCTCAATCCTTGCGACCCAATTGCCACTGCACCTAATTGTGACTTTGATGGTGACGGCCTCGCAAACAACGTTGACCCAGATGATGACAACGACGGCGTACTTGATTCAGCAGATGAGGACGATTTCAATGTCAATAGCGACTCTGACCACGATGGGCTTGCGGATGGTGCGGAGACAACGCTGGGTTCAAACCCATTGAACCCTTGCGACCCAAGTTCTACTGCGCCAAACTGTACAGCAGTTGACAACGACGGCGATGGTTATGCTTCCAACTTTCCGACTACATCGCCTGACTATGACCCGGATGATACAAAACCTTGTATTCCGAATCATGCAGCAGGTTCTTGCGACTTCGATAACGATGGAAGTATCAACAGCATTGACGCTGATGACGATAACGATGGTGTAGCAGACGTCAATGATATTAACCCATACGACCCGAACAGTGATACTGACAATGATGGTATTCCTGACAATGTGGAAACACAGGGTGACCACCAGTACAATGCAGGTACGGATAGCAATCCGCTGATTGTAGATACGGATGGTGACGGCCTAGCGGACGGCACGGAAGATGCCAACCACAACGGCCAACAGGATGGCACTGAAACAAGCACGGTTAAAGCGGACACTGATAATGACGGCTTGAACGACTTTGTGGAAGTAACAAACGGATCTGACCCGCTTGACCAATGTGATCCGAATGCAACGCTCGCAACTTGCGATTTTGATGGTGACGGTTTGCCGAACAACACTGACCCAGACGATGACAACGATGGTGTAGTGGATGCATCTGACTCAAACCCATTCAATCCACAGAGCGATAGCGACAATGACGGCATCGTGGATATTGATGAAACAACGGCTGGCAGCAACCCATTAAATGCTTGCGACCCAAGTATTTCATCTGTGGCATGTCAACCAATTGATGCGGACGGTGACGGTTTCTTCAAGAACTACCCAGCCAACTCGCCATCTTTTGACCCAGATGATACCAAGCCATGTATTCCAAGCACTGCCGCTGGCACTTGTGACTTTGACCAAGATGGTCTTATCAACTCGGTGGATTTGGATGATGACAAGGATGGAGTAGCAGATGTGGACGATGTTGACCCATACGATCCAAATAGCGACACAGACGGCGATGGCATCACCGACACCAAAGAAACCAAGGGTGACGGAGCCTACAATGCCGGTGTGGATTCAAACCCACTGGATAAAGACACCGACGACGATGGAATCGAAGATGGTGTTGAAGACAAAAACAAAGACGGATACGTGAGTGCAGGTGAAACCAATCCTGTAGATGACGATACCGACAACGATGATTTCAAGGACGGTGTGGAAGATGCCAACCACAACGGCATCCTGGATGCTGGCGAGAGTGATCCGCTCAATGCTTGCGACCCGAACAGCACTTTGGCCTTCTGTGATTTTGATGGCGACGGTCAAATCAACAACCTCGATTCTGACGACGACAACGATTGCCTAGAAGATGCTGTTGATGCCAATCCTTTCGATCCAAACAGTGACACCGACCAAGATGGTATTTCCGATTTGGCGGAATGTCAGGCAGGTACAGATGCACTTAACCCTTGTGACCCAGCACCAGTAGGCCCGCTTTGCCAAGGCTTAGTGGATGCGGATGGTGACGGTTATTTTGCTGATGTGACTTCGGACAATCCTACATTCGACCCGAATGATGCAGATTCTTGTGTCCCAAGTGTAACGGTAGGTGTCTGTGACTTTGACCAGGATGGTCTCATCAACAGCCTTGACCCTGACGACGACAACGACTGTGTAAATGATGCACAAGACCCTAACGATTACGATACGCAGAGCGATAGCGACAACGACGGCTACGCAGATGGCGAAGAGTGTCTGAACGGCACCGACCCGCTTGACCAGTGTGACCCAACGCCTGCTGGCCCAAATTGCACAGTGGTAGGTGATACAGACGGGGATGGCTACGATGGTACTTTGAGCTCAAACGATCCGCTTTACGATCCGAACGAAAACGATCCTTGCATACCTAGCAATCAATCTGGTGCTTGCGACTTTGACCAAGATGGTCAAATCAACAGCGTGGATGCCGATGATGATGGTGACTGCGTCAACGACACTCAAGATGTGAATCCATACAATGCACAGAGTGACTCGGACGGTGACGGTGATTCCGACAAGGCAGAGTGCCAAAACGGCACCGATCCACTGAATGCTTGCGACCCGCACAACGGTACAGCTAGCTGTGACTGCGACAACGATGGCATTGCCAATGGTATTGACCCTGACGATGACAACGACGGTGTACTCGATGCAAATGATGCAGACGATTGCAACCCGAACAACGACACCGACAACGACGGCATCTCAAATATTGATGAAACAACCGCTGGTACCGATCCGCTCAATGCTTGCGACCCTGACCCGAACTCAGCTGCTTGTCAGAATCCTGACAACGATGGTGACGGCTTCTCGGGTGCAGACGACCCAGACGACAATAACCCCTGTGTGCCAAATCCTGCATTTGGTGGCTGTGACTTCGACGGCGATGGGCTTGTCAACAGCGTTGACCCAGATGACGACAACGACTGTGTGGAAGACGCACAAGATGTCAACGACTACAACACGGCCAGTGACAGTGACTTTGACGGAATTGCCGACGGCGTAGAATGCCAGAACGGTACGAACCCAATGGACAAATGCGACCCGAACAATACTTTCGGTAGCTGCGACTTCGACGGAGACGGCATCGTGAACAGCCAAGACCCAGACGACGACAACGATTGTGTGAACGACGTTGACGATGTGGATGATTTCAACCCACAAAGTGACTCTGACTTGGATGGCCTGACCGATGCGGATGAGTGCCAGGCTGGCACTGACCCTACGAATCCTTGCGACCCTGACCCGAATGGTTTGGCTTGTACTGGGGAAGACGCAGATGGGGACGGCTACATTGCCAATGCACCCGTGGACAGCCCATTGTATGACCCTGCTGATGACAATCCTTGTGTGCCAAACGACCATGTTGGTGCTTGCGACTTTGATGGTGATGGCCTTGCAAACATTGACGATGCCGATGATGACAACGATGGTGTCGCTGACGTTGACGACAAAGATGCTTTCGATCCTGACAGCGACACTGACGGTGATGGTATCACGGATAACGTGGAAACTGGCAACGATGGAGTTTACAACCCGGACATTGATTCTAACCCACTTGATACAGATACCGATGATGATGGCATACTTGACGGCATTGAAGATGCCAACCACAACGGAACTGTTGACACAGGTGAAACTGACCCAGTGAGTGCAGATACAGATGAGGATAGCCTAAGCGATGGCTTCGAAGATGCGAACCACAACGGTCACTTGGATGCAGGGGAAACTGACCCAACCAATCCGGACGATGACAATGATGGTATCTTGACCATTGATGAGGATACCAACGGCAATGGTAATTTGTTGGATGACGACAACGATTTTGATGGAATACCTGACTACCGTGACCCAGATCCATTTGCTTTCGTAAAGCTGAAAGCATTTTTGCAGGGCTCACTTGTTACAGCAACTGGTTTGATGAAAGATGATCTCCGCACCACCCTTGACACTGATGGGAAACCACTCTTGCCTTTGACGGAGCCATACACTGGACTTACAGCTCCAAACGGTACAAAGCCATTTGTGCACCTTGGAAGCGGCGGTGAAACGATTCAGCCAAGTGTTTTGGCAGTGACCGGCCCTGATGCAATCGTTGACTGGGTGTTCCTGGAACTACGGAGCAAATTGAACCCGGCCAGCAGGTTGTTGACCCGTGCCGCACTGATTCAAAGAGATGGTGATATTGTGGACATAGACGGGGTCAGCCCGGTACTGTTCAAAGCGAAAACGGAAGACTACTACGTAGTGCTCCGCCATCGTAACCACCTTGGAATAATGACATCTGCACCTATTACGGTGACAAGAATCAAAGCCAACGCACCGTTTGTTGACTTTACGAACCCGAGCACAGTTGTCCACGGCACAAATGCCCGAAAAATAATGGGCAATTACCGTGCACTTTGGTCAGGTGATGCGAACATGGATGGAAGGATTGTGTACCAAGGAAGTGGAGCAGATAGAGACCACATCTTCTTTGATGTCTTCCTCGATCCAGAAAACACCAATAACAGCTTCAACTTTATTGGGCACGGCTACAAGACGAGTGACACGGACATGAACGGCAAGTATATATTCCAGGGCTCTGGCAACGACGTTGACACTCCGATTTTCTTCAACGTACTACAGCACCCGGCCAATACTTCGTTCGCAATCAACTTCATAATCTACCAGCAGCTTCCTTAAGCTGGGTGGGGTAGGAGCGGGCCATAATTTCACGCTAACTGCAAGGGAATTCAGTATCAAAACATTGTTGGTATTGGTTTCCTTGCATTTAACGGTGAAAAATGGTTTAAGACGAAGTGGACGGTTTGCTGCAATTCATATAGCGGAAGTTATTCTTGAATGCACTTGGAACCCTATGGGTAAAATGGACAGCAAATCGTCTGCTTTTTTAAAAAAAATATAGCTTAAAATCAAGCATTTACTATTGCTGATTATTAAATATTAACAATAAAAAATTAAGTTTAAACACTGAATTAACCTTAAAATCGGCACGGTTTTCGACTAATAATAAAGAATTCAAATTAAGTTTGCATAAGTTAAAATAAAGACTTAATTTTGGGCACTGATTTATAGAAGATTCCCTCCTTTTTTAAGAAAAATTTCCCCCGCAAATTGGCTTTTACTCCTCCCACAAGCATAAACTAGGTTGTAAAACCACTTTTTAAAAAGAACATAAAAACTTGAACAATGAACAAAGTAAACACTCTGTGTGCAGCAGCTCTGCTGTTCCTTTCTTCAGCTTCCGTCGCACAAGTAAGATTCAAACTTTCCTTCAGCCAAGAAACTGAGCGCTACACGGTCTCCGTTTTTCCGTTGGAAAACTATGTTAGTCCACAAAATATCACTGGGACAGGCCAAGTGACTATTAAAGTGCCAACTAACAATTTCGACCCAGTTGATATTGAAAGCAATCTTACTGGTATGATTTGGGAAGCCAACGCCCGCAACAATTCACCTTCTGAATCACCTGATTATGACTACATTTCTTTCGGCCTGAATATCCAGGGTATTGCTTATCCTGATTACGTGAAAGATGTAGAACTTCCACTTTTCAGCTTCCAAAACGCTTATGGTTGCGATGGCGCCATCACATTGGTGGATAATTTCGGCGATGAGTTCATGCCACCTAACAGCCAGAATGCCAATATTGGCAACACTCTTACCATCCTTGGAGCAGGCGGCGACGCTTATGCAGGTATCGAAGGCAGTGCAACGGTCAATTGCGACCCAAATGCTGTACTTTCCGCAAAAGAAGAAATCGGACTCGGTGGTTACACCATCTTCCCGAACCCAGCTACGGATTATGTCAATGTGAAAATTGACTGGAAAGGCGATGCCAACGATGCCAATATCCTCATTGTGGATGCCTCTGGCAAACAAGTGTTGACTTCAGCTACAAGTCTCGCAACTGGCAAAAATGTCCAGAAAGTGAAGGTTTCTGACCTCGCTCCTGGCAGCTACTGGGTGTACCTCGCAGGCTCAGATTGGAAGGTTGGCCTCGACCGTTTTTCTAAGCAATAAGATGAACGAAAGTTTAAATTCCTAGCATTGGCAAGTAGGTGTTTGATGGGGTACTGCCCCAGCTACAAATGGATGCCAATGCTAGGGTTTCAACCAAAAATATTTACCCTGAAAACGCAAGAGAATGAGAGGGAGAACAGAGAAGACTTTTGGTTTCGGCTAAGATAATCTCTGTCATTGAGCGGCAACTATGAGGGTTGCCGCTTTTTTTACGTTTTAGGGCTTTTTGAAAAAATATTTCCCCAAAGCGCACGTAAACTATTTACTTTCAAAGATTTTCGACTTACCTTTGCACGGCTATTCACATAAAAGGCTATAAAAACGAGTAGACCAACCGACTAACTTCCACACTATTTCCATTAGGCTAGTACACATATAGTTTTGGCGTTTGAGTAAATTTGGACAGCCAATGTCATAAGCTACACACATCCCCCTGGGTTATTTTTTTGAGAAAACTTACACAACAACCACTATGGACTTAGGGTACCTGATTAATATTTTATTGAAGCGGAAATGGCTCCTGCTTTCTGTAATCCTGATTTCTTCCATTTCTACTTTTCTCCTCATCGGAAGATTGCCCTACGCCTACAAATCGAAGGCCGTGATTTCTACCGGAATCATTGACTACAAAGGCGTCAGCTTGCAGTTGGACAACCCGTTCATCCAGCAGTTTCAAATCGAGAGCAGTTTCAACAGCCTCATCGAAAAGATGAAGAGCCGGACCAGCATCAAACTGCTGACCGATACCCTCCTCATCCACGATGTGGAAGCTGAAAAATTGGTGAGCGGCAAGCCGTTTCGCACCTCCGATTTTGTGAAAGTAGAAATGACCGACGCAGAACGGGACAAAGCCGTACTCAAGCTCAAGGCCAGTTTCAACGACTCTTTGTTGAACACAAAACCAAGCCCTGAGCACTACAACAACCTGCTTGCCGAAGGCTACGGCTATGATTTTGAGTCGCTTTGGAAAAAACTTGACATCAAGCGGATCGGGGAGACCGATTACCTCAGCGTCGAGTTTGAATCCGAAAACCCAGAGCTTTCCTTTTTTGTTGTGGATGTCTTTTTGAAAAAATTCTTCGAGGCCCACGGTACTGACCTTTCCGCTAAGGAAAACAAGACATTGGATTTTGCTACCAAGCAATACGAAGCCCGGAGAGCTGAGTCGGATTCCATCACAACATTGATTGACGACTACAAGAAAAGGAACAATCTCGTGGACGCAACCAGCCAGCGGGAAGGCGTGGTTTCGCATATCAAAGACCTAGAATTGAAATTGGAAGAAAGCCGACTCCAAATTCCTGCCTTGAAAGCAAATATTGCCTCGCTTGAAAAGCAAATAATGAAATTGGGGAGAGGAATTGGTGATGATTTTTCCAACTCGATACTTTATCGGGGAGATGTCAATGAATTGGATTCGAGAATCAAAGCCCTGCAAGTGAAGCGGGTGGAAGAGTTCGCCAATGGCCGGAATACGGATGCCATTGACAAGAAAATTGAATCCCTTCGCAAAGAACAAGCAGATAATATCCAAAGAACAGTTCCCGTAAGTACCAAACACAAGGACAAATTGGATGATCAAAATATCCAAATGGTGCAGGACAAAGTGCAGAAACAACTGGATTTGGAGCTTGCCGAAGCTTCCTACACTTCTTACCAAAGAGAAATTACCAGGCTTCAATCGAAAGCCAATTTGCTCACCGTCAACGACAACGAGCTTGCTTCTTTAATAGAGGAGAAAGACCGAATTGACAAAGAATACACAACCGCAAGGGACAAATACGAGCTTGCAAAAAGCATCACCGAAGGCTCGGAAAACCCATTGACCATCATTGAGGCTGCGGAGTTTCCTTTCCAAGCGGAGTCGAAGCATCGGGCTGTTTTTGCTGTTTTTGCTGGTATTGCAGGTGGTTCTATTGCCAGTATCATCCTGTTTTTGTTGGCATTTGTTGACTCAAGTTTGCAGTCGCCTTCTCAATTCCAACGGATTACAAAACTGCCTTTGGTAGGCCATGTGAACAAGGTGAAAGTCCGTGACATGAACCTCAACAACTTGTTTTTGTCCTTCCAAGCAAGGCCAGAATTGGAGGTTTTCAAAGAGAATATTCGAAAAATCAGAACTGCTATAGAAGGCTCGGGGGCAAAGTGCATCCTGTTCACTAGCCCAAAACCTCAGGAAGGGAAGTCGTTTCTCGTGGTTATGTTGGCTTATGCTCTCAGTTTGAACGATAAAAAGATTTTGATCATTGACACCAATTTCAAAAACAACACTTTGTCAGGTTACAAGACAAAATCGTTCATCGAAATAACCACCGATGGCCCCAAAGTCAAGGACGGGCAAGCTATGGAAAGTGGCTATGGCCATTTGATGAATCCAGAAACGGCGGGAACCAATGATTCCAATTTGCAGAGCATTGACATCGTAGCCAACAAAGGCGGAAGCCAAAGCCCAGCGGAGGTGTTGGCTGGCAAGAACTTCAAAAAAGTGATTGAGCAATACAGTAAAAAATACGATTTCATTTTCATGGAAGCCGCTGCAATGAACAAGTTTTCGGACGCAAGAGAACTGCTGCCATTTGCCGACAAGGCGATTGTGGTCATGTCCGCTGAGTCGCCGATTGGCAACGAAGACAAGGATACGCTTGACTTCCTGCGGGGCATGAACGGCAAAATGCTCGGCGGTATCCTGAACATGGTTGACCCAAAGAGCATTTAAAAATCATTTGCCAACACCCCAATACCCAATAACTCAATACCCCAATACCAACTTGACTCCCATTCATTTTTGATGAACAACTCATACTGGCTAAAATCGGGTTTTTATACCCTGTCAGAAAAGGCAGCGTCCATGCTTTTCGGCTTCGGCGGAGCGGTGTTGCTTTACAGGGCGATACCTAGTCAGGCTGATTTTGGTGTTTGGGTGTTGTTTTTGGGCATCGTTTCGGTCATAGAAGTAGGGCGGATTGGCCTTCTGCAAAATGCGCTGGTAAAATTCCTTTCCGTTGATAACCAGGGAGAGGAGGCAGGCAAAATTACTACGGCCTCTATCGTTTTGAATGTCATTCTGACGCTGCTGATTGTGCTGGTTTGTTTGGCACTTTCACCGTTGGCTGCCGCGACATTTGATGCACCTATTTTGACCAAATTGTTCAGGATTTACTGCCTGACCACGGTGGCGCTGATCCCATTTTACCAGTGCAATTATATCCAGCAGGCCAATTTAGACTTTAAAGGGATTTTCTGGGGAAACGTGGTCAAAGGCGGTGTGCTTTTCGGTTTCATACTATACCAGTTCATTGAAAGATCGCCAATCAACCTGGAGCATCTTGCGATAACGCAAGTGGTCGCAGCGGTTTTGGCCTCCATTGTTTCTTGGATGTTTGCCAGAAAATACGCTATTTTCAGTCGAAAAATTGATTGGTCTTGGGTAGAAAAACTTTTGGGATATGGCATTTTCGTCTTTGGCACCAACATCAGCACCCAGCTTTACAAAACGGTGGACAAGCTGCTATTAGGGTCATTGGGCGGTACAGCGATGGTAGCCGTTTATGACGCAGCCATCCGCATCACCAACCTGACAGACGTACCAACGGCCAGTATGGCATCCATGCTTTTCCCCCAAAGCTCAAGGCGTTTTCAGGAAGGCAACGGCGCAGTCAAGCAACTTTATGAAAAAGCCGTTGGGGCAATTTTGGCGTTCATGGTACCCTGTATTATTGCGGTGCTGATTCTAGCCGACTGGCTTATTCTCCTGACTGCTGGCAAAACTTATTCGGACGCCGCCAATATCCTGCGCATCACCATTCTTTTTGGCCTGTTTTTACCTTACGCCGTGCAGTTTGGCACGGTGCTGGACTCGATAGGCAAGCCAAGAGTTAACTTTTTTTACACCCTTTTCAGCTTGGCGCTAACCGCCCTGCTTAATTGGTTGATGATACCAAAGATGGGTGCGATGGGTGCTGCCATTGGAACATTGACTGCTTATGGTATCACTTTCGCTTTTATGCAATTCTATTTGCATAAAACCTTGAAAATCAATTTTTTAAATCCTTTTATCCACATGGTTGACTTTTATGGAAAACTCTGGAATTTTGCGAAGCAAAAAATCAATGGGGAAAAGTCAAATCTAGCTTCGGTGGAAATATTGGAACACGAGGTAGAAAAAGTAAACTGAACTTATTGGCCTTATGGCCAACAAAAACATACAACACCCCCTTGACTCAATTGGGCATGCCCCAATAAATTGACAGAAAGTCACTGACAAATTATGATGACTCAAGCAATGTACGAAGAAGGTTTGGCCTATGCCGAGTCGAACTTTTTGGATGAAAACGCTGCGCATTTGCACGTTGACAAGCGGCTCATCCGGGAGAAATTCAACATGGACGGCAAGCGGGTGCTCGACTTTGGTTGCGGCATGGGCGGTATGAGTCTCTGGTACGCCACCAATTTTAAATGCGAGGTGCACGGCATTGACATTGACGCACACCATGTGAAGATTGCCAATGCCCTCAAGGCCAAGCACAATCTGCAAAATGTGAACTTTGAAGTGCGCAACGTGCTAGACAAGCCGCTGGAGGGCAAGTACGATTTCATTGTACTGAACGACGTGGCCGAGCATATCCAATTGCCGATTTTGAAAGCCATTTTCCAAGCATTGAGCAAAAACTTGGCGCCTGGCGGTGGTGTCTATGTTTCATACCCGCCTTGGCGCAGCCCGTATGCCTCGCACGTGCAGCATGTGGTGGGCATTCCGTGGTGCCAGTTTTTACCAAAGGGAATGCTTTTGAAAATGATTGAAAAGAACAATCGTCAGATCGTTGGCGAAGAGGAAAGCGACTTGTTGCAAGCATACAAAGGGCTTAACCACTTGACGCACAGCAAGTTGATGGGAGCGCTCGAAGGCTCTGGCCTTCAGCCAGTGTACCGAAAAAGCCATAGCTTCGTCAACAAATTCGGGGCGTTGAAAAATGCAAACCTGCGTTTTTTTCCGCTCGACTTTTTGGTGACAAAGGAGTTTGTGCTTTTAGAAAAAGCAGCCTAGTTAATTTAAAATTACCAACTCATTCGCCCCCCAAAACGGCGAAGAATTATGCACTCAGACCTCGACATCATCTACTTCACACTTTTCCCTTGGGACAATGCGTACTCATCGGTATCGCTGTCGTTCACTCGGGAGTTTGCAAAGCACAACCGGGTTTTTTACATCAATCACCCCTACTCGGTGAAGGATTTTGTACAAGGCTGGAAGCAGCCGATGGTGCAGGTCCGAAAGAAGGACATGCTCCTGAACCGGATGCGTTACGAGACCATCCCCGGCCTGCCGCAAGTCGTCGCCGTGCAGCCACCACTCACCGTGCCGATTAACTGGATGAACCCCGGTAAGAGCTACGACCGCTGGGCGGAGTACAATAACCGCATCATTATCAACACAATACGTCAGGTCATAAAGGATTATGACATCAAAAACTTTGTTTACCTGAACTGCTTCAACCCCTATTATGCTGGGGCGCTGCCTAAAGAACTGGGTGCAAAACTGAGCATGTACCAGTGCATTGATGACATGACGGAGGAGATTTACACCGCCAAGCACGGCGCTAGGGTTGAGGAGGAGGCGCTCCGCAATTCGGACATAGCCTTCGTGACTTCGAAGAACCTGTACCGTCTGAAAAAACACCTCAACCCCAATACCTACGTGCTCCACAATGCGGTGGACATCAAGATTTTTGAAAAAGTACACCAAGGGCCGCTGCCAAGGCCGAAAGAACTGGAAGGCGTGAAGGGGAAAATCATCGGGTTTACAGGAAACATCAACGAGTACAGGCTGAACTATCCGCTTTTTAAACAAATTGCGGAGCAAAATCCTGACAAAACGCTGGTCATGGTAGGACCGCTGAACTCAGATTGCTACAAGGAATACGGTTTGGATAAAATGCCGAATGTAATTTTGACAGGCGGTAAAAATATTCATGAGCTACCCGCATTTTTGCAACACTTCGATGTGACAATTATTCCGTTCTTGAAAAACAAACTGACTGCGAGTATATATCCATTGAAAATCAATGAATACCTTGCGGCTGGAAAGCCCGTGGTTGCTACAAATTTTTCAGAAGATATTCGTAGCTTTGCCGATGTAGTTTATATTGCGGAAAATGAGGAAAACTTTGTGCAAGCCGTCAACAAGGCCATTGCTGAGGATTCCGCAGAATTAATAGAACAGCGGGTTTTGACCGCAAAGCAAAACACCTGGACGGAACGGGTGAAGCAATTTTGGGAAATTGTGGACAAACATCTTGTAGGCGCAGAAAAAGTATATTAATTCCAGTGCATAAAAACAACATTATGACCCAGACACTCAATTCCTTTACGGATAAGTTTTTGGTGCCGGACACTAAGGATTTCCTGAATGAAAAGTATCAAGACCTGCAAGCTGTGGCTGCGGAATACAAGGCAAAATACGCCAATGGCGACCCTTTTCCGAACATATTTTTCGAGGATTTTTTCAACCCAGCAGTGCTTGATGCCATGCTGGACGAGTTTCCAAACCTCGAAGGCAAGGACGATATCAAGTTCCAAACTCCCAACGAAATCAAGTTGGCGTCTCGTGGTGAGCGCAGGTTTGGGCCAGTTTCCAAGGCTTTTGCCCATTTTCTTAATTCTGAGCCATTCCTGATGTTTTTGCAGGAACTGACAAGTATCGAAGAACCATTGACGCCTGACCCCTATTTTGAAGGCGGCGGCTTCCACCAAACCAAGCCCGGCGGCTTCCTGAAAATCCATGCGGACTTCAACAAGCACCGCCAAACGGGCCTTGACCGTCGCTTGAACGTGCTTGTTTACCTCAATAAAGACTGGAAAGACGAGTACGGTGGCCACTTTGAACTTTGGAACAGGGACATGACCCGTTGCGTGAGCAAAATACCGCCACGCTTCAACACCATGGCCTTGTTCACCACAACTGATTTTTCCTACCACGGCCTGCCAAATCCTTTGACCTGTCCTCCCGACCGCAGCAGGAAGTCCATGGCGCTGTATTATTACACCAACGGACGGCCATCCAGTGAGGTAAATCAGGGCTTGGAAGACCACACGACGCTGTTCAAAGAGCGGAAGGGAACTGCGGTAGATTCGCAAATGCGTAAATTCAATGCACTACAATCTACCAAAGAATTTGCAAAAGATTTGATTCCTCCTATCTTTGTGAAGCTTGGCAAAAAAATCGTGAAATAAGCAACTAATAAATTCATGAAGAACGAAGCAAAACAAGCAAATGAGGAGCCGGAAATTATACTTTCAACGAAGGAGAAATTGATGGAATTTACAGCAACAGCCTTGTGCTTTTTGCTGTTGTTTGCGAGTTTTATGAAAGTAATGTTCTTCTGAATGCTAAAAAATATTTGAATGGGTTAGGAATCGGGAGCTAGGTAAAACCCGCAAGGGCGGAACCAGTTCCCATTCTTTTTGCCCATCAATCTTCACAGCCAGTCAGGCATTTCCCACACAAAATGGCTATTGGACAGCCCCCTCACGCTCCCGTAATACGTTGATATTCAACGGTTCTTCGTTTTTAAAACGATTTTTGGCTCCCCCCTTTCGACTATGAGAAAATGAATTACACCATTTCGATATTTTCAGAATTTAAAGCTTGGCTGGTACGGCAGGTGGTGTACCAAAAGCTGAACAACCCGCTTGGGTATGTTCTGCTGATTCTATTCGCATTGGGCCTTTCTTTTGTGCTTTCCTTATTGCCGCTGAAATTCGCACTGCTGTTGGTAGCAGGTGTTTTTGCCCTCCCAGTGATAGCCGGGGTGTTCATTGACCTGAATTTTGGGATTACTGTCATGCTGGTTGCTGGCTTTTTTTTAGGGCTTGTCGCCAAATACACGAATGCACCAATCGGCACTGCCCTTGACGGGATGCTCGTGTTGATGCTGGTCGGAATGCTTGCTCGCCTTATTAAGGAACGGGATTTCAGCTTCGCAAAAAGCCCCATCAGTATCTTCATTTTTGCTTGGATTTACTACAACCTGCTCGAAGTGCTCAACCCTTGGGCCGAGTCGAGGCTGGCCTGGGTTTACACCGTCCGAACGGTGGCGCTTTTGCTGGCGCTGTATTTCATTGCCTGTTACGCATTTAGCACCTACCGCCGCATCGTCAACACCCTGAAAGTGATACTCCTGCTGGGTTTTATCTCAGCGCTTTATTCCTTAAAACAAGAATGGATTGGCTTCACCCAAGCCGAAATAACTTGGCTAAACGCCGACGAAGAGCGCTTCATGCTCATCTTCCAATGGGACCGGATGCGGGTTTTCTCCTTCTTCTCTGACCCGACCACCTTCGGAATTTTGATGGGCTACATGAGTTTTCTCTGTCTAATTTTGGCCAGTGGCCCTTTCAAAATGTGGCGAAGAATCATGTTGCTTGTAGCTGCAGGTTCCATGTTGCTGGGAATGGCCTACGCAGGCTCACGAACTCCCTTCGTAATGTTGCCAGCGGGCGTACTCATGTACCTTGTTTTAACCATGAAAAAGCAGACTATTATTGCGACTGGACTCTTTTTCATGCTGGGAGCGGGCTTCGTCATGAAATCCACCAGCAATGCCGTGGTTTGGCGTATCCAATCAGCCTTCAAAGGGAAAAGCAGTGACACCATTGATGTTCGGATGAAAAACCAAGCGAGGGTGCAGCCATTTATCCATTCGCACCCAGTGGGAGCAGGTTTGGGCAGCACAGGCTATTGGGGAAAACGCTTTACACCAGACAGTTGGCTCGCCAGCTTTGCGCACGATAGCCTTTACGTCCGCCTTGCCGTAGAAACCGGCTGGGTAGGATTGCTTATTTACATGGGCCTGATTTTCACGGCCTTGCGCACCAGCATCCGCTACTATTTTAGGGTAAAAGACCCGACTATCAAAACGCTGTATCTTGGACTTACCATCACGGTTTTTTTGCTTGCTTTGGCAAGTTATCCACAGGAGGCCATCACGCTATTACCCACTTCGATAGTCTTTTACATCATGCTTGCTATGATTGCCAGATTGAAGGATTTTGACCCGAATTTTGCGAAAAAAGAGGTGAAGTGAGGATGGCGTTTGTGCTATTGTTCACAGTTCAAATTCCTACTTCATTCCTTCAAAAAGCCAGTCAGCAATCAATTGTCGGTTGGCAGCGATAAAAAGTCGCTGCTGGTCAGTAGGATGCTTGATATTCCCTAATTCGATGTAGGCAGCAGGGACTTTTGTTTCACGGAGCATGTGCAGGTCACGAGCTGTGACGGTGCCTTTATAACCCCTTTTTTTATTGACTTTTTTGTAATTCGCTTCCATCTTGTCATGCATTCTATTTGCCAAAACCTTTCCCTGTTTATCGTCGGGATGGTAATAAAAAAACAGGTCGGTTTGCTGCCCCTTACTTCTTGAATCCACATGGATGACAATCAATTTTTGGTCTTCCACACCTTGCTTTTTGTGTTTTTCGTAAAGTGTGTTGATAACATCAGAGCGCTGAAAAAGCCGGGGTTTTTGTCGCCTGAAAATGGACTCATTTCCCCATACAACTTCATCATTGTCACACACCAAAAACTTGTCATCCCGAATTCCGTCGTTCCGGTCCCGGGTAATCATGTAGGCCGTTGCGCCATGTTCGATGAGCTTGCGAACCACTCGCAGCGCCACGTCGTAGGCGTATTCATCTTCGCAAACGGTGTGCTTGTCCACCGTTGCCATGGCGCCGGGATCAGGACCTCCATGCCCACTTTCGATGAAAAAAACCTTGCCGGCCAGCGAATTATCCTTCAAGGGCACATGCTCGTATTTTTTACCAAAAATGGGAAAGCGGCGGTTGCCAGATGGCTCGATGGCTAGGTTCACCTCGCCGTTGGAAGCAGTGTCATTGAGCTTAGG
The DNA here is from genome assembly GCA_041752395.1 of Saprospiraceae bacterium. GTDB lineage: Bacteria > Bacteroidota > Bacteroidia > Chitinophagales > Saprospiraceae > UBA6168. Next base: position 18,211 of record JBGSWN010000267.1, on the reverse strand, counting down.
TATTTGAACGGCAGTGTCTGGGCAATAGAGCAAATGATAGGGAACCCAAAGTTTTTTATCTTTTTTGAAAGAAATTGGCTTGTAACCATCTTGCAGCATACTCTCGTTATAAGTTTCAATGCTTTTTGCTGTTAGCCAATCTTGAATCCCCACCGTCGAACGGATGGTTTTTCCATTAAAATCATAAATGAAAACAGGCAAAATGTATTCTTGTCCAACCTTGAGTTGAGCGCCATTTTTGAGGTCGTTCAGCGCATAAAATTTGGAGACATTGCAGGAATAGCGGTCGAGGCTGTAGCGGCGGAGCAAGGAATATATGCCATCGCCCGGCAGGGCTTTCGTCTTGTAAAACTTGGGGTCGGCAGGTGGGCGGTGCGCACCTAGCAGTAGCATCAGGGAAAACAGGGTCAAAAGCCGGGACATATCATTTCGGTAGTTGGCCCATCGGGGCGATTAAAAAATCAAAGGCAAAATTATTCAAAACAATCGCAAAACGCCAAATTCGAGCCAAGTTGTAGCCCAAGCTAAGACGACAACATTATTTTTTCACCACCAATTTTTTCACCGCAAACTGCTCCCCAATCTTCATTCTACAATAATAAATGCCAGAAGAAAGCTGTTCCATTGGCAAGCCCACGGTGTGTCTGCCTTGAGCTTGGGTTTCCCAAGCAATTGTCTTGAAAAGCCTGCCTGAATTATCCAATAATTCAATAGTAACTAACTGTCTATCAGTCAGTTCGTAACGAACAGCGGCTTTCGTACTGGCTGGATTTGGGAACAATTCAAACTCGATTTTAGGAACGAAAACCTCATCCTCTGCGCTGACAAAAGCGATTTCGAGCAGGTCACGTTGAAAAGCACCACTGCCATGCGTGGCAGCCCTCAGTTTTCGGTTTGCAGGTGAAATTTTAAGGTCAAAAATCATGACGGCCTCCGGCAATCCTTCTAGATAAGATTGCCAAGAGGCACCAAAATCCACAGAGGAAAACACCCCAAGGTCATTTCCTACATAAATATTATTTGGAAAAAGTGGGTCAATCGTGACGGCATTGGTCGGCAAATCTGGCAGGCCGTTGGAAATATCCTCCCAAGTGGCACCGAAGTCCTTTGTCCTGAACAAATGACCGGAGCCGTAGCCGCCCATTGTTGCGAAGGCAGTAGCATCGTCCGTTGGGTCAACTTCGAGGTCGAGCACGAAGCGGTTGGGCAGGCCAGCACTCACGTTTTGCCAAGAATTGCCACCGTTTTGTGAAACAAAAACATGGCCCGGATTGCCATTGTAAGGTGCTGTCGAAACATAGACTACGTTCGGATTTTGATTAGAAATGGCCATGCTCAAAGTTGGGTTGCCGTCCAACGGTTGCCCGTTGTTGGTAGTCGTCCAATTGTCCCCACCATCCGTGGATTTGGCCACAATTGCTGAACCTGCGTAAATGACTTCCCCATTGCTTGGTGCTACCGCAAATGGCGCCACGAATGCGATTGGATTTTGTTTTGGTTGGCTAAGATAATTGTAATTATTGCCGCCATCGTCCGATTTGAGCATGTTCAAAGTTTGCCAAGAAAGGTAGCTGAATTGGTCGTTCTGTTGGTTGATGGCACTCCAAGCCCCATCGCCACCAAACAGCCGCCGCCAAGTCACGGTACTGCCGGTAACTGGGTCAATTTCAGGGTTGAGGCGAATGGTGCCATTGTCCTGCAAGCCGCCCATGCAAAAGAACTCGTCCGTGGCAGAGTTGCTGAATCCATTGTAAAACTGGGCAGTTTGCATGCGCCCACTAGCCGATTGAAAAGTCTCGCCACCATCGGTTGAGCGATGGACGCCTCCATCATCAGCGACGTAGAAAACATTGGGGAGGGTAGGGTGCCAAATGGCATCGTGGATGTCCGAATGCACGAACTCTGGCCCACCGTCCGGCCCACCGATTGGCGCATTCAAAAACCCGATGCCGCCATTGCTGCTTTGGCTTTTTTGCACAATGTTTTGCCCGCCATCGCTGGAGCGCCAAACGTCAATGCCGACGATGACCAGTTCGTTTGGATTGCTTGGGTTGATGGCCACATCGTGCGAGTACCAGCCTTGGTGCCGGGAGTAATCAGTGGTAGTTTGAACCGTCCAATTTACCCCAAAATCATTGGACCGGCAGAGCCAACTGGCGCCTTCCGCCGAGCTGAGACCATTGCCAATGCTGGCGAAAATCACTTCTGGTGAACTCGGCGATTGGTCGAGCATGATTTTTCCATTGAAAATAGCTGGCAATCCGGTGCTGATTTTCGTCCAGTTTACGCCGCCATCGGCAGTGCGGTAAATGCCGTAGCCGGGCGAGCTTTGATCGCCACAACCTACGACAACAATGTCAGGGTTGGTGGGGTGAACGACCAAGTTAGTTGCAAGCACCACATTTTGCGCCAGCGACCAGGAATCCCCGCCATCAGTGCTTTTGTAAACGCCGTCCGTTGTTGCGGCGAAGATAATGTTCGGGTTGGAAGCTGCGACTTCCACATCCCAAACGCCCTTATTTTGGTCTTGCGAAAAATCGAGGCTTTTCGACCAAGTTTGGCCACCGTCTTTGCTCCGCAAAATACCGATGCCGTAGCTGCCACGAGTGTTGCGGTAAGCGCCGCCAGTACCTACCGTCTGGTGGTTGTACACCTCTCCCGTGCCGATGAAAATGGTCATTGAATCGTTGGGAGGGAAGGTAATTGCAGCAACGGCAGGCACAGGAAAGCCAGTTGGGACTTGATGCCAAGCGGTGGTGCCCATTCCAACGGTGTAGCTCCGCCAAAGTCCGCCACTGGCCGAACCAGCGTACATCGTATTCGGATTTTGCGGATTAAAGGCAAGTTTGAGCGTGCGCCCTGCACGGTTGTGCGGGCCGAGTGTCTGCCAAGGGTCGGTGCTACGGGAGGTAGATTCGGCGGTGGGCATTTGCTCAAGCTGCCGCCATGCCTGCATGAAGGCAGCGCCTGGCATTTTATCGAAAGGATAGATTCGGGCCTCTCCAAAAAAGTTCAGCGCTTCGTAGGCACCAGAGGTGTGTGCTTCGAAGGACTCACGGTCTTTTTTTGAAAAAAAATGGCAACTGGAAAGAATTATGGCAATTACACCAATAGCCACGACTGGGATGGAGTACCTGTTTTTCATAGTATTCGGGAATTCTGTTGTGTTTGTCTGGAGGCAAATGTAAGGCTAAACTACCAAGTTGGCGACAACTTTTGGGGCAAATGGACGTCTTTTTGGCTTTATTTAAGGATGTTTAAACCCGAAAAAGTGCAACTGACCGCCTATCATTTTCTTCATGGCGAGGCTTTTAAATTCGGTTTTTGCCTTTCAGCTTTTAGTCACGAAAATGCCTTCACAAAAAAAATCGTAATAAAATTGGAAGGAAAATAGATTCGCCTAAATTCGCCTTGGTTTTGCCCGAACCGCAATAAAATTTTGCGAAGCAGCAAACCAACTGAAACTCTGTACACCAACAAAAACTGTAGTTATGATTGCCACCCTTGTCATCATTTTTGTGCTAGGCTACACGGCCATCGTACTGGAGCATCCCCTGAAACTGGATAAAACCGTTCCGGCTATTTTGACGGGGGCGCTGCTTTGGGCAATCATTTCATTGAGCGGCCTCGGCGTCGTCAATGCCGAACACCAAGGATCTGATTTGGAAGCTGTGTTGGTCCACCACCTGGGAAAAATTGCGGAAATCCTGTTCTTCCTCATCGGCGCCATGGTAATTGTGGAGTTGGTGGACTTGCACCGGGGCTTTTCGGTCATTACCAACCGTATCAAAACGACCAGTAAAACCAAGCTACTCTGGCTGATCTGTATTATTTCATTTTTCCTTTCGGCAGTACTGGATAATTTGACCACTACCATCGTGATGATTTCCTTGCTGCGCAAATTGGTGCCAGACCGCAAGGAGCGGATTTGGTTCGTGAGCTTTGTCGTCATTGCTGCCAATGCGGGTGGTGCTTGGTCGCCCATCGGTGACGTGACGACCACCATGCTTTGGATTGGTAAAAAAGTTACTTCTGTTGGACTGATGGAGGACGTATTTATTCCTTCCATTCTTTGCCTCGTGGTGCCATTGCTCATTGCCACCACCATGAAGCATTTTAAAGGAAATGTATCCTTGGGCGCTGGTGATGTGGCAGCAAGTGAGGAACGACAGCAACTCCTCAGCAGCCGAACGATGCTGATTCTTGGTATTGGCGGCTTGATTTTCGTACCTATTTTCAAACAAATCACCCATTTACCACCGTACATGGGCATGATGATTTCCTTGAGCATTGTCTGGCTGGTATCCGAGTATATCCACCCCGGCGACCAGTTTTACGAAGAAAGAAAACACCTGTACACGGCTCGCCATGCGCTAAGCAAAATCGAAATGTCGAGCATTTTGTTCTTCCTCGGAATTTTGTTGGCGGTTGCAGCGCTTGAGTCCGTAGTGGCTAGTACACATGCTGATGGACATCCCGTCGGGTTCTTGATGTCCATGGCGGAACTGTTGCAAAAGGCCGTCCCAAACACGGAGGTTGTCGTAATTTTACTCGGGGTGCTTTCCGCCATCGTTGACAACGTGCCGCTGGTGGCTGCCGTAATGGGCATGTACCCGATGGATTTATTCCCTACTGATGATAAAATTTGGCAGCTCATTGCTTTCACTGCTGGCACGGGCGGAAGTATGCTCATCATTGGTTCAGCAGCTGGCGTAGCGGCAATGGGCATGGAAAGGATTGACTTTATTTGGTACCTGAAAAATATTGCATGGTTGGCGTTGATCGGATTTTTGGTGGGTTCAGGTGCGTTTGTTCTCATCTATCCGTTGATGCACGGTTAGTGAAAATTGGATAAAATGAAAGGATCGAGTTTGATTTTGATGTCACTTTTTTTGGTGGGCTGCGCAAATATGCAGGAACAAAAACTGGTCGGCAATTGGCAAGCGACTTCATTGATGGAGGATGGAATGCCGATTCCTGTACCACCGTCGGAAGTTGGTTTTGAGTTTTCCCCAAATGGTTACTATCATTTTCGAAGCACGCTGAACTACAAGGAGGCCGGTAACTTCTCGGTAAGCAACAGCCTGCTTTACACGTTGGACACGCTCAACGAAGCTTCCACAGAAAAATCGGTGCAAATTCTTGACCTCACACAGGATTCGCTTTTTCTCAAAATGAATGCCGAAGGCAAGGAACGTATCGTGAAATTGGGGAGAATAAAATGACCTAAACCACTTCCAACGCCTGCGTCAAATCTTCCATCAGCCAAGTTGGGTCTTCCAAGCCAATGTACAACCGAACCAAGGTGAAAGGGTAGGGCGGGTTGTCTCTACCTTCTATCCCGTAAAACGCCGCTATCGGCACCAGCAGCGACTCGTGGCCACCCCAGGAAACGGCAAAAAGGAACCGTTTCAGCTGATTGAAAAAAGCTTCAACCCGTTCCATCGAATCCGTTTTGAGGAAAATGGTGATGAGGCCGCCACAACCTGTCATTTGCTTTTGCGCAAGCTCAAATTGTGGGAAAGAAGGTAAAAACGGAAACAGCACACGCTCCACTTTTGGGTGGCCTTCCAGCCATTGGGCAATCTTTTTGGCACTTTCAAAACTGCGCTGCAACCGCAGTTCCAAAGTGCGTAAACCCCTGATTACCAGCCAGGCATCGTGCGGGCTGACGATGTTGCCAAGGGTCATTATCTCCGTCTGGAATATCTTTCGAATCATTTCTTTGCTGGCGCAAAGAACGCCGCAAACCACATCACTGTGGCCGTTCAGGTACTTTGTCCCGGTGTGCATCACGATGTCAATTCCATGCTCGATTGGCTTTTGAAACAGCGGGGTGCAGTTGCTGTTGTCAATCATTGTGACGATGCCGTGCTGCTTCGCAAGTTCAGCGCAGGCCTTCAAATCCTGCAACTCAAAAGTCATCGTGTTCGGGCTTTCCAAATAGAGAAAAGTGGTGTTCGGCTGAATGGCCGCTTCAATATTTGCCACCTCCCTTCCATCCACGAAAGTATGGCTGACGCCAAAGCGGGGGAGGAAGTTCATCAATAAATTCTTCGTCCAAGAGTAAGGGTTTTTGACGCAGATAACATGGTCGCCCGATTTCACATTGGCCAGCATGGCCATTGCTGTTGCACCTGCACCGCTGGCCACCACCAGCGCATCTTCTGCTCCTTCCAGTGCTGCCAGTTTTTTTCGCAAAATCTCCACCGTCGGGTTGTTCCCACGGGTGTAGATGTGGTTGGCAAGTTCGTCCGTCACGTCTTTTCGGAACTGCTCCAAACTTGGAAAAGCGAAATTGCTGCTCTGAATGATGGGTGGCGAAACGGCGTTGAAATAGTTTTCACGGTCTTCGCCGAGGTGGGTGAGGATTTCGGATAAATGCAATTGTGAACGTTGAATTAGGGGTGATAAGAAAAATTTGAGATGCTGGCATCTCCGCAAAAACATCCCCCTACCCCCCTTCAAAGGGGGAATAAAACCCTGCTAAATTGCTAAAAATTTGAAAGCTAGCAGACATGAATTCCCCCTTTGAAGGGGGGTAGGGGGATGTCCTCCCGAAAGAGAACAACAAGAAAATTTTTCTTAACACCTCTAACGGTGAATGGTGAATGATGAACAATTAGAATAAGGAGCCATTCAACGCTCCCAACCAACCACCTCCACAATCTCCAGCCCAAAGCCAATCATGCCTATTCGGCGGGTCGGGTTATTGGTCAGCAATTTGATTTTGGAGATGCCGAGGTCACGAAGGATTTGCGCCCCGATGCCGTAGTCCCGTTGCTCCACTTCTTGATTGCGGCGGCCCCGGTAAGGCTTCGGTGATTTGTCGGAACTGCTGGTCATTTGCTGCAAGCACGACATCAGTGAAAGGTCTTTGTCGCCATGCCGCATGATGACGAGCGCTCCTTTTCCTTCCTTTGAAATGGCTTCCAAGGATTTGTCCATCCGAAACCCGGAGTCATCAAGGAGGATACTCAGCAGGTCGTTGCCTTCCATGCTGGAATGTACCCGCACGGTCACGGCTTCATCCGGTTGCCAGATGCCCTTGAAAATGGCGAGGTGGGTGTCCCCGCCCGGCACCTGTGAGTAGGCGATGAGTTGAAACTCTCCAAAACGGTTTTTGAACGGCATCGAAAACTCCCTTTTGATGAGGCTTTCGGTTTCCATCCGATAAGCCACGAGGTCTTTGATGCTGATGATTTTCAAGTTGTGCCGCTCCGCAATCTTGATGAGTTCGGGCAGGCGGGCCATCGTGCCATCCTCGTTCAGGATTTCCACTAGCACCCCGACTGGGCGGTAGCCAGCCATGCGGGCCAAGTCAATACTGGCCTCGGTGTGACCTGTGCGGCGGAGCACGCCGCCGGATTTTGCACGAAGGGGGAAAATATGCCCCGGCCTTGCGAAGTCCGCTGGTTTTGTATCTGGGTTCACGAGCGCCCGAATGCCAGTGGCACGGTCGTAGGCGCTGATGCCTGTGGTGCAGCCCTGCCCGATGAGGTCGATGCTGACGGTGAAGGCAGTTTCGTGGAGCGCCGTATTTTCTGGCACCATCATCTTCAGGCCAAGCTCTTCGGCCCGGCTTTCTTCGATGGGGGTGCAAATCAATCCCCGCCCATGCGTGGCCATGAAATTGATGATTTCGGGGGTGATGCACTCGGCGGCGCAGATGAAATCGCCCTCGTTCTCCCGGTCTTCGTCATCCACGACGATGATGACCTTGCCATTTCGGATGTCCTCGACGGCTTCGGCGATGGTGTTGAGCTTGAATTTAGTGTTGTCAGAAGTGGAAAGTGTAGCCAAATTAATAGCTTCTTCGGTTAGGAACATACGCTGATTTTTTTGCCAAAAGAACAAAACGAGGGGTGGAAGGTTCGGATGGCATTTTCATTAAAAAAGCAAAGGTCTCTTTCCTTTTGGAAAGAGACCTTTGAACGGAGGGATTTTTTTTCAGAATCCCGTTTTTTTGTGGATAGCCGTTTTTCACGGTCTGCTGTCAGTGGCTTCACTTTCTTTCGTTTCTTGGGTGGGGTGGTGGCTTCCAGCATCATTTTTTCAAAATCTGAAATGGCCGTTTCTTTGTTGTCCAACTGCGAGCGGGAAGTTTGGTTGGTGAGCAGCAAAACACCTTCAGCATTGATGCGGTTGGCGAGATTGGTCAGCACCATTTGCTTTTCCACCTCACTCAAAAAGCGGGAGTTTGGCACATCGAAACGGAGCTCGACTTTCGTTTCTACCTTGTTCACGTTCTGGCCACCGGGGCCGGAGCTGCGGGCGGTCTTGAAGGTGATTTCCTGTTTGATAAGTTCAATATTCATGGCGTGAAAAAATGATGAAAGTTGAATGATGAATCGGGCAGTAAATAATGTTGAGGGGAAAATGGTTCATCAAAATGAGAGTACTTTTGCAAAAATCAATAAAATCAAGTTGCCAAGATAGCAACTGTCTGAAAATCAACGCCTTGAAAATTCTCAATTACTTTCGTGAATCTTCGATTTCTCAATTCTCAATTCTCAATTTATTAAAAATTGCTGCCGCCAGTGTCTTCCTTGGCCGAGGTTACCAGCATATTTTTTGGGATGCTCCCTATCGGGAACTGCTCTGGGACGACCAACTGATGGCCCCCGTCATTGAAGCCCTCACGCCTTGGACCTGGCATGAATACGTGACCAATTTGGCGGTGGATGAGACCATTCAGCAATGGATGGTCGCCGTTGGCTTCTTTTACTTCGTTTGTGCGCTGGCTTGTCTTTTTTATGAAAAAATGCCACACTGGATGCGTTGGCCGATATGGCTGGGCGTGGCAGGACAAGTTGTTTTGGCGTTGCTGTACATGAAAGAATTCTTTCTTCATACAGGGCAATTTTTTGAGTATGCGCTGCAATTTTCCACCCCAGCTTTCTTGATTCTCTATTTCAAAAATCAAAAATTCTCGCCCAGTTTGATTTTTGCCATGAAACTGGCAACGGCCTTGACCTTCATTTGCCACGGTCTCTACGCCGCTGGTTATTACCCAAGGCCGGGTGTTTTCACGAGCATGACCATGCGGATTTTGGGTGGCTCCGAATCTTTTGCCATAAATTTTCTGACCGCCGCAGGTTGGATGGACTTCGTGGTTGCATTGGGCATTTTTTTACCTAAACAATGGGCAAAATGGTTCCTGCTCTACGCTGCCATTTGGGGGCTGCTCACAGCGCTTGCAAGAATCGTCGGCAATTTCTACTGGGATTTTCCCCTCCAAAGTCTGCACGAATGGGCCTACCACACGGTTTATCGTTTGCCGCAAGGCCTAGTGCCACTTATTTTGTGGTTGATGGTAAAAGCTGAAATCAAAAAAGATTGAAAATCAACACCCGCTCACCCGCTCACATCTCTCACCCGCTCACTCTCTCACATCTCTCACCCTCTCACTCTCTCATATCTCTCACTCTCTCACCCCCTAAAGCGCAAGCATCTCCGCCAACCGCATCTCATCCAAGCTGATTTCCTTTTGGTTGCGTACCGCAATGCCCAGCGGTGTGTACTTGATGAGGTTGTTGTCAATGCCGACCATGGCGTTTTTGTGGCCATCGAGCAGCGCCACAACGGCGTTGGAGCCAAGGCGACTGGCCAGTATTCGGTCAGCACCGCTCGGAGAGCCGCCCCGCTGCAAGTGCCCAATGACGGCGACCCGGGTATCATAAGCACCCACCCTGTTCTTTAATTCTAAGGCAATGTCTTCCGTTTTGCCGAGTGTATTGCCTTCGGCAACGATGATGAGGCTGAAGAGTTTTTTGCGTTTGGCAGACTCGGTCAGGACTTTGGCCAACTCCTCGTAGGTCGTTTCTTTTTCTGGCAAAAGCGCCAGTGTTGCACCGGATGCAATGGCAGTGTGCAGCGCCAAATAGCCAGAATTTCGGCCCATCACTTCAATAAAAAATAAGCGGTCATGGGATTCCGCAGTATCCCGAATCCTGTCCACCGCCTCGACCGCCGTGTTCAATGCCGTATCGAAACCGATGGTATAATCCGTGCCATAAAGGTCATTGTCAATGGTGCAAGGAACGCCAATAACCGGGATACCATGTTCTTTGTGCAAGATGTCCGCACCTGTGAAAGTGCCGTTGCCGCCAAGTGCGACAAGTCCTTCGATTTTGTGCTTTTTCAAAATAGCTGCGGCGAGTTTCCGTCCATCTTCGGTCGTAAATCGTTCGCTTCGGGCAGTCTTCAAAAACGTACCACCACGCTGGATGATGTTCCCAACATCCCGTGTTTCGAGCTTCGTGACGTGTCCGTCCATCATGCCTTCATAGCCGCCCGTGATACCATAAACTTCCACTTCGTGATACGCTGCCGTGCGAACTACTGCCCGAAGTGCGGCATTCATGCCCGGCGCATCACCGCCAGAGGTGTAAACTGCTATTCTTTTTATGTTTCTGCTCATTGTTGAAGGAGGTTTAGGAGGTTTAGGAGGTTTAGAAAGTTGAGAAGGTCAAATTGCAAAGTATGTTTGCTAAATCTCCTAAACTTTCTCAACTTTCTAAACCCCTTTTCCTAAATGATATTTTACTAGATTTTCAATTGGTTTTTTGATGATAACGCCAGCATGGAGTCCAAGCTCTTGCAGTGCTTCCTTCAGTATTTCTTGAAAATGAAAGCCCACGGAACCGACAAAGCTGACGGGCAAAGATTCGTGATTTTTGTACTTGCAGACATGTCTAGTCAAAAATTCAAGAAAACTTTTTTTCACCAAAGCCCATACGAAAGGATGCGACTGATGTTCGGCAAAAAGCTGGGTGAAAGACGCCAAATAGGCTGCTGGTATTCCACCGCTGTAAACTTTGTCAAGAATATCCTTACGGCCATTCGGGCAGACTTGTTCGATGATGGGCATGAGTTCGGCTGGCATTTCCCGATAAAAAAACGCTTGTAGAAATTGCTTGCCGAGGATTGCGCCACTGCCTTCATCGCCCAGCAAGAACCCAAGATTGGTTACATTGTCCACTTCCTCCTTTCCATCGTAAAGCAAAGAATTACTACCAGTGCCAAGTATGCAGACGATGCCCGGCTTATCACCGCAGGTGGCCCTTGCTGCTCCCAGCATATCGTGGTGGACGGTGACTTTTGCCTTCGGCAATTTGGCGGCAATGGCTTCTTGGACGATGGTATTGCGACCTTGGTCCCGACAGCCCGTTCCGTAATAAAAAACCTCGCCGTTTATCTCAAACGCCAGCTTTTCCACCAATTCCTGTTGGATGATTCCAGCAATCTGCTCGCCCGAAACATAACTTGGATTGAAACCGGTGGTGGAGATGGACATTTGCTCGCTGTTATCTTTCACAACGACCCAATCTGCTTTTGTTGCCCCTCCGTCAGCGATGATAAGCATGGCATTTCTTTAATGAGCAGCAAATGTAGTGTAGAAAAGACACCAAGTAGAGAGGTGAAGGCATTAATTTATTGGGAAATCTTTGAAATCAGAAAATTCAGGAATTCGGGTTAGCAGCTTTACTCACTTTTAGTAGGTGGATGTTCACCAGCTATAATCGTCAGGCGGCGCATATTTCGCAATCCCTCTCGATTCAGTTTCAACAATACAACAGAAGCCCTGCCAGTTGGTGTAAGTCCAATAATTTCAAGAAAATCCTCGCTCCATGCAAAATGTTTTGACCACTCATCTTTTCGTGGATTGTAGAGGGGGGCGATTTCCTTGGTAACTGGGTCTTCTGCCTTGGTTTTGTCGCCTTTATTGTTGTTGTCTCCACCACAGGACAGCGCCAAGTTATTGAGGTCATTTGTTCCACCTTCTTTTTCAGGTATAATATGGTCAATATTGAAAGGGTGTATTGCATTGTGCATCCAGCTTTGGCAATACTCGCATCGGCTTTTTGCCCGCTCAATGACCAATTTCCGCAGTTTGCGAGAGAGGGTCTTACCAGGCATGTGGGGCAGGTGTTTTTATGCCAAGTTGCTTGCGCAAATTTTCGATGGAGACTTTTCTAAGGTGGGATAGCCTGAGCAGATAACCTAAAAACTCAGCCTCTTTTGTCTCGATGAAATCTATCAAATTATCCATTTCTTGCTGTTCCAAACTAGACAGGCCATCTGCTTTTTGTTTGATTTTCAACATATTGTACTTGTCCAATGCAGACGTGGGAATTCCAGCATTGATTTTCTTTAGCAAATCAGTCTCCTCTTTGGTGAGATTTGGCGACTTCTTCTGGGCAACTATTTCATTAACACCTTTAGCAAAGCTTTCCAATGATGGTAAGTCCCAGTTGGCTATGCCATCGAGGATGGACTGAAGGTCTTTGTTGTCATGGAAATTTGCGGCTATACCTGACATGGCAGTTTAATTTTTTGCTAAGATAATGTGTTTTGACGCTAACACAGCAGAACTTTTCCCAACAAAAATAAATCCTGATTCTCAAAGCAAGACCCATTCCTGCTGCAAAGTGGACGTTTTTTCAGCTTTTATTTCCTTCAAAAATAAACCAAGCGCCTCCCGCTTCGGTGCATCCAACCGATAGCTGATGTTTTCGGTGAAATACTTTTCCAAATCAAAACCCGGGTGCTGCTGTGGTAAAATCAGCATTAACTGCGGTATTGAGTCAATGCCCAATTGCATCGCAGCATTGAATTTTTCGATGAAATCCGCTGGCAAGGGACGGTTGCTCACCCATGCCGCAAACACGAACGGCAGCCCTGTATTCGCCAACCAAGCTTCCCCTAAATCGTAGGTGAAAGCATGTCTGCCCAAATGTTCCATCGCCCGGTCACCGATGATGAGTGCGGCAGTTGGACCACCAATTTTATCCTCAAAACCCGGCGTTGCAGGCAGCAGAGCAGGGGAGCAGTGCCAGTGTTTTTCCAAAAGGATTTTCGCCAATTCGACTGAGGTTCGGGAGTGGAAATCGAGGTAGAGTACTTTCACTTCCTCCAGCGGCACTTCGCTGAAAATGCAGACCGTTTTTACCTCGCCCACCGTGCCGATGCAGTAGTCGGAGACGATATGTGGCGTGGCGATTTCTGGAATTGCCGCTACGGGGATGAGGCCAAAATCCGCCTCTCCGCTGGCCAGTTTGCTGGCGCAAACACTGGGGATGTCGAGATGGAGGTCAAGTTCTTCGCTCAGGCCACTTTTTACCAAACCGTATAGGAGCGGCTTGGTGTTTAGGTAGCTGACGGCGGTGACTTTAAGTTTTTTCATGGTTTGTGGTCGCCCAATTTATTGGGCTGACCGAATATGGTTTGGGATTTACTGACGGTCAGCCCAATAAATTGGGCGACCACAATTAGTTCAGCACCGGCAACGCCACATACCCCTTAAACGCCGTATCCTCCTCGAATACCACCTCCGTATAATCCGTCACAACGTTGTAAAGCGTATCCCGTTCAATCGGCTTGCGCCCAACAGCTTTGATGAGTTTCACCAAATCTTGGGTGCTCATCGCTGGAGTTTGCTCCTCTGAGCCAGCCATGGAGTAAATCTTCGTCGTATCGTCAATCGTGCCGTCAATATCGTCCACGCCGTAGGAGAGGGAGAGCTGCGCAATATTGCGGGAAATCATCGGCCAGTAGGCTTTCAGGTGGTCGAAATTATCGAGGTAAATGCGGGCGATGGCGTAGTTACGGAGGTCTTCGGCCACGTTCACTTCTGGGATGTTCGACATCTGGTTGTCTTGGTTTCGGAATTTCAGTGGGATGAAGGTCTGGAACCCGCCCGTCCGGTCCTGCAATTTACGAAGCTCCTCCATGTGGTGGATGCGGTGCTCGAAACCTTCGATATGGCCGTAAAGCATCGTGGCATTGGAGCGCATTCCGAGTTTGTGCCACTCCTCATGAATGTCGAGCCATTGCTGGCCCGTGCATTTGTCAGCAGCGATTTTCTCCCGGATTTCTGGGTGGAAAATCTCTGCGCCGCCACCGGGGATGCTGTCCAAACCCGCATCTTTCATCAGTTTCATGCCTTCGGCGTAACCGATTTTGGCTTTTTTGAAAATATAGTGGTACTCCACGGGCGTCAGTGCTTTCACGTGCAGTTCGGGGCGGTGATTTTTGATGGCAGTGAAAAAATCGGCGTAGAATTTCACATCGTATTGCGGCAGCACACCCCCCACGATGTGCACCTCCGTCACAGGCTGGCCGTCATATTTCCGCACGATGTCCATCATGTCGTCCATGGTGTATTCCCAGCCATCGCCACGTTGTTTTATCATGCGGGAGTAGGAGCAGAACTTACAGTCATAGACGCAGACGTTCGTCGGTTCGATGTGAAAATTACGGTTGAAATAGGTGTGGTCGCCGTGCTTGCGCTCCCGAACGTAGTTGGCGAGAGCTCCCAAAAAGCCAAGACTGCCTTCGTTGTAGAGCAACAAACCCTCGTCAGGCGTGATGCGCTCGGCGTTGAAAACTTTGTTTGCGATGCTGCGCAATTCGGGCTTCAAATTGGGGTCGTCGAGCAAGAATTGAATTTTTACGGTCTGCGTCATTGTTTTATGCATTTTTGCGGGTGTAAAGGTAACGCTTTAGTTAACTTTCAGTTTTTATTGAAAGATGATTTTTCGGTTTTTGGTTTAAGGTTTCGGGTTTCAAGGCAGACCCACCTGAAACCTGAAACCCCAAACCTTGAACCACAGGTGCTATCCATCCTCATCCCCATCTTCAATTTTGACATCAGGCCGCTGGTCAGTGACCTGCACGGCCAGTGCGAGGCGGCGGGGATTGGCTACGAAATCCTTTGCTTCGACGATGGTTCAACGCTCGAATTTAAGCAAAAGAACAAGGAAATCTGGAAGCGACCAAACGTTATCTATCGGGAAATGCCGCAGAACTTAGGCCGCTCTGCCATCCGCAATGCCCTTGGCAAATCCGCCCGCTTTGAGTACCTGCTGTTCATGGATTGCGATAGCAAAGTTGTTTCCCCTGATTTTATCCAAAACTACCTGCGCCAGACTGCTCCTGATCGCCTCGTGTACGGTGGCCGCTGCTACGCTGACCAGCCACCTGTTGACCCAGCTCTGCGCTTTCATTGGCACTATGGCCGCCAGCGAGAACAAAGCACTGCAGCCGCTCGCAGCCGCTCGCCTTACCATAGTTTTATGACCAATAATTTCTTAATTTCGAAGGCTGTTTTCCTCGATATTCTTTTCGATGAAACGCTGCGTCAGTATGGCCACGAGGACACGCTTTTTGGGATGGAACTGGCGAAAAGGCAGGTGCCGATTTTGCATATTGACAATCCATTGGAGCATATTGGATTGGAGACGGTGGAGGTTTTTTTAAGGAAGACGGAGCAGGGGATTGAGAATTTGGTACAGTTGGAAAGAGACGGAAAGATTGTCAAAACCCGCTTACTTTCAGCCTATGAGAATTACCCTGCATGGTTTTTAATTTTATTAAAAAAGCTGTATCCGGTTTTAAAGGTGCTCATAGTCAACCAGTTAAAATCAAAGCGGCCTTCCTTATTTTTGTTTGATGTATTGAAACTAACTGAATTGTCGAAACAAATGTTATGAAATGATACTCCAAGTACTATCTTTACAGCCTAAACCATTTTTTTTTACTAAATTTCCTATCATGAAGACACGAAATTTCATTCTATCTTTTGCCATGTTATCATGCGCTACTTTCACATTTGCTCAAACTGAAAAAGGCAATATGCTGCTCGGCGGCACTGCCGGATTCAATGTGCAGTTTGAAAAGCCTGACAATATCGTCAAAATTGATATTTCTCCAGAGTTGGGCTTTTTTGTAACAAATAACTTGGCATTTGGAGGTGCGATTAATTTGGGCACCACTAAATCAGGTGATTTCTCCATTACTACTTATGGCATTTCTCCATTTGGTCGCTACTATTTTGGTACAGGTATGACCCGGATTTTCCTTCATGGCCAATTTGGGTTTGCAGGCGCAACATTTGACTTTGGTGGCGATAAAGAATCAACTACTGGTTCTGCCCTATTGGTGGGGCCAGGTGTTTCTTTCTTCCTCAACAAGCATGTGGCCATTGAAGGTGTATTGGGTTACACCAAGCAGTTTGGCGATTTGGATGCCAGTGACCTTGGACTCCGTTTCGGTGTTCAGGCATATCTTGGCGGCGAGTAAATAATTCGTTCTCATCAAAATCAAAAAGGTGGTACCTGTAGCAGCAGGCACCACCTTTCTTATTTAGATTAGTGTCTTAAGCAAGTTAGGTTTCCTTAATTTCATTTTCCCAAACAAGTTTTAAAGCTTAAATCGCTTGTTAAGCTTTACTGTGCGAAATTCAGTAAGTGGTATATCCATTTCAACCTGCCATTCTTGCTCGCTTAGTTTTATTCCCTTTACCTTACCGGTATGAATAGGCTGCATGATAAAATGTCCTCCAAATCCAAAATAAATACCTCCGATTAGGTTTGATTTTTCCAAGTCTTCCGCTTCGAAGTCAAAACTGATGAGCGACTTATCAACTTCGAAAAGTACCCAGTCACCATCGCCACAATCCGCACAACAAGCTGATTCATCAACCGTTCGCAGATATTGGAATACGAGCTTGTCGCCAGTGCCTTTTATGATTTCAGAAGAAACTAGGGCCGAGTCAACACCGTAATATTGAAGGCTTAGATGGCTGGTGGGAAAGAACTGGTAAGTTCTTTCTTCAACGCCACATTCGCCGTTGAGTGAGTCTTTTTCTTTTTTGCAAGCTTGCAAGGCTAAAGCCATTAAAGCAGTCGCAATTAAAACGAGAATGGAGGTTGTGTTTTTCATTTTATTTTTTCATTGTTAGACAGAAATCCTTGAATGGAAGGTTGGGGCTTTTCTTCTTTTGTTACTCTGCAAAAAACTACTTTTGCTTTTAAGCGAACTTTTAAACCAAATAAAATTACATGTCCAGTATTCAATTTAACATCAACGACGCCGTCGCCATCATCCGCCTCAACCGCCCCGCCGTCTTCAACTCCTTCAATCGGGCAATGGCCCTCGAAGTGCAGGCCGCCCTCGACGAATGTAACCACGACCATAGCGTCCGGGCCATTTACCTGACGGGCGAAGGCAAGGCGTTCTGTGCCGGACAAGACCTCCAGGAAGTCAGTGACCAGACCAATGCGCCCAGTTTCAAGACCATCTTGGGGGAGCATTACAACCCCATCATTGAGCGGCTGCGGGGCATCGAGAAGCCCATCGTTTGCGGGGTGAACGGCGTGGCTGCTGGTGCTGGCGCAAACATCGCCCTCGCCTGCGACATCACCGTGGCGGCTGAATCGGCCAGTTTCATCCAGGCTTTCAGCAAAATCGGCCTCGTGCCGGACAGCGGTGGCACCTACATTTTGCCCCGTTTGATTGGCTTCGCAAAAGCCTCCGCCTTGATGATGCTCGGTGAAAAAGTGTCGGCAACGGATGCTGCCGCAATGGGCATGATTTACAAAACACTGCCCACGGAAGGCTTCGACGAAGCAGCCCTCGCCATTGCGCAGCACCTAGCCCAAATGCCCACCAAGGGCCTTGGCTACACCAAGCGCCTGCTCAACATGAGCTTTGAAAACATCCTTTCGGAGCAATTGGAAGCCGAGGACAAATACCAGACCCTCGCTGGCTCGACAGCGGATTACCGGGAAGGGGTGACGGCGTTTTTGGAGAAGCGGAAGCCAGTGTTCAAAGGGGAATGAGGTTTCGGGTTTCGGGTTTCAGGGAGGGCGCTACCAATTTGAACGGCCCTCCCAGAAACCAGTAACCAAAAACCTTAAACCTCTACGCCCCATTCCTTTGTCAATTTCCGAAAATGCCCCTGCACCTCCTCCAGCACTTCCAGCCTGCTTTTGTTGATGATTTGCCGTCCATCTATCTCCGAAACCCTCGTCAATTCGCCCATCGTTCCTGTGCAGAAAACCTCGTCGGCGGTGTAAAACTCCACCAGTGAAAGGTTTCGCTCTGCAACGGGGATGCCGTTTTCCTTGCAAATTTCGATGACCAAACTCCTCGTGATACCTGGCAGACAAGCGTCCGGGGTGGGGGAGAGTACCTGCCCATTGCGGATGCAAAAAATGTTCACGCTGTTCGTTTCCGCCACGAAGCCGTTCGAGTCGAGCATGATGGCCTCGTCGGCCCCGGCGTAATTGGCTTCGATTTTTGCTAAAATATTGTTCAGCAGGTTGTTGTGATGGATTTTGGAATCCAAAAACATCGGGTTGTTCCGCCGGACGCTCGATGTGATGAGCTTGATGCTCGGCGGATAAACGGGTGGTTTCCACTC
>JBGSWN010000266.1:0-2015 GCA_041752395.1 Saprospiraceae bacterium | reverse complement strand
CATCGGGGTTCCGGCGGAGGGTGCCGAGGCCAGAGCAGGGTACATCCAGCAGCAGCCGATCGGCCGTGCCGTGCAGTCGCTTGATGGTTTTCGTGGACTCAATCGGGCGGGTCTGGATCATGTGCGCCCCGTTGCGGCGGGCCCGTTTGCGCAGCTCCTCCAACTTGAACGCCTCAGTGTCCAAGGCGATGATGCTGCCCTTGTTTTCCATGAGGGCGGCGAGGTGGAGCGTTTTGCCGCCAGCCCCGGCGCAGGCGTCCACCACCCGCATGCCCGGCTCGGCTTTCAGGAACGGGGCGATGCACTGCGAGCCAGCGTCCTGCACCTCAAAAAATCCGTTCAGGAAAACGGGGTTTTGGAAGATATTGCCCCGTTTTGCCAAGACCAGCGCATCCTTCGCAAGCGGTGTTTCCGAGGACTCCCAGCCTTCCAGGGTCATCATGTTTTTCAAATTGAACTTGTTGCCTTTCAGCGTATTGGCCCGAATGACAACCGGTGCTTGTTGGTTCAGTGCCGAAAGTTCGGCATCCCATTTTTCACCCAATTCGGCTTCGCCCAGTTCGTCCAGCCAGTCGGGGACGGACTGGGTGACTTTGCGGTCATTGGCCAAAGCGTCCCGCCGCTCTTTTATTTCGGTTTGCTGCAGCCCTACGAACTCAGGAAAATCGGGCAGTTCAAAGCCGTAGGTTGGCGATTGCAGGTTTTTTAGCAGCAGGTTCACACCCACCAGCCGGATGAAATTGGCCTCCGCCAATTTCCCAATTTCCCAATTTCCCAATTCCGCAATTTCCTTTACCAGCCGCCACCAGCGTACGATTTCGTAGGTGTTTTCGGCAATGAAGGCCCGGTCACGACTGCCCCAACGGGGGTCGGATTTGAGCATCCGCTCAATGGCTTTGTCGGCGTACCAGCCGCTCTGGAAAATGCCGGAAAGGGCTTGCGCCACTGCTTCGACGAGGGTGCGGTGAATTTTCATGGGGGCGAAGGTAGCTAGTTTGGGATAGTTTGCTTTGTTTCCTACGCAACATTAAAATACATAGCTATTTTGACTTGGATGGCAATGAAAAATAGATTGAAAAAAAAACCTACGATAAGTAGTCATTTCAAACTTGTTTTTTACCTTTGTTTCTTGGAACAGATATTTTTCGATTTTAGCAAAGGTCGTCACTGCCTTTCACTCGTTTAGACATTTTGAAGTTAAAAATTTTACTTTTTGTCACTTTCACACAAAGTAATTGTGTGACAGAAATCAATGGTGATTTAGCTTCTTTCCACTCATTCAAAGTGAAAAAACAATCCTACATTTCCAGCAGTTTGAAGCGGCAAGCCCTAGCTTACTAAATCATTTGGACAGTAATAACTGAGAACCACCCAACTTACCAGCCAAGGAATTTACAGGTCAATTTTGATTTTGTGCGACATTCAACAGCGATTTCTACTGAAAAATTGGTCAAAAACAAGAAATGTTCGTCAATTCACTCGACGAGGACTCGAAATCACCGTGAAGTTTTCACAATTTCCAATCCTCTTTGTGTATTATGAACAACAAGATTTTGAGTGGTAATTCATCATCACTTGTTAGCTTTTTCTACCCAAGTTCTAACGATGGCTTTAAAAAAATTACCTAACCGTCGCAAACAGTTGCACATCCCGATGCCTTCGGGATGTGCAACTGTTTGCGTTTGAAGATACTGGGCTAAGCGCTTGCTGGGTTGCTGCTTGAGAAAAAAATGAGGATTTTTTTTCGTTTCTAGCAAATTTTGATGGGCCAGCCTAGCTGTCCCTCAAGGAAACCCAAAACAGGCGCTAAAGCCTCACAGGCTGAAAAACAAATTTATTCTTTCACTAGTCCTTTTTTCAAATGATTAAAAAAATTAGGTACTGAACGATTAAGGCATGGAGTAACTTAGCGTCAAATTTTTTCCAATGCCACTTACAAAGGTAGAATTTGAGACGCTAAAATTACATCAATACTGTGACAACAAGGCATGTGCAAAATATGGTCTTGTTGGAGT
>JBGSWN010000265.1:0-6996 GCA_041752395.1 Saprospiraceae bacterium | reverse complement strand
CCCATCGAGTAGGAGTTTTATTAAAACGTACACAACTTCCGTTAAAACTCCACGAAGTTTTCACAGAAGTTTATGGAGTTTTGTCGAAACTTGAAAATGATTTTGTAGAATTTCATCATTTACCAAACCCAAAAAGTCATGCCCCCAATGAACTTGGTGAAGTTTTTTACTTTTTCTTATAAACCCTGTGACATTTTGGTGGCGGTATTATTGCTGATAAAGTGGTTTGTTATAAAAATTGAAATCCGCTTTTGTGCCACTTTGTCATCCGCCAAAGGCGGATATAAAGCAGCAGCGACCGTGGTGAAGTAAAGGCAAAAATAAAATGTCGGGATTGCGACATTTTCTTTTTAAAAAATTTTACAATATCAAAACTTACAACGATGTTTGAGCCGATAAAAAAGTCCACCAAAAACGGGGGACATAAATACCAAAAAACGGACGCTCAAGGAAACAACCGATGCAAACGAATTAAGTAGAAGTAGAAGTAGCTTACCCACAAGGTCTTCTGACCAATATGCAAGATGAACCGCAACGAAATTCATTGATCGTGTCATTTTGGAAATTATAAAATCTCTGTAAGTCATGAAAAGACATTTGCTCTTTGTGCTAGCCATGCTATGTGTCCAATGCCTTGTTGGTCAAGAGGCTAGCCCCGTTTTCTATCGCCAGTACGCCACTCAGCAGTACATGAAGGGATTGATGGCGGCATACCCTGAAATGGTGGAAACCCGCTCGTCCATAGAAAGGTTTACCTATGACTTTCAGCGGTATGGAATGCCCGATACACCTTATATCCCCGTCGTGTTCCACTTTATCGGAAATGCAGCAGCTGAAATAACACCAGATGATGTGCAAGCTCAATTATCCGTGCTCAATGCTGCATTTATGCTTCCTGAAATGCCTATTGGGGAAAACTTGCACCCAGCTTGGGAGATGGAAGGGTTTAAGGATAAAGCTGCAAGACCGAGTATCGGATTTTGCCTGGCCCCACAGGACCCCATGGGCAACCCAACCACAGGAATCCTTTATGTATCCTCGCAAGCAAGCAGTTTTCCGGTGGACGCCACACTCACCACAAGTGAGAACGGCGGTACGATGGGATGGGAACAAAAACAGTATCTGAATATATATGTGGCTTCACTGGCAGATGATGTGGCCGGGTTTGCACAAATGCCCGGTGGGCCATTTGATAGCGATGGCATTGTAATCAACTCGTCATTTTTTGCAAGAACAAAGCCACAATCTACCTTGGAAGCAAACCCCAAAATGGAAAGCTATGTATATGGGAAAACGCTTGCACACCTAGTAGGTTCCTACTTGAACCTGTATGAACTCTGGAACGATGACCAGCCATGTGCCGATGACTATGTGTTCGACACCCCAATCCACAACGCCCCGAACTACGACAAGCCTGACTATCGTCATATTAGCACTTGCGGAGATAATCCAGTGGAGATGACCATGAACCTAATGGACAATACCGATGATGAAGCACAATACATGTTTACCAACGGGCAGATGATGCGGATGTATGCCACGCTGGCGCCAAGTGGCGTGCCAAGGGAAGGGCTGCGGCAGTTAGGCACACAATGCGCCAGCGGCTTTGGGCTAGGCGAACTTGGCGATCGTAGCAGCAGCAGAGACAAGGCTTCTATCCCCGAAAAACTTGCAATAACCGTGTATCCCAACCCTGCCAATAACGGCTTCACGGTGATGATAAACATGCCCTGCGAAGAGGAGCTGCATCTAACGGCCATTGACGAGCTGGGGGGGCAGAAACACGCACAGACCATTGGCAATGCCATGGCCGGGGCGACTAATTCGATATATATCAGCAGCAAGGACTGGGCTCCTGGGCTTTATGTCGTGCGGGTACAATGCGGAAAGGAGACGGCGGTAGCAAAAGTGTTACTGGAACGATAGGGCCGTCAAATTATTAAATCCTAATTTTCACCCATAATTTTTCAACCATAAAAGTTAGAAGCCATGAGGCAAACAACCACGCAAAAATTTGTAACCCTTGCTGTCCTTACAGCTGCTTTCTTTTCCATTTTTCTTGACCATGTTTTTGCACAGCCCAACAATGGGTATATTAAAGATGTAGTGATGCCTGCACCAAATGCAGCAGCATTGGCAAAGTTCACGGAAATACCAATTAGTTATGCTACTGGCGTACCCAACATCAACCTACCAATTTATACAGTGATTGATGGTCCACTTTCATTGCCGATAAGTCTTGACTATCATGCCTCTGGAGTGAAGGTCGCAGAAGCATCAAGCTGGGTAGGCATGGGTTGGAACCTGCGTGCTGGTGGTATGATAACCAGAACCATTCTCTCATACCCTGATGAGGACCTATACAAAGGCTACTATTACTTTGGGAAGAACCTAACAGGTAGTGTAGCTGAGATGACCACTCAAGCCAATTGTGTTGGTGGGAATATATGTACCGACACGGAGCCTGATATTTTTCATTTTAGTATACCGGGATATTCAGGCAAGTTCTTTTTTGACAAGGACAACGTGCCACAATTTATTCCTAAGCAAGATCTAAAGCTCACGATTTCAGGAGTTTTCCAGCAATTCACCTTGGTGACACCAGACGGCACAAAATATTTTTTTGGGAAACATCCTGTCACCAACACAATTGTAGAAGAGAGAACCCAAGCTCCGGGCGAACCTTCAAACGGCAATCCCACATCTTGGTACCTTGTAAGGATAGAAACCTATGATGGCACACATTTCATCAATTTACAATATACAGACGAAAATTACAGCTACTACGAGCTTGCAGCTTGTGCTTACAATTATATATTTTGCAGCTCAATCAACGGGACTAACCTCACACAAGGCGAATCTTGTCAGTCTTCTACCGGATTAAACGGAAGGCCTGCACAGAGGATAAATATAAAAGGAAAAAGACTTAGCCAGATAACCTCTTCGACCTCTTCGGCCACCTTCTTTGGCAATACAACAAGGGAAGACTTGGATATGAATGTTTCTTTTACCTCAAACAGAGCCAAGCAACTGGACAGTATACAAATCGTGTCTGGCACTTTCTGTTCCAGTTTCCTGCTTAACTATGACTACTTCCATGACCTGACCACCCTTTATGTTGAAACCTATCCAGAATCCAAGCGACTAAAATTGCTTTCAGTTACCGAAAAGGCGTGCAATGGAAGCATCCTAAATCCACCTCATGTGTTTACCTATGAAGGTACGATAAATACGAAAACCGTAAACGGTGTTTCCGTAACCCGGCAGTTTTTGCCTTGGAGGTTGAGCAAACAGATTGATAAATGGGGCTACTACAACGGCCCCAACAACAATGACAATTTAACGGTCAATGTGCCACCTACCACGCTAACTGTGCCTGGATATCCAGGCAACCCGATATTATTAACCTACGGCAGTGCGCAACGTGAGACCGTGGAAGGGGCAATGTTAAAAGGGAGCTTGAAGAAAATTGATTACCCAAATGGAGGAAACACGCAATTCATATTTGAAGCGAATGATTGCCCTACAACGGTGGAGACTCCAACTTCGTTGTCCCCCGCACTAGTAGTACAAACATACAATAGTCCAGACCCAGCCTATTGTTGTGGACAAAAAATAGTTTCTTCAAACTATACTTTCACGTCGAATCCAGGTTCCAATATTAAGTTCAAGTTGACCCTTACACAACCATACAGCCCAGGCT
This sequence comes from Saprospiraceae bacterium, assembly GCA_041752395.1. Classification (GTDB taxonomy): domain Bacteria; phylum Bacteroidota; class Bacteroidia; order Chitinophagales; family Saprospiraceae; genus UBA6168. The sequence continues at coordinate 3,293 of JBGSWN010000265.1, read as the reverse complement.
GCCCAGGGCAGGGTGCCTACATCAGTGCAACCATCCGGGCCATCAACACTGCCAACAACCAGCAACTAGGCTCTTTTGGCTTCAATATCACCAATGGCAATCAAACCTCAAATTTTAGGCCCCTATCTGACTTGATAGGCAGCAACCCGCCTTTAAATACCCCCATCAAATTTGAACTGACGACATTGGATGGGTGGGGGCGTTTTGAAGCAGTAAATATGGTATCCTCAAATACCACCAAGAAAGTGGGCGGACTTCGCATCAAGGAATTGCGCACCCATGACAATATTTCTTCCTCCAACGATATTGTAAGGACATACTCCTACACCAAGCCTACCGACCCGACCAAATCGAGTGGTGTGGTTGTTTTATCGGAACCAAAGTTTGGTTATTATGGTACTGCGATTAGCTCGAATGGAGGTAGTCAAAATTATTGTTCCTTTAGCTCTTCCACGCTTGTGCCTATCGGAGGCTTCGACGGCGTCCATTTGATTTACAGTGATGTAAGGGAAACCTTGAATGGAAACGGTTTCAATGATTTCACATATTATATTGAATACCCCCCCACTTTCAATGATAAATACCCGTATTTGCCTGCCCCCTATCTATCCAAAAACAGTCAATTGGAAAAGTCAAAAAAGTCAAACGCAAGCGGAACGGAAGTACAAAGTGACAGCTATATCGCTGACAACGCATCGCTTAACTTTTACTCCCCACCGGGAGTCATGTATAAGACCCATTTACTTCCGGGGGCATGCCCACCTGCACCCGAATGTCCACAATGCCTCCCCAACAGTATTTTGATGTGGAACATCTATTCCAACCGAACCGCAATAAGGTATCGGATTAGCCAAGCAACCGCTGTGTCCGATGGTGTGAGCACGGTGACAAACTACGCTTACGACCCATTGAACAAGCACCTTTCGCCTGTCAAGTCAGAATTCTACAACAGTGATGGTAAAAAAATAACCACTAAAACCAGTTATCCAACCACTCTCGCCTTCCAGTGCCTTCGGGAAGATTTGGTAGCACGGAATATGATAAGCAATCCTACCAGTACAAAAAATTATGTGGACGATGTATTGGTTAGCGGCGACAGTATGAGGTGGTCGAACTGGAACGGTGGCCTCCCTGGTGCGTCATGTACAAGCCCGGCCCCTAGCACCTATCTTCCCTATCCTTGGGAGTTCTACCGTTACGAAATGACCTACGACGCCAGCGGCAACGCAACGGCTGGTACCTGGGTGAGGAAGGGAGTAATCAATGAACGCAGCACCACGGCAGGCTCCGTCGGCCTTCCCCAAAAATTCACGCAGACGGGATGGCAGCCGGAAAAATACGAGTGGGCACCTGGTGGGCTAATTACCAAGCGTACCTATAACAGCGACGACGTCATCCCGTACAAACGGTTTGTGACGCTGTACCAGTACGCCGGGGGCAACACCCGCCTTGTGTCCAAGATAACTAGCCCCGACGGCCAGTTCGTGGACTACACCTTTGACCCCCTCATGCGCCTCAGCACCATTACCGCCCGTGGCGGCAACGTCAAGACCTTCTACCAGTACAAGTACCGCAACGGCACCACCCTCCCCCGCAGCTTCGTGCGGGACAGCACCGTGTTCACCGACCTGACCGCCAGCGGCAGCGCATTCAAAGAAAAAGTGGTGTTCAACTACCTCGACGGCCTAGGCCGAACCGTGCAGACCGTGGACAAAAAACACAGCTACTTTACCCAAAAAGACCTTGTCGCTACCATCGAGTACGACAACCAAGGCAGGCCGTCCAAGGCATACGAACCGTTCGTGCAGAACCAGGCCACCGGAGCCTTCGTGCCTACCGTGCCGGTTGGCACACCGTTCACCCTGACAGAATACTACTCCGACCCCCTCAACCGTACTTGGAAGGTGACGCCCCCATCGTGGTACCCCACCATCTATACCTACGGCACCAACCTTGCCACCAACGTAAAATTGAACCATACCACCAACACTTGGTATGGCGCCAATTCGCTCTTTTCCACCACCGTCGAAGACCCCAACGGCAACCGTTCCTTCACTTTCAAGGATAAAAAAGGCAGGCTCATCCTCAGCCGCCGCCGCAACAACAGCGGAACACAGGAGGCCAATACCTATAACCTTTACGACAACAAGGACCGCCTCACCACGGTCATACCCCCCGATGCACTCATCACCAACACCGACCTCATCTTCAAATACTTGTACGATGCCGCCGACAACATGACCAGCAAAGACGTGCCGGATGCCGCCGCCATGACCATGAAGTACGACGCCCGCAACCTCATGACCCTGATGCAGGACGGCAACCTGCTGGCGCAGGCGAAATGGCTGGGCACCAACTACGACGAGTACGGCAGGCCCACCAAGACGGGCTTCGTGGCTGGCGCAAGCCCCAGCCCGCTCAGCCCCTTCGCCTTCGCCTTGCCCGCCGACCAACTGACCGAGACCCTTTACGACGATGTGGCCACCTCGCAGGCCATCTACAAGGGCAAGGTGAAACAAACCAAGGTGAAAATAATGGACTCTGCCAACACCAACTTCATCACCACCAACTTCACCTACGACGCTCATGGCCGGGTCATCAACACCACCGCCAACAACTTCACGGGCGGCTCGGACAACTACGCCTTCACCTACGACTGGGCGGACAACCGCCTCACCAGCAACCGCACACACAAGCGGCTGGCAGTGGACCCCGCCGCCACCATCGTGGAGAAGACCAACTACGACCAAGCGGCCCGGCCCATCGGCAACTACCACAACCTAAACAATGCCGGCGATGTGCAGCTCAACGCCCTGACCTATGACGGAGAGGACCAACTGTTAAAGAAATACCTGGGGGTCACTTTTGGGTCGTACCTGCAGGTGCTGGACTATGCCTACAATGCGCAGGGCTGGCTCACATCCATCAACCAGCCAACGCTCGGCGGCACGAACACCGCACTCGCCTCTTGTCCCACCAACCCGACCGCCCCAAACCCGGGCGCGACGGGCGAGAACGACCTGTTCTACCTCGAACTGAAATACGATGCTCTTTTCTCCGGCATGTCAGGTACGCTCCAGAAGAACGGCAACATCGCACAAATGCAGTGGCGCACCCGTGGGCGGGAGCGGCAAGCCTACAGCTTTACCTATGATTTCCTGGACAGGCTTACCGCCGCCAGCTACTTTGATGTCAATGACGCAGGCACGGCAACAGCCAGCAGCCGCTACAACGAAACCCTCAGCTACGCCGACAAACGGGGCAACATTGCTTCCCTCCAGCGACAAGGCGCA
>JBGSWN010000264.1:0-31581 GCA_041752395.1 Saprospiraceae bacterium | reverse complement strand
ACCTGTGTTGCTGTCAACAATGACAAAATCAGGATGGAGGCGATTTTGGTTTGGATACATGATTTCATAACTGATAAATTTTGAAGGTTTATGAAAATGATTTGGCTTCGTTTTGTTTTTTTTATTTGATGGTGTCCAACGTGAGCATGGACGCTGTGCTGCCCTGCGTTGGCTTTGCGGGTTGGGCTTGGGCAGCATAGGCGACCATGCATTGTTCGCTGATTTGATTACTCAATTTTAATAATTTTTCCACACCCATTGCATAAAATTGATTCAAATGAAGTTCCGCAATTAGTGCATTCGTGTTTTTTACTATTCCCTACAACCTTATTGGTTACTGGTCCTCCATATGTCTTACCGCCAAAATGAGGTTGAATATGACTTTGAGAGGGACGATTAGAGGGTAAATTTTTATTTACCCAGTTTTGCAAGTAACTGTATAAAGTAGCCTGTTCATTTGCAGGCAATTGATTGTACCAATTTGCAAACTGTTGAACTACTTGTGGTGTCTCAATTTTTACTTCTTTCATGGATTTACTTTTTTATTTTGGAATCGGTGAATTACCGCAAAGATTACAATCGCCAGCTTTAAAAATCCAAGGGTCAGCGTTACATTTTGGGCATAATCTCGTAGAACCCGGAATTAATTTCTTTAAAGCGTCTCGAAACGCTTCTTGATTTTCTGTTGTAGCAGTACTTAGTAATAAATCTTCATTGTCGTTTGCATCAAGTTCTTGCACTCGCTTCAAAAATTGTTCAATAACTTCTTTATTTACTGATTCAGCATTTACAAATTTAAGTGCTTCATTTGCGATGTCTCTATTTCTATAGGCAAGAAAAGAGTGTTTGACTTCTCTTTCTTGCCATTTAAAAACAATTTTAAAAATGACGACTACGAGTAAAGATACACCTAATAATTCCCACACAATCTCTACTAATTTGAAGTGTTCGGTATCCTTCAAAAGAAATCTTGGGACAATGTAAAACACCGGCACTCCAATTGAGAGGAACTCAACCAGTAAGTTTTTCCGACGCAATGTGATAATTTGCTTTTGGTGTAAGTATATAGCATGCAAAGCTTCCAGTCTAACTTGTAATAAGTTGTCTTTAATTCTGTCTTCCATTTTAATTGATTTTTTTTATTAACTTCCAACAATCTTGATTAATTTATCAATTTCCTTGGCGAAAACCGGGTCTTCATCCATAATTAATATTCCAAGATTTTTGGCATAACTTCCAGTTATGTAAGTTAGTATTTCTGACAGAATGGTTTCATTAGTTTTAACAAATTCATTCCTTAATTCCTTTCTTATTTCTTCAGCAATACCACGAGCAAGATTTTCGGGGAAATTATTCCACTCTTTAACGATTAAGTAAACAACAATCGGCACTAAAACGACTGCGACAATTGCGCCAACACTCATTCCAGTCTTAACTACAATGAATTTTACAATAGCAGCAACAATTGCAGCAATAACAAATTTCTTAATTAAAGCTGCTATTGCTATTTTAATCGCTGGAACTGCAATGAGTTTTGCCAATATTACATGCAAATGCGCTGCTATGTATATTGTTAGTTTTGCGATAATTGATTTTATTATCGGTGTTGAAGCCGCAAGAGCTGTAGCTTTTGCAATGACAGGAGCTGCGCTATCTCTAACTACAGGCGCAATAGATGCGAATTGGGTCTTCAATGCGCCCAATGCAGCACTCTTTATGTAACTCTTTGAAACATTGCTAAATTTGGATGAGAGAACTCCATCCAAAAAGGCATTTGATGCCTTTTCGTTAATTAAAATAGCATCAACGAGTTTTTTAGCTATAATCTCGTTGTTGCTTTGATATAGTTTATTAAATGAATTGATGACAACTTCAATAATCCCTTCCGTTAAGGCAGAATCAACTATCTGACCGTTGTAGTTTTTTTTCCTCAAAAACGGAATCAATCTTCTAACATAATCAAAGCCTTCATCTGGGATTAGACTTGGCTCCCATTTAATTCTTGCTGAACCAGAAGACTTTTGTGTCGTAATAGTTAAGCACTCTATTGTTGATTTCACCCTAATGTGTTGATAAACATCACTCTCGACTTGTGTGAGAAAGGATTCTTTCTTTCCTTTAAGGCTCTCAATTATTTCGTTTATAATTTTTTGGTTGCTCATTTTTTTTGTTTTTTAGTTTCAGCGAACTTGTCTGTGTCCGCCATTCCGTCCATACACGCAATAGCGGACATTTTTGCTTTGTACACCTCTTACAGCTACAAAGTAGTTAGGAGGTAAATGTTAATTAACTAATATGAAGGATGCTTTCCCCCTTCCTGCTTGGCAAAGCTAATGTTTTGGCATTACAAATTCAAACCATCCAAGGGACTTTTTATTTTTTGTAGCCCCTTGCTGGTGATGTGCGTATAAATCTCCGTGGTCTTGCTGCTTTCATGGCCAAGCAGGTCTTGGATGTAACGCAAGTCAACTCCTTTTTCCAACAAATGCGTGGCGAAACTATGGCGAAGGGTGTGGACAGTAGCAAAAGGGTTTATTCTTGATTTTGCACGGGCTGCCTCAAAAATTCCTTGAACGCTCCTGTCGCCATACTTTCCACCCGTACTTCCTTCAAACAACCATTCTATGGGGGAATACAGTTCGAGATAATCTTTCAGAAGGCTGCAGACTTTGTCCGAAAGTATGCTGCACCTGTCTTTTTTGCCTTTGGCAGCCCTGATGAAGAGTCGGTTTTCTTTTGGTTGCAAGTCAGAGAGTCGCAGGTTTGTCACTTCCCCCAGCCGTAAACCTGCGGAGTAGATGAGCATCATTATAAGCCTGTGTTTGGGATTGTCTATTGCTCTTAAAAAATGGACGACTTCCTCCTCTGTGAGCACATGTGGCAGCTTGTCGTGTTTTTTTGGGCGCATCAAGTCCAACACTTTTTCTTCTTGCTTTGCCACGTTGACATAAAAGAACTTGATGGCGCTCAGATACTGGTTTTGATATGATTCTGAAATTTTGTGTTTGGTAATAAGCTGTGCGATAAAATTGTCGATTTGTTGGCGGGTCAATTGAGTCGGCCGGATGTCGTCGTTAAAACGGATAAAGTCCCGCAAGCACTGCTTGTATCCCTTTATAGTGCGGTGGCTGTATCTTGCCAGCGTCAGGCATTGCTCCAGTGCCACCACCGCCGCCTCCCACTTAGCCTTCGGCCCTTCTTTGCCCAAAAACGGCGTGGTCGTGGCCACCTCCAACCGTTCCGGCAGCTTGTCCATGTCCGGCTGAAAAGTCCAGTGCAGGTGTTCTTTTAGGTATTTTTCCAAAAACCGGATGGTGAGCCGGGTATTGGGCAGTTCCCATACCAGCGCATCGGCGTTCCACCGCCTGCCGTGTATGTTCTTGATGGTAGCAAGGTGGTCGGGCACCATTTCCTTTGGCACCCGCAAGCCTATCACGTCCGTCCGCTTGGGGTGTGCGATGACCGTTATTTTTGTCACCCCGCTATCAGCTTGCGGGGCAAACGGCACTGCGGGAGCCAATGGTTTTGGCAGGTCGCCACTGCTTTCATTCTGAGCAACGGGCTTGCTGCCTGACTGTCCCTCCACTTCCACCCTAAACAGTTTGTTCAGGGCATCCCAAGCCTCCCGTGTTCGAGGCAAATGCCAGCAACGGTGGGTACGGCTCCAAGTAGCTCCTAGGATGGTTCGCAAATTCTGAACCTGGGCAGGTATGTAATCCATCTCTACCCGGATACGGTGCTCGCCACGGTGTACCAAGGCACCTGCTTTGACCGTTGGCTTTGCCAAAGGATTGGTTGGTGCAACAAATTCTGGGTTTGGCGATGGTATTTCGTGGCTTTTTTTTACCACTATATAGGCTTGCTGTTGGAAAGCAGCCTGTAATCTAGCCAACAAATCATTTGTTGAGGGTATCACTGAGGCACGAAGAGAAGGTTCATAGTGCATACCATGCAGTTCAAGTTGCGACCGGATAGTTTGGTCATTGAATGGGAAATAAACTTTGCATCCTTGAATGCCCGATATATTGACGGCTTCTAGCGTGATGGTGGGGAGTGTTTTCATTTTAGTATGTTTATGTCGCCAAAGTAAGCCAGTTTTTTTTCGCAACAAAACTTTTAAAGCAAATTCACCAAATCTTACCAATTCCGCCCTATTGATTATTCACCTTGTCTGGAATAACCTTACCCCGTTCTTGATGATTTCTAACTCGTTCTTTATGACTTCTAACTTGGCTTGGATGACTTCTAACTTGGCTTGAATTTTTAATGTGTCGGCTTGGATGGGTTATAACCTGATTTGGATTTTTAATATGTCGGCTTGGATGGACTTTGCATCGGTCTTTTTGAAAAATGTTGTTGACCGAAGTGAATCGTGAAAAAAAATTTAATCCCAAAAGAGGTTAACAAGCTGTTTGGCACGTAAATTGTAAATATATTACATGTTTAATCTTCACAAAACCAGTTTCTAACAATTTTTTATTACAATTTAAAATCATTTCATCATGGACAGAAGAGTCACCTCCCGGGTCAATATGTTCAACACTTTTTTGGCGGTTTGCACCCTCAATCTTGAGGCATTGGGCAGAATCCCAGCATTGTTGCTAAAGCTCAATATACTAAAAGCCGCCGTGACGGAGGTGAAAGCATTGATGAAACGGGTGCCGCCCAATAAAAAAGGGGATGCTGATGCAAAGGCTGGTTATAAATTAGAGCTCTCCCTGTTGCTGGGTTCGCTCTGCGGCGCTGGAAAATCTTATGCCAAGGATATGAAAGATATGATTCTCTGGGCCAAGTTCAACCTGCCAGAGTCAAGTTTTATCAATATGCGGGACTCGGAACTTATCGAAACCACGCAATATGTGGTTGATTTGCAGACCGTACACGCTGCTCCGCTAAAAGACTATGGCGTTGATGTGGAATATATGGCCAAAGTAAACACAGCGCTTGGAAATTTTGAAACAGTGAACCCGCTGCCAAGTGCTGGCACTTCCACGGACAAAGCCCTGCGAGAGGCACTGCTTTCAAAGACTTTTGAGACGACGGACTATGTCTATAATGATTTTCTGGAAGCGGCCAAAATGCTCAAGGTCAGCAATTTTGAATTGTACAATGCCCTCGAAAATGCGTCACTGATAAAGAACCAGGGCTTGCGCCACGAACCGCAGGATGCCGAAGCTATCGCTTTACAACAACAAAAGATACTGGACGCTGCTGCCAAACGTCATGCCGCCAAAATGGCCAAAATACAAGCCGCAGAACAGCGCAAACAGGCCGAGGCTTCCCAAAAACTAGAGATAGAAGTGGCCAAAATGACCGCCGATGGACAGGCTGCCGAAACGACACAATTATTGTCGTCTGAGGAGTCACCTGTTAATGCTGGAAGTCCTGCCCCTAATAGCAATGGTGTAGAAGTGGGGGCTTAGTAGGTTTAGAAGATTTAGTGGGTTTAGGAGGTTTAGTTTACAGCTGCTAAACCCACTAAACCTTCTAAACCTCCAAAAAATTGGAAAGGCGGCTGCTCGTATTGAACAGACCGCCTCCTTGGTTAACATTAACACCAAGCGAACCCGGTGCAATGCAAAGTCTTAAAAGTAGTTGTTGTTATTGTCCTAAGCTGTAATAATTGTTCTCTTCGTCTTCGCTGCCGACATCTTCCATTTTGTCATCCAATTCTGCGCCAGGGATGTCAAGGTCACTGCCAGTTTTATCATCGTTAAAGTCCTTTTCGTTAGGAGTATCCGGCGTTTCGTTCGGCGCTTTTTTATGCGTTACATCGTCGGGGTCAAGGTCGGATTCTTGCTGCCCCTGGTTGTAAATATCTTCGCTGGGCGGATAGAGGGGATAGCCTTTGGCGTTGTCTTTGCCATCCATTTCATCTCCTTTTTTTGGAGGGGTTGCTTTGCTGTCGTTTTTCATCGCAATGGGTATTTTGTTGTTTGAATTGAATATCATTGGTAGAACTTGCTTACACGTCGGATGTTCAATCCTGTTTGAGCGTTTAGTTCTAAAACATTCAGAAAAAAAATGAGTACCCAGTTATTTTTTTTAGAATTCAAGCAACCTTCTAAATCTAATTGCATCCTTCTTTCAACTTCGGCTATTTTAAGTTTTTTTATCTAAAATTGGCTTTACATACTACTCATGGCTCGGGATATATTCCCTTGTGAATCAATTTTTATTCACCTTAAATATTTTTTGCCATGCTGACCAAAATCATGTTCCGTACCTGCACACTTATGCTATTAATTAACCTTATAGCATGTGTGCCAGATGATTCCGTAGTACCCAAATATGAGGCAGAAGCTAGATTTGCCACTTTTGATTCCGATGCTTTGCAACCGCCCGTTTCAGGGATTCCCCTTCCACCAATATCCACATTTTTGGTAAAAATACTGGCGAGTGATTGCACTGTGGATGGTGCAACGCTAATAGCGACGAACCCAAATTTGCCAGGAAATCCGCCATATACGCAATCAAATTTTTTGGTTGAATGGTATAAAAATAGTCAATTAATTGGCACTGGCGCCCAATTATCAGAATGTGTATGTGGCGAAAACATACAAGCAAAGGTTACAAATACTGACACTGGTGCAAAAGCAGGTGCAACTTATATAGCAAAGCCTTGTAAAGCAATATTACAGGCGGAGCAATATTAACATTGTTCGGGTTTTTATCAAAATCAGAATATGCCATTTTATTCCCCTACAGGTATTAGACTTGTTTTAGCCATACTCATTGATTATTAACAACCATAGTAGTAATAATCCCGAAGGGATTGAATTTGAATAGCCCCGGATGAAATCCGGGGTTTATGAATTATCCTGGGACAAAACCCTGAAAGGGTTGAATATTTACCTTAACATTGATATTCAACCCCTTCAGGGTTGTTACCATTGCCTCACTTTTCCCCGGATTTTATCCGGGGCTATTCATGTTAAATCCCTTCGGGATTAATTGTTTGCAGGAACCATTGATAACCAATGGTTTATCTTTAAAAAATTCTAATCAATCAAAAATTTTGTAGAGGATATAGACATGCATATCCTGAGAGGCTGTTTTAAAACCTCTGGCGAGGTAAAAAGGTGCATATTTTGAGTGTAGGCAAAGCTCATTTTTTAGGCAATAGCCGGGGTTCTTGCCTAAAAAATAGCTGCGGCATACGCTCAAAAGATGTGACTTTACGCCCGTCAAGGGTTTTAAAACAGCCTCTGATTGTTAAACCTTTTTTCATACCGTGATTTGAATAAAATAAGTATCACAAAGCAGCTTATTCAAAATCATAGTACATCAAGTATTGCTTGCGAACCTGCTTAAACCGTTGCAAACCAGCCTTCCAGCTAGCTCGAATCTCCTGTTCGTTTCTACCATCCATAATTTGTTGTTTTAATTCCTCGTTGCCCGCCAAGGCATCGAAATGGGCTGTTTTCAAAAAGAAATTCGCCTTGTCAGGGTAGTTTTTGTAAAAATTAAGGAGGTAATGCAAATCCAATTGTTTTTGCTGGCGCAATGAGTCGAGGGGTAGCCCGCTCAGGTCGAAGCCCCGGCAAAGCTTGCCCTCTTGCGGTGGGTACTTAGCGCCCTCCATCGGCTTTGAGGTAAACGTGAAGTCCCCAACGGTCGCTGCTGGTGCACCTATTACCTGAAACTGCTTATCAGTGCCACGCCCCAGGCTCACCACTGTTCCTTCGAAAAAACAGAGCGAGGGGTAGAGGTAAATGGCCGTCATATTGGGCAGGTTCGGCGAGGGTTTCACAGGCAGCTTGTAAAAGCTGCGGTGGTCGTAGCCAGCGCAAGGCACCACGGTAAGGTCGCATTTGATGCCGTTTGCCAACCAGCCTTCCCCGTTCACCATCCGGGCATATTCACCGATGGTCATTCCATAAACGACCGGAACTTCGTGCATTCCCACAAAAGAGACGAATGCTTTTTTCAAAACCGGGCCGTCCACGTAATGCCCATTAGGATTCGGTCGGTCAAGGACTAGGAGTGGAATATTGTTTTCAGCACAAGCCTCCATCACATAGGCCAGCGTAGATATATAGGTGTAAAATCGAGCGCCAACATCTTGAATGTCGAACAGTACAAGGTCAATATCTGCCAACATGGCCGGGCTGGGTTTCTTGTTGTCTCCGTAAAGCGAGGCAATGGGAAGTCCGGTAGAAGCATCTTTTCCGTCTTTTATTTTCTCGCCATCACTGGCAGCACCTCGGAAACCGTGTTCTGGCGCCAATATTTTCACCAAGCCCACTCCGGAGCGAAGCAAGGTGTCCACCAAATGCACTTGCCCGACCATCGAAGTTTGGTTCACCACCGCTGCGACCCGTTTTCCTTTCAGCAAGGACAGGTACTCCCCTACCCGCTCGGCGGCTGGCACGGGTTGGCCACTTATTTGCGGTTCAACTTTGGTGACCGGCAAATCGTTGATGGTTTGGCTGTTTTTTTGGCCGCAGGCCAGCACCAATAAAAAAACCAAGAACGGTATTCCAACAATTGTTTTTAACTTTACCATCATTTTGTTTATTTTAGATGTTAGACAGTAGACTTTAGACATTAGATGGGGTCGATAGAAATTCAAAATATTTAGTTCCAACCTTAAAATGCATCCGGTATTTGCTGTCAATTCAATCAAGGCCATTCACTGTCTAAAGTCTAAAATCTATCATCTACCGTCTCAGAAATCATGGAGACCAAGTACGCCATCATAGACATCGAAACGACCGGAGGCCGTGCCGCAAGGGATAAAATTACGGAAATCGCCATTGTCGTCCACAATGGTACGGAGGTATTGGATACTTTCGAAACGCTTTTGAATCCAGAAATGAATATCCCCTACGGTATCACCGAGCTTACCGGCATTGACAATGAGATGGTGAGCACCGCCCCACGCTTTTACGAAATTGCAAAAAAGGTGGTGGAACTCACTGAAGGGGCAGTTTTCGTCGCCCACAACGTCCGATTTGATTACAGTTTTATTCAGGAGGAATTCAAGCGGCTGGGGTACGCTTATACCCGGCGGCAGCTTTGCACGGTGCGCTTGGCAAGGAAAGTTTTTCCGGGTTACAAGAGTTATAGCCTCGGCAACCTCATCGTCAGCATGGGCCTCACGGCTGGCGAACGCCACCGGGCCATGGGAGACACGATTGCCACGGTGGATTTGTTCGAGCGCATTCTGGCGCAGTCGGGTTCGGCCACCAAGGAAATCAAGCAGATGGTCAACTTGGGGGTAAAGGAGTCCAAACTCCCCAAAAGTTTCAGCCTCGAAAAAATGCACAGCCTGCCCGAAGCCTGCGGTGTTTACTATTTTCACGATGAAAGCGGCGATGTGGTTTACGTAGGCAAGAGCCTGAACATCAAAAAGCGAATTGCGGAGCATTTTTCCAACCAATCCGAAAAAGCGGCGAAGCTACAAGCGCAGGTGGACGACGTTTCTTGGGAAGTGACGGGCAGTGAATTGGTTGCTTTGCTCAAGGAATCGCATGAGATAAAAAAGCTGCGACCGCCCATCAATCGGGCGCAAAAAGTGCGGGAATACCCATTCGTCATCCATACTTTCGAAAATCAGGCAGGTTATATCTGCTTTGATGTGGCAAAAACGACCTTGAAAACGAGGAAGAAATTGAATGTCATTTCCGCCTACCAAGACCTTGCCCATGCAAAAGGCTGGCTAAAAGGCGCTCAAAAACGCTTCAACCTTTGCCTCCGGCATTGCCACCTCGAAGACCGGACGGGGCCTTGTTTTGAATACCACCTCAAGCAGTGCTTTGGTGCCTGCATTGGCGAAGAAACAGCGGGAAACTACAACGAGCGGGCTCAAGCTGCTTTGTTGGCACTTGATGAGAGTTTGTTGGAGCAGGATTTTTTCTTGATAGACAAGGGCCGGACGCCCGATGAAAACGCCGTGGTGCTGGTAGAAGGTGGCGAGTACCAAGGCTACGGTTACGTGAATATGGGCGAGGTGGATGGAAATGATTTTGAAAGCTTGAAAGAGGCTGTCGAGGCGTTTGAAAGCAACCCAGAAGTTAAGCGGATTGTTCGCCGATTTTTGGGAGGCAATCACCGCTTGAAGATTGTCAAATTCTGAACTTACCAAAAGAAAAATGGCTTGGCAAACTCAATTGCCAAGCCACTCATCGTAATGTTTCTAAGTGTTTACAGTGTCTTGCCAAGGTTCTGAAGCAGCATGTAGTAGAATACTGCCCGGAGTTTTTGGTTTGAATTATACGCTGCGCAAACGCTCTTGATGGCTGCATCCATTGCTGCATTGTCCGTCATACCAAGTTTCTTGGTAAGGAAGTTGGTTTTCACACGGTCCAACTCAGTTTGGTCCGAGCAGGAAACCATGGAAGCATCCCTCAAATAAATGGATGGCCCAAGTCCTTTTGCAACTTTAGTAAGTTGGTCTGCATCAACGGCACTTTTGCTCATACCTTTAAGGGCATCAGAATACTTTGCCATCATCTCATCAAATTTGCTCATAGAAAATAATGTTTTATGGTGAAATAAAAAGGTTTAGGGGGCGAAGATAACAACAAAACTGCCGTCAACAATAATTTCAAAGTAAAAAACAAATTTTATTTTGTAGAATTTAATAACAACCCAACCCGTAGCCACTCATCACCTGATTTAAGTAGTTGAGATACCGACTGGTTGAGTTTCAACGGATTTATGAAGCCTATTTCGACTTGATTCATTTTCCATTTTTCTTCCATTTTTCCACAGCGTGGTTGGCTGCCCTTGCCGTCAGTGCCATAAACGTCAAGGATGGGTTCTGCGTGGACATGGAAGTCATGCAAGCGCCGTCGGTCACATAAACGTTCGGGCAAGCATGAAGCTGGTTCCACTCGTTCAGTACGGAAGTTTTTGGGTCTTTACCCATGCGCACCCCACCCATTTCATGGATGTCGAGGCCGGGAGCCTGCTGGGTATCCTTGGTTTGGATGTCCGTGAACCCTGCTTTTTGGTACATCTCCGTAAACTGCTCGAAGAAATCCTTAATCATCTTTTCGTCGTTGTCATCGTGCACCATATTAATATGTAACAGCGGGATTCCCCAGGCATCCTTTTGCGAAGCATCCAACGCAACAAAATTCGTTTCCTTCGGAATGGTCTCCCCCATCATCCCGGAACCGACCGTCCAGCCACCGAAGTTTTTACTACCCAACAAATTATCCGTCAGTTGTTGACCAAAACCTTCCTTGTTCACATCCAATCTCCTTCCAGCATAAAACGTGGCCGCATAGCCCCGAAGGAAGTCAGTCTCCTGTTTGTAAACATTGCGGAAGCGAGGAACATAGGAACTTGTCGGACGTCTTCCTTCTGTCTTGAAATCCTTGTGTCCTTCGTAGTTGGCCCAAATTTTCGCACGATAATTATGGAAGCCCACGTATTTGCCCAAAAGCCCGTTCTCGTTGCCCAACCCATTTGGGAATCGGTCAGATTTGGAATTCAACAGCACCAAGTTCGTATTGAGCGTAGCAGCATTCAGGAAGATGATTTTGGCAAAATACTCGGTCGTTTCCTTGGTTTCGGCATGGATAACCCGAACGCCAGTGGCCCGGTTTTCTTTTTCATCAAAAATGATGGAATGAACGACCGAATGTGGCTGCAAAGTCAAATTCCCTGTTTTCAGCGCCCAAGGAATCACCGTTGAATTAGCGTTAAAATACCCGCCGTATGGGCAGCCCCGCTGGCAGATATTCCGGCTCTGGCAAAGCACCCGGCCCTGTTGTTTGAAAATCTCACGTTCTTCCGTCAAATGGGCGCAGCGGGCATAAATCACATGCCGGTCTTTGTAGCTCTCTTTCATTTTGTCCTTAAAATGCTCTTCCACACAGCTCATGCCGAAGGGCTTCAGGAAGTCGCCATCCGGCAGCGTGTCCACCCCATCTTTGTTCCCAGACACCCCGATGAACTGCTCGACATGCGTGTACCATTTCTCCAAATCCTTGTAACGGATGGGCCAATCCACCGCAAAGCCGTCCCGAGCTGGCCCCTCAAAATCAAAATCGCTCCAGCGCTGCACCTGCCTCGCCCACATGATGGATTTGCCGCCCACCTGATAGCCCCGAATCCAATCAAACGGCTTATCCTGGATGTACGGATGTTCCGAGTCCTTCACGAAAAAGTGCATGGCATCTTCCTTGAAAGCATAGCACCGACTGATGACCGGGTTCTCCTTTTCCACTTCATAAGGGATGCGGTTGCGGTGTTTGAACTCCCAAGGCTGCATGCCCGTGGTCGGGTAATCCTTGATGTGTTCCACGTTTCGACCACGCTCCAACATCAGCGTTTTCAGGCCATTTTCACAAAGTTCCTTGGCAGCCCAGCCCCCGGTCATTCCCCCGCCGATGATGATGGCATCAAAATTATGGTCAGTCGTGTTTGGCATTTTGATTTGATTTACTTCGTAAATAGCTTGAAACGGGCGTAATTTGAAAAGAGTGATTTCGAGGTTTTAAATATTTCAAACTGGCACACAGCCTTTGAAATAGCCGGGGGCAAATTCCCATTTCATGATGTTCTTCATGAAAAATTCAGCGTTGGTAAAATGCTCGATGGTCAAGCTGCGGGCGGTATCGTAAAAAAATTGGGTGGGTTCGGAAAGGCCTCCGGATTTGGTCAGATAGCCAAACACTGCAGCCTGCTTGCTGCTATCAAGCTCCTCAAAATTAGACTTGTATGTTTGCTGACAGTAAGCTTGCAGTTCTGAAAGGCCAACCTTGAATTTTTGAATGTCTTCTGGTGAGTAACAGTCGTTCAGGACGGTCAAGATGAAATCGGTCGTTTTTTCTGGGGTTACCACACCTGATTTTTCTTTTGGTAAAAGTCGCTGGATAAATGATTCTAACAACTGATTTTGCCCCTTATTGAGCGCAACGTTTTCATAAGCCACACGATTGGGCTCGGTGAGACAGCCCGGCAAAACAGCGGCAGCGGCTGAAATAATGGCAAGTTGCTTTATGGCTTGGCGTCGTTTCATGACTGGATTTGGTTTGAAATGCAGATGAAGGATGAACAGTCCAAAATACAGCAGACCCTAAATCAACAACGGGTTAGCTGCTTTGCAAATCTGGGGAAAAAAAATTCAAAACAAGCAATAAAGGAGATGATTTCAATTAGTCAGTGCAAGAAAGTACTAAAGATTTGCATAAAACCTCAGCTGTTCTCAAGCAAAATTTACTTCGAAAAAGGGCATAAAAAAAGGGCCATGAATTTCTTCATGACCCTTAGTCAGTCGGGGTAGCAGGATTCGAACCTGCGGCCCCCTGTTCCCAAAACAGGTGCGCTAACCGGACTGCGCTACACCCCGAAACCTCCATTCAGAGGGGTCGTTGGAAAAAATTCCAGCGACCCTTCTGGCGCAAAATCGTTTCACATCTTTTTGTGAAATGAATCGAAGTCATCAAACGGAAGCAACTTAAAAAGGTTGCGGTGAGACCGGGATTCGAACCCGGGGTACCAGTTTCCCAGTACGACAGTTTAGCAAACTGTTGGTTTCAGCCACTCACCCATCTCACCGTACTTCTGCGGAAGCGGGTGCAAAGGTAAATTTAGTTTTTACAATTCCAAATCTAACATTTGCACTTTTATTAATTTTTTTTCTGGGCTATGACAAAACCCTTACCAATTACTTTTCGTTCAGCGTCAAGCGAATTTTTTTCTCCAATTCTGATACGGTATCTTTGAAAACCAAGTCGGTTTCCATCAAGTCTTGTACTGTTTTGATGGAATAAATAACCGTGCTGTGGTCTCTTCCCCCAAACATTTCACCAATATTTTTTAGTGATTTATCCGTCAAATTTTTTGCGAGGTACATGGAAAGCTGCCGTGCAATCACGATTTGGCGCTTGCGGGTCTTTCCTCCTAGCTTTTCAACTGGCAGGTCAAAATGGTCTGCCACCAAGTTCTTGATGAATTCTAGGGTGATTTCCTTGTTGATTTGGGTGACAAAATTTTTCACCACTTCTTTTGCCAAATCCACATCAATTTCCCGCCGGTTGAGCGAAGATTGAGCAATGACGGAAACCAGCACGCCTTCCAACTCCCGAATGTTGTTTTGAATATGGTAGCAGATGAACTCGACCACGCTGTTTGGCAGTTCAACGCCCTCCCGGTTCATTTTAGATTCCAAAATGGCCACACGAGTCTCAAAATCCGGCACCTGCAAATCGGCAGATAAGCCCCATTTGAAACGGGAAATCAAGCGCTCTTCCATGCCATCCAAATCTTTTGGAGGGCGGTCGGAAGTCAGGATGATTTGTTTGCCCCCTTGATGCAATTGATTGAAAATATGGAAGAAAATCTCCTGTGTTTTCTGCTTGTTTGCCAAAAACTGGATGTCGTCAACGATGAGGACGTCCACCATTTGGTAGAAATTTACGAAGTCGTTGACTGCATTGTTTTTGATGGAGTCAATGATTTGGCCAGTGAATTTCTCGGATGAGACATACAACACTGACTTGTTTTCATGGATTTTCAGCACCTCATTTCCCACAGCGTGGGCCAAGTGCGTTTTTCCAAGGCCAACGTCTCCAAAAATCACCAACGGATTGAAGGCGGTGCCACCTGGCTTTTTTGCGACAGCGTGACCAGCCGAGCGGGCCAAACGATTGCAGTCACCTTCTATAAAGGTACCGAAAGTGTAGGTTGGGTTGAGCTGGGATTCAATCTTTAGTTTTTTAATTCCAGGAATCACGAAAGGGTTCTTGATACTGCTTGTATCAATGCTTCCAGGGTTGACGCCGTTTTGACCGTTGGCTTTTGCGGTGGTAGAGACTTCGTTTTTCATCGGCTCCTCGTTGCGCAGTTGGCGCAAGCTGGAGGATAAAATCTGGTACTCTAAACGCCCTTTATCGCCCAGTTCCTTGCGGATGGACATTTTCAACAAAGAAACATAGTGCTCTTCTAGCCATTCGTAGAAAAACTTGTTCGGCACTTGTATTGTCAGTGCGTTGTTCTCAAGTCTGATCGGCCGGATAGGCTCGAACCAAGTCTTGAAACTCTGTCCGTTAACGTTCCTGCGGATAACATGCAAGCAGCTATCCCATACTGTTACGCAATCCTTTACCATTCTCCAAAATTAGTTGGCAGTTAAAAAAATAAGGTTTCGTTCCCGTCCTTCTCGGGTTTTAATAGTATCAGTAAATTAGGAAATTACTCCGATATGAATGCTCTGGGCATGCGGTAAATCACTTAGGTTGCTTATTTTAGCATCAATCTGTCGAATTGATTGGAGAGTTGCAAAGGTGGGCAAAATCCACTAAAACGACTTTAGAATTTTTAATTTTTTTTGATTTTTTTTCCCCATCCAAATGTTACTAAGTGTGGAGAACTTATAAATCGCTAAGTATCAGGTAGATAGCTTGAATTATTCCTAACTTACTGAAAATCAACATTTTATAAAAAATACCCCTGATTATCAATGAGTTACGAACAGCTTTTTACATCAAGATTGAAGCTTCTTTTTTGATAGCAACTAGTGCCATGTTTAACGAATTGGCCGATTGGCTTTCCGTTTGAGTCAATAACACGGTAGCCAACTCCTTGGAAGACCCTTTTGGGTCAACCTGTTCGTACAGGCCATTAATATCCATCACGGTATTGTCCCTAGAAATTTTGATGATTTGCCACAATTGCTCAGATACATACACTTGCTGAGTAATGTTATATTCAAATTCTTGCTGGATGGCCAAGAGCATGGACATCCTCAAGAGTGCATTGCTTTGGCCTTCCTCCCTGAGTCGAAGCATCAAGCTGGGAATAGCGATTCGCTCGCAAAAAAGCGACAACCTTTCATAAGCTTGCAATCGGGAAGGTATTGTTGTATGGCCATGATTTTGCCTGAATTCCAGCACCTTGAGTTGGTACTGCTTGTCGAGGTAGGTTTTCATCAGGTAGTAAACCGTGAAAAAAACGATGAGTGCAGGTACTGTAATTTTAATTATTTCCAGTAGGGCTATTAACCAAGGTGACATAGTTCAAGTTTTTGTTCTTAACGCAAGTTTTGGCAAACGGAACAAGCTTCCGATTTTGGGGGCACAAAACTAACCCAATCCTTGAAAACGAAAAATCATTTAATCTGCTCAACCTAAGGGCAGCTAGATTTGTTTCGGCATGTAAATCACAGAATTGCTAAATTTGTGGTTTAAAATCAAGAAAAAATGCAAACGACAATATCCGTTCAACCTGTTTCGCTGACGCAAGGTGCCATTGGCCAACTTCGTTCCATCATGGAAGACCAAAAAATCCCCGATGAACACGGGCTGCGCATCGGCGTGAAGGGCGGTGGCTGCTCTGGCTTTACCTATGTGCTTGGCTTTGATGCCAAATCCGATAAAGATGATGAATTTGAAATAGATGGCCTCCGGGTTTTCATGGAAAAATCACATGCTATCTACCTGCTAGGGATGGAAATTGATTGGGTGGAGGGCCTAAACAACCGTGGGTTTTCCTTCAACAACCCAAATGCGAGCTCAACTTGCGGTTGCGGTACTTCCTTTTCTGCTTGATTTAGAATCAAAAAATAAAATTCAAAAGCCCGACGGGTTCTCCGTCGGGCTTTTTCGTTGGCGATAAAGCAGGTACTGACTAAATTGGATGTTCTCACGTAAAAGCCGGTTTCAAACTCGGTTTTACCTATCAGGTCTCATTTGCCTACGATTCGATTCAAAACAAATTTCGTTGTTCCGTTTCAATGATACGTGACTGATTCGTTGTGAAAATAAAATAGGGAAGTAAAAGGAGGTAATTGAAATTCTTCCCGAAAACCGTTACCAGTGGTTGAAAGCTATTTCAATAAGCCGGGTCAAAGATACTCGAAATTGATTCCGCCGCTCCCAGCCATTAATTTTTCAGTAAAAATACCGAGCCGAACCTAACGCAATAGGTTTATCACAAGTCATTCATTATCAGCATATTGAATAAATTTTAACACCACCACCCTACTCTTTTAATTTGTCTTCCAATGAAATTTCGTCCTCCAATTGGTCATCAGCTGCGGCCTTGTCTGCATCATATTTTAGGATTTTACTTGCCAAAAGCCTAGCCTCCACATTCGGGTTTTTATGCCAACTGACCGACCAGAAAGGCAAATAGACCATTCCTCCTTTTTCAATGGCATCTCGCTGGCTTTGTTCCCAAAGCGGAGATGTGAACGCAGTACCGGCAAAAAATCCATCGGGGTGAAGCACTACCGTTTGACCGTCATTGGAAATTGGTTTAACCGTCATCGGTAGCTGAACCGAGTCGGTGGAGACCTTTGTGGAGATGCGCTTGACATCCAAAAACGGGGAAAGCGCCTGAATTACTTCATGCGTGAAAATCGAGAAAGGCGTTCCACTGCTCCTATTTTTCCCCAATGCCTCCATCGAAATCATCATTTGCGGTTTGTTGTCATTCTTGGTAGCCTCGGCTAGCCGGATAAAATGCGCCAAGAGCCAAGTCCCCTCCTCCCATTTTTTACTTTCAAAATACTGAAGCTGCTCCTCTGGCAAAGAGTGAACTATGTGGAAAGCCTGAACAGGTTTGTTCACCAACATTCGAAGATGCCCAACGCCATTTGCAGAATTTAGGAAAACGAGCTTTTTCGTCATTTCACCTTTTAGGTTCACCAAACCAAAAGTGCAGGAGACAATGATGGTGTCGAAATGTTGCCCAAATAGCTCATCAATATGGAAAACCCCCATGCCGTTGCGCTCCAACTGCTGGATTTTCTCACTCCCGAGTACGTTTTGCTGTTTTAGTTTCAGCAAATAGTTAGCAATCAAATCACGTTGCTCGACCGTAAAAGTAACAATGCAGACGGAAGGATAAACCCGCTGTGGCGTCTGTTTGATTTGATTCAAAAGCCGAATAATCGTCTGTGCCTCCGTGTCATTTGTGCCTTCCAATTCATGGAACCGTCCTTCGACATTTTCTACTTGGTAACTCACCCTTTGCCGAGGCAATTCGTCATCTTGAACCAAGCCTGAAATAGGTGCAGGTGGCTCGTATCGGTTGGAAATCAGGGCAGAAGGCACTTCATTTTCCAAGGCATATTGCAACAAACTTGTTTCATTTCCAAAACTGTCGTTGCTGCCCATGATGACCAGTTTTTTCCCTAAAGGAGCAATTGCAGTGGCTGTTTCAACAGAAAACTTATTTGATTCATCAAAAATCACATAATCGAAATAGCCTGCCTCTGTTGGCAACTCATTGAGTACCACATGCGGCGTGACAAACAGTATCGGCAAATAGGCTGACACGGCATCAAAACTCTGTTCGAAGATTTTTGAAAGTGGGAGTGTTTCCGCCGCTTTTTGACCAGATTTATCGAAAATCAATTGCCAAGCAGCTTTGTTTTTCTTTTTCAACGTTTTCAGCTCAAGGCTTTGCTTCTCTTGCCAAAGCGTTGTCAACTGATTGAAAATCAATGGTTTGAGTTTATGCCAAGCAGCATTGAACTGCTCAATCGTTTTTGAATTTTCGGGGAGCGAAGGCGATTGCGATTTAGTGAGCAAACTGTTGAAATACCAACTTTCAAAAGCTGAAACCCATTCAACAGGCTTTACTTTTACGAGCGCTTTCACCACCTTTTGGCCTAAAACGCCAAGGCCCAGCCAATTGGTTTGCCACGCATGGAAAGGCTTGAAGTCACGCATATTGAGCTGCGTAGCTTCCAATTGCTCCATGATGCTCTCCAAATACTTTTGCCGCTGCGGGATGGTCAGCGTCTTGTTTTCGAGCGGCTTTTGGTAAAGGCCCGATTCGTTCAATTCCTCCACCAAAGTGTCCAAAGCAAATTCCAGCATCGTCACCTGTTCCTTCACATCCAAGCTTGAATGGGCTGTCTTGCTATTCAAACGCATCACCTCCTCCTGCACCAAATTCCCGGAATTGGCGAACCAATTGCCGAGCACATTTCTGAAGTTTATCAAGTTTTCAGCAGTCCTTGGGATATTTGTACCGTCCTTGCTCGGGGCAAATTCTACGTCAAAATAAGGGTTGGTTTCGTACAATTTGAGAAAGACCTTGTAATGTTTGCTCACCTCAGATTGGGCGTCTTTAATCTTTTTCTTTTTCGAAGAGAAAAAAGAAGGCCACTCAAATGAACCCGAACCAGCCGATGCAAATCCACTGCCCAGCAAGGCGGTGTGATTTTGGATTTTATCCAAAAGTCCTTTTGAGACTGTATCGAGTTGCGTGAAATATTCTCTGTAATGTTCCTTGAGGCGAGCAGCGTAGCTGTCCGTTTTGCTGATGTACTCGCTTTGCAACTCGTTGGTTTTTGCCATAAAAAGCCGGAGGTTGGTCTCCACAAACTGCTGGCTTTTTTGGGCTTCCGAATTGACAAAAATCTGCTCGTTCAGGTTGCTGAGTGGATGGGTCAGCGTTTTTATCACCTCAAAAAGTGGCTCGCTTCGCAAAATTCCAGCAACGATTTGCTCGTGTTCATTGGGCAGGTAACTGAAATCTGAAGCTACCAAATGGCTGGCCAAGCGCTCCTTCCCTTCGATTCGGTTGCTGGCCATAAAAAGGCCAACGGTTTCTGTCCAGTCTTTTTCACCAAATATTTTACGCTTCACAGCTTTGTAGGCTTGCTGAACAGCTGCCCTAGCTTGTAGGTATTTCGTCTTTTTGGAATTGAAATCTTCTTGTTTATAAACGATATCACGACCACCGCCACTTGCTGCTGTTCGCAACAATTCCAACATCGGCATCTTATCGCTCATGGCATCATCCAACAAGAAATGGTGTTGAAAAATACCCGCTTTACTGAGTAGGTGCTGCGTGAATTTCAATGATTGCGCTCGCTCAGAAACCACAAGGCATTTTTTCCCTTCGGAAAGCGCATTGATTAGCAGGTTGACCAGGGTTTGCGATTTGCCCAGTGCATCTTCGCCTTCCACTACCGTTATTTTTTGCTGCGCAATGGTTTCCAGGGCAGTAGTCTGCTCTGGGTCGTCGGGCTGGTAGGAAAATACAAAATCTTCAGTTTCACTTGATTTGGCAGACACAAAAACGTTCTCTGGACGTGAATCGTCGGGAACCCATCGGCTGTTTTGTGGCGGATAAAGCCCTAAAGCACCTGACCATTGAAGTGCGCCAGTTTGGGTAAACGAACCAATTTCGTCAATGCCGGGGGCAGGAATGGCTTCGTCAGGTTGACCAAAAGTTTCAAAATTCAGGCGGGCAGCAATTTCATGGCAAAACTCGGCTAGCTGGCTTGCGTCAATTTTTTTTGAAAAAGCCATTGCCTCCGCTCGCTCCCGCAAGTCGAGGCCATATTTCTCCATCAAATGCTCAAACAAGCGATAATTGGGTACAATATTCCGGTTCTCTGCTGCTTTGAGCACCCAAGAATCCACCCGTGTTTGGGCTGGTTCCAGCTGCATTTGCCAGATAAAAACTGGCGAAACCACTAAGTCGCTGTTGAAAGTATCAATGACCAAGGGAAAGCCAAAGCCGAAGGATTTTGCCCCAAAAATCTTTTCAAAATTTCGAGCCTCGAAATAGAGATGTCGAAGTTTGTCCGCTGCAAGTCCTACCACATTCACCTGTCGGGAAAGTTTGCTAGAGAGCAGTTCTTCCAGAAAAATGGTAGAAAAGCCTGGGGTCTCTTCGTCAACGGTACAGATGTCCGCCCGATCCAAGTAGAATGGTAAGGAATTGTGATAAATGGAATAAATGGAAGGCGATTGATTGCTCCTCATTGCCGCTATGTTTGTTATTTGGCAGTCTCTAATAAAATAATGCCTGTTTTTATAACTGCCTAAGAATGAAGACGTAAGAACTGGATTTTTTCACGAAATCACAAATTTTGATGAATTGTAGGGTATGTTTTGTTTTTAAAGCTCAAAGATTTGCACCTAATCATGAATATTTTACTGTGCTCAAATTCACCAGCAGAAAACCTTTTGGTCAACCGCCTGTTCAAGTCTAAAAAATTCAAACATGAAAAAACTGATTTCATTTTTCCTATCGTTGTTTGCCTTGGTTTCTTGTGCAAACCAAACTGCCCGTCAACGTCCAGCTGGCGATGCAGCAGCAAAGTCAACCACCTCATTTTATGATTTCAAGCTGCCTGAATTGGAGACAGGCCAACTTGTTGATTTCAACCAATACAAAGGCAAAAAAATTGTGGTTTTGAATGTTGCTTCGAAGTGCGGCTACACACCACAGTATGCCGATTGGGAAGCTTTTTACAAAGAACATGGTGACAAAGTAGTTGTCCTTGGGTTCCCAGCCAATAATTTTATGGGTCAAGAACCGGGTGGCAATGATGAAATTGCTAGCTTCTGCTCTAGGAACTATGGCGTAACTTTCCCGATGTTCCAGAAGATAAGCGTCAAAGGAGATGATAAAGCGCCGCTCTATCAGTGGCTTTCGCAAAAATCAATGAACGGATGGAACGACCAAGAGCCGTCTTGGAATTTCTGCAAATATGTAGTGAACGAACAAGGCGAATTGGTGAGCTTTTTCCCTTCAGGCGTGAAGCCGGGCGATGCGGAATTTAAGAAAGCAATTGGCATTTAAGCTAAGTACAAATGCCCGGTTCGAATCATCGAGCCGGGCATTTGCATTATTTTTTAAGCTGAAATCGGTATCCTAGATTGAATTTAAAATAAGGAAATACCTCTAGGCCTCCACTTCCCCTACCTGCACCAAGTGCCATATCCAAAAGCACTCGTTTACTTGAAACGGCCTTATAGCCTAGTAAAAAACCAACTCCAAGTGCTGTATCTCCGTCGCCGCCGCCACCACCGATGAATGCTCCAACGTTGAATTTATCACAGCCTTGACGTGGGCTGAAAAAATACTTTCCCGTAGCATAAACCAATCCACCACCTTCTGCTGCAAACACATCGGCACCGATGCTCCAATCTTCCGTTACATTCAAATCTACTCCAGCTTGAACATAGCCCCAAAGCAATAGAAATGGGTTGGCACTCAATTCTACTTGTGATTTTGCTGCAAAACTAGACAACAAAAAAGCGGACGTAATTAGAAAATTTTTCATGAGGTACATATTTACTTTAAAAAGGGTTTGATGCATTACCACTTGAAAAACAGGTGGTTTTGGAAGGCAAATTACACTTAAAATTGTGTCAACAAAATTTTCCTAAAACAAAAAAGCCCAACGGATTAATACCGTTGGGCTTTTGCATTATTTTAAACCAAAATCACAAATGAATCACTTCACCATAAGCAGCCGCAGCAGCTTCCATAATTGCTTCGCTCATGGTCGGGTGCGGGTGTACTGACTTAATGATTTCTTGTCCTGTGGTCTCCAATTTTCTGGCGACGACAACTTCCGCAATCATTTCCGTCACGTTGGCACCAATCATATGCGCACCGAGGAATTCGCCATATTTTGCGTCAAAAATCAGTTTCACAAAACCGTTGGATGAGCCTGAAGCCTTGGCTTTTCCAGAGGCACTGAACGGGAATTTTCCCACCTTGATTTCATAGCCTGCATCTTTTGCAGTCTGTTCGGTGTGGCCAACAGATGCTACTTCTGGCCAGCAATAGGTACAAGATGGAATGTTGTTGTAATCAAGTGGTTGTGGGTGGTGACCTGCGATTTTTTCTACGCAAATAATGCCCTCTGCACTGGCTACGTGCGCCAAAGCAGCCCCCGGCACAATGTCGCCGATTGCGTAAACACCAGGCACATTGGTCCGGTAAAATTCATCCACTTGGATGAGCCCACGGTCAGTTTGGATACCTAGTGCCTCCAAGCCAATGTTCTCGGTGTTTGGTGCAACACCTGCTGCCGAAAGCACCACGTCGCATTCAATGACCGACTCTGCACCAGACTTGCGGTCTTTGGTTTTCACCAAACAAGTTTTGCCGGAGATATCCACAGATTCAACCGAAGTGTTGGCCATCACCTTGATGCCTTCTTTTTTGAAGATTTTAGAAAGTTCTTTTGAAACATCCGGGTCTTCCCGAGGCACCAAACCTTGCTCTAGAAACTCAACCACAGTTACTTCTGTACCAATGGTATTGTAGAAATAGGCGAACTCTACTCCAATTGCGCCAGCACCAACCACCACCAAGCGTTTTGGTTGCTTTTCCAAGCTCATCGCCTTGCGGTACTCAATGATTTTTTTGCCGTCAATTGGCAGGTTCGGCAATGCTTTCGCCCTTGCGCCAGTTGCCAAAATGATATGGTTTGCAGCGTATTCTGTTTTCTTGCCGTCGGCGGCTGTGACCTCAACTTTTTTGCCACGCAACAACTTTCCGAAACCGTCAATGACGGTGATTTTGTTTTTGCGGAAAAGAAACTGGATGCCTTTGCTCATGCCATCGGCTACGCCACGACTGCGTTTCACCATATTGTCAAAATCTGGGCTGGCCTTTTCCACTGTGATGCCGTAATCAGCAGCATGTTTGATGTATTCGAATACTTGGGCACTCTTCAGAAGTGCTTTGGTGGGGATACAACCCCAATTGAGACAGATTCCGCCGAGCGATTCCCGTTCCACTACCGCCACGTTCATTCCAAGTTGCGCAGCACGAATGGCTGCGACGTATCCACCAGGGCCACTGCCAATTACGATAAGGTCGAAATTCATTGATAAAGTGTTTTGAATTTGAATTTTCAACCCGAAAAATGGGCTGAAAGCCAGGAAGCACTGATGTGGCTCCCGAAAAGCGGCGCAAAGATAGCGCTTGGAGCAGAAAACGGCTGTGTTTGTTGGGCAGGTAATTTGGTTTTTAGGCAAAAAAAAAGTCCTGCCACAACATATTGTAGCAGGAGCCTATCTAACTTACTGATACTATAGACAAAAGGATTTAAAAACTTGTCATAAAGGTATGAACGAATATCAAATTTTGCAATGCCTAAATGGCTAACGGTCATACCTATTTACGGAACGGTAGCATTTCGCAAGGAAACGTACAATGAAGTTCCGATATGCTGCCCCTCTGTTACGGATGTAACGCCAAATATGTTTCACGGAAGAAGAAACCCAGATGTAATGTTTCTCATAGAAAAGGATGACGAAGGTAGTGCATTCTGTTTGGGTTACAGAAAAAATGGCTTCTTAACTTATCCACGTTGCCAGTTTTTGAAGAATTGAGTAAATTATATAAGTGATTGATTATCAAACACTAAAACCGCCACCTAACCACTCATTCAATACTTTTGTTATGGAAAAAGCATTGATTCTCAATTGTTGCCTATGTGGAAAACTATGTGGAAAAAAATTTTGAAAACTCAAAATTTAGGGCAAAGAATCAGGTCGTCTTCGTATTCGCCAAGGTAGGCAACGGAGAATTCAAAGGTGCCTCGATTGAAGCCTGCTGTACTCCCAACGTGAATATCGTAGCTGGTTCCTATTAGTATGTTATTGAATTCAATGCCCACCAAAGCTACGATGGCATCCAAACGGTAGCTGCTGTCATAGTCCTTGACCGGCCTGGCATAACTACCTAGATGAAGGGATATCAAGCGGAAATCGCTCAAAGCCAACCTGAAATTTCCGCCTACGTCCAGTTTCATGGAATTGGCTTGGGTATCAAAAATTGCCCTCGGCAAGAATGTGATACCATCGGTGACTGCCAATTGTGCACTCAGCTGTGCGGAATACCTCGGTGCAAGTTTGTTGTCCGGAAGCGTTGTTCCGTTATCAGTTTTGTGGTAGAAACTGACCGTTGGGTTCTGAAAATGGTGCATCGCACCACCGACAAACAACCGGAATTTGGAAGATTTTGGTGCAAAAGCGTAATTCAAACCAACCGAATAATCGCCAAATGAATAGTTGTTTTCTGGCAGCCGTTCTTGCGTTGGGTCAGAGTAGCCCGTGGTTCCATTGAACTGGTCCTGGAAGGTGATATTTCCAAAATTGATGTTCCGTTGCACAATGCCTGCCTGAAAACCCAACGAAAGAAATTGGGTACTTCGAATGTCCAAAGCTTTATGGTAGGCCCCAGAAACCGCAATTTGGGTCGTAGAAAAACCTACCGCTCCAGCTTTGTCCTGAAAAAACATGATGCCAACTGCCGCATGGTCTTGGTGGCGTGATTTTTCCTTGCCCATCCGCCAGCGGAGGTCAAGCGCCGTTGAAAAAGTTTGGTAGGGTTCAGCCTCCAATGCTTTACGCCACTGGTCACGGTAAATGCCGGCGACCCGGAATTTACCCTCAAAAGCCCCGGTCAATGCTGGGTTCAGGGTAAGTGGTGAGGCATAAAACTGACTGAACAACCGGTCTTGAGCCTGGATTTCAAGAAAAAAAGCAAGGAAAAAACTAGCAAGGAAAATTTTGCGCATGACTTTCAGTCTCTGGTTTGTGAATTTTTGGCAAAGGTAAGGTGATTTTTCTTAGCGTATCCGAACGGAGGTTTTCGGGGTGATATTATCCAAGTGACCAGTTTTACGCTTGATTGCGAAGCCGAATTCAGGCCGTTTTTCCAACCTATTTGAAATGAATGAAACCCAAGGATTCAAATCCGCCGAAAAATTGCCAGCTTTGCCCATCTTAAAAACTTAGCTTCCGATACAATGGACTTCGCCTTATGCCATATCAGTGTTGTTCCTTTGCGCAGCAGCCCCTCCGACAAAAGCGAGCAGGTCAGCCAGTTGCTTTTTGGGGAAATCGTGGAGCTGCTCGAATGGAAAGGCCGCTCCTGGGTAAAAGTCCGCTGCACCTGGGACAACTGCATTGCCTGGGTTCAGGCCAGACAAGTAAAGCCACTCACCAGTTCAGAACACAAGCTTTTCGTTGAAAAATTCGCCTACTGTCTCGACCTTTTCCAGCCGCTGATGTCAAATGATTTTGCCATGCCGATTCCACTTGGCGCACGTTTGCCCGATTTTGATGGCATGAAATTCAGCTTTGATGGGAAGTCTTACAACTACGCTGGCCAGGCCGTTTTTCCTGAAAATTTGGAGGCAACGCCCGAGCGGGTTCTAAAAATCGCCCGCCGCTACCTACTCGCCCCATACCAGTGGGGAGGCCGCAGCCCATTCGGAATTGATGCAGGGGGATTGACCCAAATGGTCTTTAAACTAGTGGGAATCAACTTGCAACGGACACCAGATGTGCAAGTTCACCAAGGCGAATTGGTGGATTTCATTGAGCAATCACAACCGGGCGACCTTGCTTTCTTCGAAAATTCGGCTGGCGCAATTTCCCATACTGGCATCCTATTGCCGGACGGCAAAATCATTCATGCCGCCGAGCAGGTGCGCATTGACCGCATTGATCACTTCGGCATTTTTGACGAAGAAACCAGCAAATATACTTACCGCCTTCGGGTGGCAAAACGGATGTTGAAGCATAAAGTCATGCCCAAAATGGAGCAAAAAGAAGTAAAAAAAGAGTTGCCGCAAGCTGCGCTATTTTGATATTGAGTTACTGGGCGATGCAAATAACTCAATAACTCAATAACAATCAAGGATTCGCCATCACACCGAGCTTCCGCTCATTTTTCCAATAGCCTCTTGTAAAATCAGGGAACCGCACTGGCACACTGCCCAACTGAACGGACAGTTCCGAAACTGGCGTCACTACTGACCAAGCTGCGGCATCATACACATCCATGTCCAAGGCCACGCCACGGTTCAGGCAATCCACCAATCTCCAGAGCATCACGAAGTCCATGCCGCCATGGCCCCCGTTTTTCTCTGCCAAAGGCTCTAATTTCTTCCAAAGTGGATGTGCAAACCGCTCCCGATACTCGGCATATTCCTCTGGTTTCAGGTAACCGTGTTCATGACCGTTCACCGACAACTGGCTTGGGTAGCCCTTGTGAAATGCCTTTGTACCTGCGAGTGAATCTATGCGGCTATACGCCCGACCCGTTGTCACGTCATGCTGGAGTAGGATGCTCCGCCCTTTGAAAGTTTTGATGAGCGTGTTGTTCATGTCGCCGTGTTTGAAGCCTTTCCGGTTGAAAAATTCGTTGTCCGGCTCCACGGTCTCGGCGTAGGCATCGAGGCCCGCCTGCATACTGCTCATGCTCACGAGGTAATCAAAACGGTCGCCCCGGTCAATGCCCATGTACTGGGAAACTGGGCCAAGGCCATGCGTTGGGTACAGGTTTCCGTCCCGAACCTCGTTGTGACGGATGCGCCACATATTATAATAGTAGGATTTGCTGAAAAGAAGCTCCCGAAGGTCGTGGATATAGGCACACTCAGCGTAGGTAAGCGTTCCGAAAACACCGCTTTCCGCCATGTTCAGCAGCCAAAGTTCCTCGTCGCCGTAACAACAGTTTTCAAGAATCATACAATTCCGCTGCGTTTCCTCTGCGGTGTTCACAAGCTGCCAACACTCCTCAAAAGTGAGGGCGCAGGGCACTTCTATCGCCACATGCTTGCCTTGTTGCATCGCAAAAACCGCCATCGGTACGTGGTCTTCCCAAGGTGTGGCAATAGTGATGAGGTCAATATCGTCCCGTTTGCAAAGCTCCTTCCAAGCTTCCGGCTTGCCCGAATAAGTGGCAGGTTTTTGCCCCCCATTTTCCTTCAAAGCCTGCATCACCTTTTGCACAAATTCATCCCTGACATCGCAGATGGCGGTGATTTTGCACTTGTCGGTGCCGACGGCGTTGAGCAGCCGAACATGCTCCTCACCCCGGTTTCCCAAACCAATGACGGCCACTCGCACTTGTTTGATGGGCGGTACTTTCAGCCCAAAAACGGGTTTGCCAATCAGCGGCATGGTTTGCGAAGCAGCTTCCAACAAATCTTGCGTATCCGCTTTTGCGAAGCTACGGTTGCTTGGTAGCCCAACGAGTGTGGCAAGGGCGGCGGCGTTTTTCAGAAAATTGCGGCGAGGTTGAGTGTTCTTCATTTTGCATGTATTTAATAATCTCCAAGGCTTTTTCTCCTCCGCAGAATCTACTTTGGCGAGATAAAACGCTTCAGCTAAGTCTCCAATTTTAATATTGGTACAGCCCGTCAAGATAGCAACAGCTTTATTTAAAACCAAAGCTTCCATTATGGGTTTTGGCGGAAACATGGCCCTTGGTCAATCCTCTTCGATACCAACCTTCTACCAATGGTAAATCAACGTTTGATTACCGTTGTGTAAATGGTGTCCTTTGTCATAGATGAAGTAGAAATCTCCATATAAGAAGTATCCGTTAATTGGGTCATGAAGCACTTTCGGTACATGCCTTTCAAATCAGGGAGTGAAATTGAACGAGGATTGGCCACTGTTTTCTTATATTTTAAGGTGTAGGCAGTGTCATTGTCCCATTTAAGGTCAAACATAAACGCTAGATGGTCATATCCACCAGAATCCAACTGGCTGTCTTTTCCACGGATAATCTCGAAACCACCGAACTGGATTGAGTTCCCATATATAAAACGGCCTGTTTTGAACAAACTGGGGTCTTTTTTGCCAGTCCAAGTATAAACTTCTTTATTTGGTCGGCTATTTTCAGGCAACAGCGATTTCCTTCCTACCTGAGTGGTATCCATGGTTCCTGGCTCGTTTGACTCCACTTTGTCATTCTTACAGCTGCAAATGTTGAACAAAACTGCTGCTGCGATGGTGCAAAAGGCAAGCCTTGTAAAGTACTTTAATTGAGAATTCTGCATTGGTAAAATTGTTATTTAAAATTTGAAGCGCAAAAATAAGAACCCTAATCCGCAATTTTGTCAATTACTCCTACCAAATGTTTGCTTTTACCCAAATGAAATAAACAATTACTGGATTGGCGATTTCCATATTCAAGTATATCAAGTGGCTCACACTGACTGAGCTTGAATGGATTACCTGCTTTCTTTTCTAGCACATATTCACCGACCAAAATTTCCAATCACTACCTTCGCCGCATGAACGAACAAGCTACCACCTTCGACATCGTCGCAAAAACCCAATTCGGGCTGGAAGAACTGCTGGCCGCCGAACTGAAAGCACTCGGTGCCACCGACATCGAACTGCTCACCCGAGCCGTAAAATACAAAGGCGACAAGGCGCTTTTATACAAAAGCAACCTGCACTTGCGCACTGCGCTGAAAGTGCTTGTGCCCTTCGCCTCTTTTTACGCCCACCACGAAAACCAGCTTTACAAGCGGGTACGGCAAATTGATTGGGCGCAATACCTGACCCCAAAACAAACCCTCGCCATTGACGCCACGACGAACAGCGACATTTTCCATCACTCCAAGTTTACGGCACTGAAAACGAAAGACGCCATCGTGGACCAGTTCCGGGACCGCTTCGGAATCCGGCCCTCGGTGGACGTGGAGAACCCTGACTTCCGCCTCAACGTCCACATCCACGACAAGCTCGTGACCCTTTCAATAGATAGCAGCGGCGGCACGCTCGACCGCCGGGGCTACCGCCTCAGCCGTACCGAGGCACCAATGAACGAGGTGCTGGCTGCAGGCATCGTCATGCTGTCCGGTTGGACGGGCGAGGGCTATCTCCTCGACCCGATGTGCGGCTCTGGCACTTTCGGCATCGAGGCGGCGATGATGGCGGCGAACATTGCCCCAGGCAAACGGCGGCTTTTTGGCTTCGAGCGGTGGAAGGATTTTGATGGCGAACTTTGGTCGAAAATTAAAACCGAAGCCGCGCAGGCCGAGCGCAACTACCCCGGCCAAATCCTGTGCAGCGACCTCGACAACCATGCTATCGAGATTTCGGAACAAAACGCCAAGCGGGCGGGCGTGGACCGCAAAATCATTTACCGACAAGCGGATTTCTTTGAGTCAAAACCACCGGGGGAAAGCGGCATCCTGCTCTTCAACCCACCCTACGGAGAACGATTGGAGTCGGACGACATCGTGGGCTATTACCAAGAAATTGGGAACCACCTAAAACACACCTACGCCGGCCACACAGCGTGGATTATCAGCGCCAACGCTGAGGCGCTGAAGAACGTCGGCCTGCGGCCAACCCGAAAAATCAAGCTGTTCAATGGGGCGCTGGAATGCCGTTTGCAGAAGTTTGAGATGTTTGCGGGGAAGAAGGGAGTAGGAATGGCTGTTGAGCTTTAAAAAAAATAGGCAACTGTGAGGCTGCCTATGAATTAAGTAGTATAATGCTTACCACACCGATGCCGCCGGGGTGGCGGACTTGGATGTGAAGTCTCAAATATAAGGTCGTTTATGAATAACAAAAGTATTATCTGATTTCTTTTTTGAAAAAACGGTGCTTTTATTTTGCAAAATGACCAGTATGTCCTTCTTAAAGCCAATCATGCTTCAGAATAGGCAATAAAAAAGGGTCTAGCCAAATGCTGGCCAGACCCTCACACGCGCTCTATCATGGACAAAATGATTCGACTATTCAGGATTCTTCCGCAGCTTCCGCCGCTGCGGCACCACCTCATCGGGTTCCGGTATGCGGAATTTGATGGAGGATGACCAGTTGCTCGGGCCATTCACGTTTTTCATCCGCATTTGCAAGTAAAGTGTCACCCCGATAGGCAGGCCGGCTATTTCCACGGTACTGCTGGTATCAGAATCCGTCCATTCCCAATTCTGGTTGTCACGGCTCACCTGCACGGAGTAGATTTTGGCGTTGGTCTGCGCCTTGCATTTCACAAAAAGCGAGACAGGGTCGCCAGCGATGTAAAGGACGATTTCCGAAGGAGTTTCAGGCGTAGGGGCAGTGCCAGGCTCATCGGCCAGCGGGAAATTGGTGCTGGTGAGCTTGACCAGATTGCCGCCCGACTTCAACTGTACCCAAGGCCCCAGTTCCCTGACAATGTCCTCCACCACGGTTCGTTTCTCTTGGCGCATGACGGCATTCGCCCCAGAAACCTTGTCTTTTCCCACGACAAAAGGCAGGTAAACATCGTAGGCAGTTTCCAGGCTCTCAATGCTAGGAACTGGGTCTGGGAAGGCTTCGTTCCGCTTTAACCCGTCAATAATTCGCCGGATGATGGGGGCAAAACGGAGGTCAGGGTCGTTCAGCCAGCCCAATACGATTTCAGGTTTTTTCATAAGTTTAATATTAAGTATTTAAGTATAAAAACATATTGCCAACGACCGTGCCAAAAAGTTGCCTAAAGCAGTAAAATCCATATTTAAGCTATGATTTTGTGAAAATAGCCTTCAATTGGCTGCACTTTTGGCTTGGGTGCGTGCAAATTCTGTCTGGCTTCGCAAAACCGGGGCAGCAAAGACCGAGTTGCAGCCCCGGTTTTCACTTTTCAAGGATGCCATCACCCTGTTTTTGAAGGTAAAAACACGACCTCATCCGGTATTGACCGCACTCATCGGTTTTTAGCCCCTGTTTTTTAACCGTATTTTCATTTTGCTGGCGCAAAAAGCACCTCCACCGCCCCCAAAAATCAATTTTGGCGGCCCTTTTTTGGGTTTTCTGGCGGCAAATAGCAAGTTGCGGCCTCCAAGTTGGTACCCTAGAGCGGTGTTTTTGGAAATGCGGTGTTGGGGGGATGGGTAGGACTTAGGGTTTTTGGGTAGATTTTTCTGCGCCATGCTGTTTTTCTCCGTTCCTTTGTTTATGTTTGACCTGCCAAAACAAACGCTCCACCCTTCGAGCAGTTTTGGTCGCAATAAGTTGCTTGACATTTGGGCATTTTTTAACGTAACTGCCTGTTTTACTTGCCTTTAAGTATGATAGGTTGTACGACTTCTAAACCATTCTGCGGCTAAGGCAGCATTGCGAC
>JBGSWN010000263.1:0-7448 GCA_041752395.1 Saprospiraceae bacterium | reverse complement strand
TTTTCTGGGAGTGAACGATAATATTTGATTTGATTTTCTAAAAATTCAGGGTCGTAAAACTCTTTTTTCTCTTTCATCACCTTGAGATTTTATGGTGCAAGGTAACAAAAATGGTCTATTTTATTAATTTCGCTTCACTAATTGATAATTCCAGATAGAAGGTTCATCATGCCTATCAAACTTTGTTTTCTCAAATTCTCTAGGAACGATATTAAGTGCTCCTGATATATTATTGTAGGTAACCCAACTTGGTTCAAAACTGATGAATATATTATAGAATTTCAATCTTAAAAGTTTTTAATGGTGCTCAACCAAAGCTGTCGCAAGTCTTCCTGACCCGCCCACAAAGCTACAAACACATCCCGAGAAAATCCCCACTGTTCAGCGAAGCGTCTCTTGCGGGCCTCTGCCTGAACCCCGCCAGTGTAGTTTCGCTGAACACTGGCTTGAACTTTTGTTTTTTTAAAATGCTTAGGTGTCTGCATGAATGAATAGGCGAACTACCTGCGCCAAGGAGAGAACACTTAGGCCAACGGGTATTAATATTTACACATTACAATATAAATTATTCTTAGTGTTACCTCAACGCTGCATTTAGCTTTGCTTATATTTCAATAAACCAATTCAAGCTTGTCCAAAAACTATGTCGTGCGTACTGATTCAAAAAAGAATTTATCCTGTAATCTAAACCGACTTCAATTTTGTGCTTCTCCGTAATAGCATAGCCAAGCAAAGGAACAAATCTGATTTCGAGGTCGTAGTCAGCATTTTGTATGCTGTTGAGATACTCATTGCTGATTTTGAGATAAAATTCTTTTGGGTCTGCCGATTGACCGTTTAAAGGTAATTCCACCGCTAACCTGTACCTTAATCTAAATTCCGTGGCTTCCCTAGGTGAAAAAGTCTGGTCGGCAACAACACGATGAGCTAACCTTAAAAGGGGCAACTTTTGCGTGACCGTATATTGTTGAATGAGTCGGTGGATGGCATTCCCACCACGGAAACGAAATAAATAGCCTCCTGATAGCCGAGAATTCAGACCAACTTTTTTTGCAGCAATGAATGAATAATCCGTAAGTACATATTCATAATTTTTATCACTATCATCATTGAACGTTCCTCTTTGCAGCAATTGGCGAGATTCTATTTTAAAATTTAATGCCCAATCGTTTTTCAACTTATAGTTGAAGTTTATCGAAGGTAAGCATCCAACCTGGAACGTGCTTTGTGCCATAGTTTCATGCGAAAACGACAAACACAGACAAATAAAGAATAAAAATTGTTTTTCAGTATTCAAGATTGCTGGAATTTTTAAATACGATTTGAAATATTGCGAGTTTTTGGCCTGTATTGCTGAATAGATACTCGAATAAGCTTACATTCTTAGTGTTGCAACACTTTGCCACTATCTCGTATCTAACAGTGTAGTTATCTGTACTTTCCCCTGTTTTGATTTTGGATAACAAGATTGAACGGTCACCGGAATACTGAATTTGGACTTTTTGAATTTTAAATTTTTCACAGTCTTTCCCAAGATAGAAACTAATCGAATCTTTAAGTGGTTTTTGCAATTCGCTCCAATTTATTTGGATTTCGATGTCTTCCAAATTTCCAATCGAATCAAACTCAATACTGTGTTTTTGGTTGTTTAAATTAAACTTTGCTTCTATGCTTGTGCCTTCAAATCCTTCTTCTAAATACCACCTTATCCTTCCCCTAACTTCCAGTGAGTCAATGAAACCAAGTGCTTTGGATGGGACATTTTTTTCTTTTAAACGGCTTTCCTTTTCATATTTCTTTTGGGCGTAAATATGGTTGGAGCAAATGGTGAAAACCCCAATGGCTATGGTCAAAATTATATGCTTAAACATTTGTATGGTGTTTTATCATTTTTTGAACAAATACATTGCTCGGAACGGTCACCCTGTCGCCGGCTTTTGTTTTAATAGTCACAAAGAAAAGGCCTATATCGCTTACTCTTCCTTCAATCTCATAATCTTTATCAAGAATGCTAATTGTGTCATCCAATTTGACGGGGTGACTGAAAAATATGATAATCCCCGAAGTAATATTGGATAAGATTGACCATTGAGCAAATAAAGCTATTCCCAAAACGGCAAGGAAAGAGCTGATAAAAATGGCTAATTCGGATTGGTTGACACCCCAAATAAAAAACACAAAGGCAAGCATCACCATGAGTAAAATGAAATTAACCCCCTTCTTTACAACCTTCCCTCTGGTCTTTTGCATCAAGCTATTCTCGACCGTTTTGTCTACCATTTTACTTGAAA
Source organism: Saprospiraceae bacterium (assembly GCA_041752395.1). Classification (GTDB taxonomy): domain Bacteria; phylum Bacteroidota; class Bacteroidia; order Chitinophagales; family Saprospiraceae; genus UBA6168. The sequence goes on along the minus strand of JBGSWN010000263.1, from coordinate 5,157 downwards.
CAAATCGTATTAAAATATAAGATATCAGGACTACGATTGTTTCGATTATTTTCACATTCATATTTTGTTTTTTTTGCTTGCTACGAACTTGTGTGGAGACGCAGTGGCGACGTTTAGGAGCCATTGTCGTTCTCCACCGTGTTACAGCCAGTATTTAACTTATTTCTATTCCATTTTTCCAAATTCTTTTTATATTCATTATATCTTCGATTCGCAAATATGGCTTACCGGTAACTAAGAGGAAGTTTGATTTTCTATTTACTTCTAAACCGCTAAACTCTTCCAAACTAAATTTTTCGAAAATATTTGTGGTTGCAGACTTAAGTATTTCAATTTCTGTTAAACCACATTCTTTCAGCAATAATAACTCTTCAAAAAATTGTGATGTGTAGTTCATGTTGAAATTAGGGGAATCTGTTCCTGCCAAAATACAAATCCCTTTATTGTTTAACTTTCGAACTTCATTTTTTAATTCATCAATGCTTAAATAACTGTCTTCCAGACCAACCTCATTTGCATGGTTGATAACCTTTATTATTACTGAAAGTGTCGGGATTACGAACACCCCTTTTTCTTGCAGCAATTCCAAATCATGTTCCCTTGATATTGAATTACTTCTGTACCAAATATGTGCTAAACCATCAATATTTTGATTTATCACCTCTAAACCATCTTGTAAATCGGAAATATGTGAAACTACAATTTTATTTTGATAGTGTGCTTCATCAATTAATTCTTTGAGTTGAAAAGTATCCAGTTTCGACATTGAGAACTCATTGGTAATTTTTATATAGTCGGCATTTTGAACTATTCTATCTTTGACAAACTGACTCGGTGAAATCGAATCGTTTATGGTTGAAATATTGACTCCAAACTGGGTTCCATGACCACCTGGGGGAGTAGCTCCAACATTGGAAGAATAGAATTTTGAATGGACAAGAGAATCATTATAGGCCCTTAATCCATTAGCCCGACTGTCTGTACTAAACATATCGAGCATTCCGAAAATCCCCACCTTTTGAGCTTCTTTTAGATTCTGTGAACTCCTGACATGGACATGAGCATTTATCATGGGTGGCAGAATCGTTTTGCCTTTTCCATCAATTATTGTCGAATTTTTATATCTTTTCCTTTTTTTAGATATTCGTTCAATCCCGCTTTGATTGAAGACAAAATCGACATTTTCCAAAACATTTTTTCCGTCAAATACATTAACATCCCTAATAATTGTGTAATGTTGATTTGAGCATGATGTCAAAAATATAAGTATAATTATTATCCCTATGGTATGTTTCATGTTTTGATTCTGCTTTATTGGCTGTAACTTGTCGATACACGCAATCCCGTACATCCTCCCAATTGCGTGTATTTCTGCTTCGTACCCATCCACCTCAACAAAACACTAGGCTCAAAATATCAATCCCCCAATTTGTCAAGCCACCCAAGCACCAAGCCCCACAAAAATACCCACAAACCCCGAAACTCCAAGCCCCCACCCAACTTTTTCATTCAAAGCAAAAATCCCACCTCCCAACCAATCATTCCCCAAAAAACAGCCCATGTTTTTTACAAAATCCAATCCGCAATGAAGAAAAACGGGACGGATTTTGAAGCAGTCTTCACCTGTTGGCTCGAATAGGAGTCTTTTTCGATTGAACTAGTGCTTTTTTCATGCGAAATGGTGCTTTTATCATGCGAAAAAATACTTTTTCTGAATTTACAAAGACGACTTTCTTGCGAAAAAGTGCTTTTTTCGAGCGAAATGGTGCTTTTTTCATGCGCACGGGTTCCTTTTTCGAGCGAACGGGGAAGCAATTCATGCGAAATGGAATCGTTTTCGGGTGAAAAGGGATGCAGTTCGACCTAAAAAACTTGCTCATTTCCACATTCATCAACTCGGCTGAACCACTTTCGACTATCCGTCACGCCAGAAATGCTTGGCTGTAGTTCTGCAAGCCCATTAAGTTCGACACTTCCACGGCGATAGTGACCTATTATGTCTATGAAACGAATGAGGCTGGCACGGAGGAGGGTCGCCTGATGACTTCCGGCACAAATAGCCGTGACTTGAGCTTTGGCGGGCTTACCACGGGTAAGGTTTATTATTTCTATATCCGTGCAAAAACCTCGTCTGGGTTCGGGCCTCCTTCCATGGCGCTGCGCTGGGTGGGGAGGTGATGGCGAATTGATAATTGATAATTGATAATGGAGAATTAGGGGCCGGGGCGCTGGGGCGTGCCGGTTTTTTTGGGGGGGGTGGAACGGTTGGCTTGCTGCCGTGCCGCCGTGCATTGGCTTTGCGGGTGGCTGTTCGGCGGCATGGACAGCAAGCCGTTGTTAGGCACAGTTCTTATTTTCTTTTTCTATACTTTTTCTTTTTATTAAAGCAAATCCTATTTGGAATATTAAAAGCAATAGTTTGACCAGTACCCTTGTTTACCATGTGATTGAAATTCCTTTGTAAGATTTTTTGCTTAGTCCTCAAATTGGTAAAAGTAACTTCAAAACTTCCTAATTTACCAGTAGAGACAAGGCTTAAATCAAAATTTTCCTTAGTACCCAGATTAACATTCAAGACTGAAATGTCCTTAAGTCCGATGTTATTAGGATTGAATTTTTCACCTTTTATAAAACCAGACGAATAAAAATCCTCCTTTAAATATTCGATTCTTGCTCGATGGCTTTTATTTTTCTTAAATTGCAAATCTTCATAGATAATTTCATATTGCAAAGCACCCCCTGAATTTGAAATTTGATTTATGATTATGCCATTTTTGATTTTCGCTTTCGGTGGTTCAATCTTTCTCAATATGTCATAAAGTCCAGCACTTTTACCATTCACAAGTACTTCGATTAATCCTTTGTGTAGTCCTCTGATTTCCGTAGTGGCAGTTTCAAAAAGTGCATAATTGTTTGAATTTAGTCGTTTTATTCTCAATAAAACATCGCCTTCTGTGTAAATTCTATCTGGTTCGCCTTCCTTCTTCTGATACCATTTTCTAAAAACTACATTGATTGAAGAATCCATAGGATTGTAAACCATCAACTCATTTCCTTCTTTACCATTTGAAAACTTCCAATATTCCCATATAACCACTCTGCTTGCATCAACACCGATACCTATTTGCGAACACCATGCAATGTTCCAAACCATCAAAGTTGCAAGTATCAATATTATTTTTTTCATTCTTTTTGTTGTGCCTAACTTATCAATACACGCAACGCTGTCTATACCCACACCTGCGTGTATTTCCGCTTTGTCCCCACCCAACCCGAAAAAACAATAGGCTCAAAACATCAAACCCCTAAATCGTCAAGCCACGAAGGCACCAAGCCCCACAAAAATAACTGCAAACCTCGAAAATCCAAGCCTCCAATCAGCTTTTCCATTTCACACAAAAAATCCCAGTACCCAAAAACCATTTTCCCCTAGTTGCATTGTACTTCCCGCAAGCCAGTAATGGCTTATTAAGAATTTGCTAACCAAGAAAATGTAATGCCATCCGCCATCATCATCGGGGCCGGAATTGCCGGAATTGCCACTGCCTTGCGCTTGCGGGCGGCAGGCATGGATGTGGCCGTTTTTGAGGCGAACGACTACCCCGGCGGCAAGCTGCACGCCTTTGAGTTGGGCAGCTACCGCTTCGATGCCGGGCCTTCGCTGTTTACCATGCCCGAACTGGTGACGGAGCTGTTCGGGCTGTTCGGTGAGCAGCCGGACGAATACTTCCAGTACCACCGCAAGGATTCGGTCTGCAACTATTTCTGGGAGGACGGCGCCCGCTTCACCGTCAACGCTGATAGGGAGGTTTTTGCGAAGGAAGCCGCAGCCAAGTTTGGTGTGGAAGCAGCGTCGTTGCTGGCTTATTTGCAAAAAGGCCAGCGTAAATACGACCTCACCGCACCCCTTTTTCTCGAAAAATCCCTGCACAAAATCGGTACTTATCTTTCCATTGATACGCTCAAGGCGATGGCCCAAATGTCGCAGATGGACATTGGCACCAGTCTCCATTCCCTCAACGAAGCGGCCATCGGCGAGCCGCACCTTGTCCAATTGTTCAACCGCTACGCCACTTACAACGGCTCGTCGCCCTACCGCACACCGGGCATCATGAGCATGATTCCGCACCTTGAACTGCACCTCGGCACCTATTTTCCAAAGGGAGGAATGCACAGCATCACCATCAGCTTGTACGAGCTGGCTTTGCGGCAGGGCATCCAGTTCCATTTTGGACAAAAAGTGGCGCAAATACTGGTCAAAAACCGTCGTGCCATTGGCATCGAAACGGCGGATGGCCAGCATTTTGCGGAGGTGGTCGTATCGAATATGGACATCTATTCCACCTATAAAAAACTCTTGCCCACGCAGCCGCACCCAGAGCGCACCCTGCGGCAGGAACGCTCCAGTTCGGCAGTGATTTTCTATTGGGGCATCCGTGGGCAGTTCCCGGCGCTCGACCTGCACAATATCCTGTTCAGCGGCGATTACCGAACTGAGTTTGCGCATTTGTTTGAGCATAAAACCCTGTTCAATGACCCCACCGTTTACCTAAATATCACCAGCAAGGAAGCCCCCACCGATGCACCGCCGGGCTGCGAAAACTGGTTCGTGATGATAAATGCCCCCGGCGACTACGGCCAGGATTGGGAGGCGCTCGTGGCACAGGCCCGCCTCGACATCCTCGCCAAAGTGAACCGCCTGTTGGGCACCGACCTCGCTCCGCTTATCGAGGTGGAGGACGTACTGACGCCACCGCTGATTGAACAGCGAACGAGCAGCTACCGGGGCGCACTGTATGGCGCAGCGAGCAATTCCAAGTTTGCGGCTTTCCTGCGACACCCCAATTTTTCCAGCAAAATCAAGCAACTCTACTGCTGTGGCGGCTCTGTTCACCCGGGCGGTGGCATCCCGTTGTGCCTGCTTTCCGCAAAGATTACGGCAGGTTTAATTGCTTCAGAATCATGAACAAGACCTTAGCATTCCCGCTTTCCTTTGGGAAAATCCAAGTTTCCGTATTTGCCATTTGGCTGGTCACCATCTCTGGCATGATTGGCGTATGGCTTGGCCAGGGCGACTGGTTTTTGCCCAAAACGCCGTTCAACCTGCTGCTGGGCGTTGGGCTTTTATACTGGAATTTTCCGGTGAAAAACGGCTGG
>JBGSWN010000262.1:0-57488 GCA_041752395.1 Saprospiraceae bacterium | reverse complement strand
AACTGCACCAATCGCCGCTGAACAACAACCGCAGGCCCGTCCAAAAACCGCTGGGACGATGCGTTTAATGGTCGAAAGCGGCTCTGCCACCAAAGGCTCAGCGGTTTGCGTAGCCATCAAAGCCAAGGATTTCAAGTCCATCGTTTCGATGCAATACAGCTTGAAATGGGACCCTAAAGTGCTGAAATTCAAGGATATAAAGAATTTTGGGCTGCCGCAATTGAGCATTGAGAACTTCGGTCGGCATATCCTCGACAAGGGTCAACTCACCTATTCCTGGTACGATGCGAACGTGAAAGGCATTACAAAAGGCGACGGCGAAACGCTGTACGACATCTGCTTTGAGGCCATTGGTAAGTCGGGTAGCAAGTCTGCAGTGCAAATCGTGGACGCTCCCACCCTCATCGAAATCGCCAATGTGAACAGCGAATTTTACACCCTCGATGCCACGCCGGGCATGGTGCTGGTGAAATGAGGTGTTAGACAATAGATTTTAGAGGGATGACTGGATAATTTCTAAAGTCTATGGTCTTGTGTCTAAAGTCTATTTTACCATGATAAAACGCATTGTAAAACTCACCTTTCGGGAAGACCTCGTTCCAGATTTCATGGCTATTTTTGAAGAAAGCAAGCGTAAAATCAGGGCTTTCGAAGGCAACCTACACCTCGAACTGCTTCGGGATGTTGCGCAGCCGAACGTGCTGTTTACCCTGAGTTTTTGGGAGGATGAAGCGGCGTTGGAGCGTTACCGGCAGTCGGAACTGTTCCAAAAAACATGGGCAAGGACGAAGGTGCTTTTCGCAGACAAACCTGGGGCTTGGACAACGGAAGAAATTGGGTAGTTTTTTATCAATTTTATCGAAAAAAAAGCAAAGCGATAAATTGCGAAGCAAAGCCAATTGCGAAGCCGATATACAGCTGTTTTTCTGAATGCGCACCGAGCAACAGCCGTGCCGTGCAGACGATTCCCGCCAAAATGATGGTCGCCATCAGTACGAGATTGGTGCTGATTTCATACATGCCGAGCCAGCCAAGGCTTACAGTAAAGGTGTCGAAATTGAAGATAAAAGTATTGATTAGCGCCATGCTCACCAGCCCGCCCATACCCGCAGCGTGGGCACTTATCTTCGTGAAATTATTGAAGAAAAATGCCCCAAAAAGGGCTATCGTGGAACCGAGCATGACGATGACCAGCGGCTTCGGTATCAGCGGGTTTCCCTTGAAATTGACGAACATCCAAAGGTAAAAAACGCCTGTGAGGATGTACGGCCCGATGCGCTCGAAGCGGTCTTCCAGTTGCATGGACTTAACCATGTCCAGCGATTTCATCAAAAAAACAGCAAAAATCGGCAGCACGAAAGTCGAAAGGAACACCATTATCACCAGTTTCCACTGCCCCGCCACGTTGTTCACACCGAACTGGTAGGGATTCACCAACAGCAGCAGCAGGAGCATGTAGGTCAACATGAGCAGGGGGTGAAAAAGGACGGAAATTAAATGGGCTGTGGTACGTAGCATAATTATTCGCAAAGCTAGGAATAATCAACCTATGGATAAAAAAAGCCGTAAACCATTGAAAATTAATGGAATACGGCTAGCTGATTTTGTTTTGGTAGTCCCGACGGGAATCGAAAATGTTTTACAAAATACTGATAATCAACTAATTAAAATTTAATTATCGTCTTTTGTGAAACATTTTGAAACAAATTTGGACAGGAGGCTACTAAAAAAGAACTGGGCAAATTTCTTAAAAATTTTTGACTTGAAGCGAGATTTCTGAGTTTTAAGATGATGTCTTGACGGTTTCATGCACCTTAATTTTTCCCTATTTGCAACTCCGCCTCCTCATGTCCCTTTAAAGCATTGCTCCTTTCTAACTGAACCTTCATGGGAACCATGTAGTCCTCCCTGTGGACGGTAGGGATAATGATTTTTGATTTTCCCTGCCTGACCAGTTTGGCCTACATCATCACGCTTACCATTTGGTTATATCCACCTTTTTTGGTCTGTCATTGAAAAGATGATTTCTTGGAGATGGATTGGGGGAATATTTTCCAGTAGTTGGTAGGTGGAGAAGGAAAAATGGAAAATATTTTCCACTAAAACCATCTTTCAGGAGAATATTTTCCACTAAAAGAGTCGGATAAGCGAAGCGTTTAAGCAAAAGCACAATCTCGATAAATAAGAATGGGACGGCTTGCCATGCCGCCCCTCTTCCATTCATTTGATTAATTGCCTTTTGGGGATTAGTGGATAACTATCAATCTTCGGGTCAGGGACGCATCCCCAACCGATAGCTTCAGTAGATAGAACCCATTTGGACTTTCCTTTGTGTCGAAACTAAAACGATTGCCAGCAGTAGTGGCTTCTGTAGTTTCCAGTAGCTTGCCAGTCACATCAAACAAGTCAATTCGAACAGCTTCCGTACGTGTCAGTACCAAATCAACCGTAAAAATGCCTGATGTTGGGTTTGGTGAGATGTCCAGGCTTTTCAATGCAGCTATCTCATGGCTACTCGATACAGTGATGATTACGCTGCCCTGTTTGGTGCATCCGATGGAATCGGTCACGGTGACGGTGTAGGTTCCTGCCGTTAAGCCAGTTGCTTTCTTTGTGGTCTGCCCATTTGACCAATGGTAGGAGTATGGGGTAGAGCCACCAGTAGCATTTACGGTAGCAGTACCATCTCCATTGTTTGTTACTGACGAAATGGCTAAGCTACTTTGCACACAGTCAACCAAACTGCCAACCGTTGTGGTATTTGTTTTTGTACATCCATTATTACCATTATTATCTGTAACGGTGACAGTATAGTTTCCAGCGGCCAAACCCGTGGCAGTGGCAGTAGTTTTAGGGGGACTTGTATTCCACTTATAAGTATATCCTGGAGTGCCCCCGCTAACTAGTGCTGTAGCTGTACCGTTGTTCGCTCCATTTATTGCCGGAGTTGAGCTGGTTGTGACATTTATTGCGGTTGGCTGTGTTATGCTGAATGCATCTGTGGCAGTGCAACCATTGGCGTCTGTAACGGTCACCGTATAATTTCCTGCTGAAAGCCCTGATACTGTTGCCGTGCTCTGCCCGTTGCTCCAGGCATAATCGTAGGTAGGTATTCCGTTTGTCGTAAATGTTATAGCTGCTGTACCGTTGGTTCCACCCGCACATGGTGAATTTTGGCCAACTGCATCAATCTTCATAGAAGTGGCTGCAAGGGTGGCGATACCGCTTATACTTCCGGGTACGTATGTATTCGTATTGTCAATAGGAAAGCTTATCGATGAGAATGTAGCAGTTGCATTGGCAATTACGCATCCTCCCGGTAACTCAATTCGGAATTTATAGACTTCGCCATCTGCAAATCCTAGTTCCCCTGGAACAGCACCATAGACTGAAATAGCGGTATTTGTTCCATTCCAGATGGTATAACCCCCACAAGTAAGTGTGCCATTATTGTCAAACATAGCAATAATAATACTGCCTAATGGCAAAGCGTTTCCATCAAGTGTTAGCTGAGCTGTGCTCTGAATTGCAATAGTGGCTGACTCCCCAGTATTTGTAATCGTACAGGAGGTAGGCTGGGCATAAATGCTGAAATTTAGCGCCAATAAAAATAAAATTGACAAAAGAAGGGTAAATGAATTTTTCATAATTGTTCTTTTTTTAGTAAAAATTTAATTGAGGATGATGGGGATTTCAGATTGGGTAGGCTCCAAGAATCATTTAGATGCCTAGAACCTACCTTTTCTGAGATACCAAATTGATAGAGTAAAATCAATGTTGAACTACGATTCTGTAGGTCAAGACCTGGTCGTTGAAACGAGCTGTACAGAAATACATGCCAGCGGGAAGGTCGGATACAGAAAATTCATGCTCCATGACACCTCCATTAAATTCGCCTTGGAAGATTTCTTTACGCCATGCACCGTCTTGGCTATGTAATGTCAAAAGCAACTCGGAGGAGTGCGGCCCATAGATTACCAGTTTCACCTGGTCAGATGCAGGGTTGGGCTGTATAAAAACTACTGGTTGTTGTTTTCCCCTAGCATCGCACTGTAAAATATGGTTCAGCAGGTAAATCTCATCCTTTCGGTAAGCTGGTTGTCCACTCTCCAATTCCAGCAAGTAGTAATACACATCGCTATGGTTGGCTTTCATGATTTTTGCAAAAAATAACTCGCCTTCTGTTAACCCCTCTTTACGGTCAGGCGTCGTCGGGTCATCTCCCCAAATGGTCACCGCAAAGTTTTCATCAACATAACTGGCAGCACCACAGAGAATGCCGTCTTGGGAGAAAATTCCGATTTCATCCCCTCCTTCCATCATGCCAACCAAAGCGATCTTCGGGATGACGATGGTTGCGTTTTCACCGGTATTCAGCCCATTTAGGTCAAAAAACCGAGGTGCTTGAAGCGTGGCCCTGTCTTCTATTTGCCCGCCCGGCAATAGGTTAGCGGTGTACACAAAAGTTGTAGCGGCACTTGCCTTTAACTGGTACCCTTGAGTAGGTTTCAAATTTCCAATCTGATTGATATTTAGGGATGGAATGTAAGATTGGCCCGTCCCGTTTTTTACCTGTACGATGGATGAGGCGATGCTGCCAAACTGTGTGGTAATTGGACTTTCGTTGTCTCGCAAGTAAGCAATAATCTGCCAAGTGGGTGTCAGGGCGATTGGCGTTGTGGTTGGATCTGCTTTTTGACCTGTTATGGTCAAGGTAACGGCTGAACTGGTCTTCACTTGATAGCCCTTGATTGTATTCCAATTTCCAATCTGATTGATATTTAGCGACGGGATATAGGAATTACCTGATCCGTCCTTTACTTGAACTATCTTATTTTGGATGCTAGCGAACACATCTTCCAAACTGGTTGTAGTTGGTGTGACATAACTTGAAATCATGTTCCACCCGTTTGCCAAATTGATGTCCAAAGTTGAGTTACCAACAAGGCTTTTCAACTGGCTGGTGCCGCCATTTGCAAAAGCATTTGTATCCGTAATCAGGGTTCCATCGGGAGGTGTATAAGTAGCTTGCACATCTATTGTGACTTGTTGCGCAGCTCGCCATACTTTAACTTTAAATATTTCACCCGGTGCAAATCCGTTTTTATTGGGTGCAATTGCTTCGTTCCCATAAACTTGAAATGCAATGTTACCTGTACCAATCCATTGCCCATATCCTGCGCAGAATTGATTGCCGTTGTTCATATAAAAGCACCCAATTAAATCGCCCGGCATCAATGATTGCCCGTTGATGTTGCTCACAAGATTTATTGGTGCGATGATAGTGTGACTTTTACCGGTTTGTTCAAAATTCCAACCTGGCGGTGTGATGATATTGATAGTTATGTTTGGACAATAAGGTTGAGAAGTTCCGCATGAGTTGGATGCCGTCAGGCAGCAAGTGTACGTTCCAGGCACAAAAGTATGAGTTGGGTTTGGCAAGCTGCTGGTACCGCCGTCCCCAAAATTCCAAGCGTAAGACGTCGGGCTACCCGTGGAAGTGCTTGTGAAACTGGCCACTCCATTGTTCAAGGTATATGTGTATGAAGCCACAGGTAGTGGACATACAATATTTATGGGTAGGCAGTACTGCTGCGAAGTTCCGCAGGTGTTGGATGCCGTCAGGCAGCAAGTGTACGCCCCTGGTGCATAAGTATGGGTTGGATTTGGCAAAGTGCTGGTGCCGCCGTCCCCGAAATTCCAGGAATAAGAAGTCGGGCTACCCGTTGAAGTATTGGTGAAAATCACGGTACTTCCTGATGTGTTAGGAGTAAACATTGCCACAGGTAGCGGACATGAAATATTTATCGGTAGGCAGAATTGCTGCGAGGTTCCACATGAGTTGGATACCGTTAGGCAGCAATTGTACGCTCCTGGTGCATAAGTATGAGTTGGGTTGGACAAGCTGCTAGTGCCGCCGTCCCCAAAATTCCAGGAGGAAGTTGGATTGCCTGTGGAGGTGTTGGTAAAAGTCACCGTACTGCCCGAAGTGCTGGATGTAAACGACGCCACAGGTACGCACGGAGGTGGAATATTCAACGTCCGGCAACAATAGTAGTAACAGCCTGACCCTGGTTCTTTGTATCTTACGTAAATGGTCGGCGAAGTCCCAGGGGGCAGTACCACGGTTAGAGGATTGACTGCCCCAATTTGGTTGTTGCCATTGAACCAGGTCACTTCCTGATAATTGCTATTCACCTGCAAGGTCGTACTGCCGCTGCCGTTTGGGTCATACGACGGTGTGATGGTGCCGGAGCAAGCTGTTGGGTTGCATACCCAAACCCTGATGCAGCAGATGCGCCAGTAGCCAGCTGGGTCGTGATAGCTTACGCTAATATCCCTGAAATCGCAATTGGGTGGCGAGAGCGGTGGCAGCGGAATGGAGGTGGTGGTGGAATTGCTTCCAAGGTCTTGTCCAGTTTGATCCACCTTCCATGTGATGTTATCGTAGTTGCCTTGCGGTATGGAGAAAAAGTACCCCTGATTTACTACATAGGTGGGAGTAATAGTGCCACAGTAGAAAGGGTTGCAGAGATAAATAGTACGGCAGCATATCCGCCATGAGCCATTGTAGAAGTAACGTACGGTAATAGTTTGAGAAACACAAGACCCAGGCACAGGCAGGATATTTGATGTTGTTCCACTACCCAAATCCTGCTGGCCTTGGGGAGCGCTATCATTATTCCATGAAATGCTGCTGGCTCCCGTCAAACCAAGTTCGAATTTGAATCCATTACTGCTTGACACATAGCTGTAGGTAAAATCATAACAATCGAACGGGTTGCACAGCCAAACTTTCCGGCAGCATATCCGCCATGAACCATTGTAGAAGTAACGCACGGTAATGGTTTGGGAAATACAAGAACCAGGAACGGGCAAAATATTAGATGTTGCCCCGCTACCCAAATCCTGCTGGCCTTGGGGAGCACTATCATTATTCCATGAAATGCTGCTGGCTCCCGTCAAACCAAGTTCGAATTTGAATCCATTACTGCTTGACACAAAGTTATAGGTAAAATCATAACAATCGAACGGGTTACACAGCCACACCTTGCGGCAGCAGATGCGCCAGCAGCTGCCGTCAAAATACCGCACAGAAATAGTTCGGGCAATGCATTGAGATGGAATGTTTACACTGACCGAGCCACCTGAGCTAGGTAAAGTGGTGGTGGGCGCATCGTCCCAAGCCCAAGTGATGCCAGTGTACTGGCTGGCATTTTGTAGATTGAACACCATTTGGTTGTTGCTATACGAGTACTGTATGCTGCCTTCACAGTTAACCGGTGGGGCGATGCAGTATTTCCGGCAGCAATATTCAACACAACCAGATGTACCGACGATTGGGAAGCATACATCGTAAGTTCCCGTCGAAGAGAACAAATAAGGTAAGGTTGGGGTCGTAGCGCCCATCACATTTTGGTAGTTCGACGGAGCAGTTCCCACCTGCCAGGTGTACCCCGGAGCCATCGTTTGGCCTGTGGAGGTGAAGGTGTATTGGAGCGGATTATTTGTGCCTCCTGCTTGCGTGTAGTTAATGGTGCCACAGTTGAAATTGTAGGTGGGGGTTGGGCAGCAAGAGAGGGACAGGTTGTATAGCCCTGAAGTCTCATGCCAACCATCAACGACAATATAATATTGACCTGGAGGCAAGGTGGTTGCAATATGTTCGTTGACGCCATAGGAATTGGTGCTGCTTGCAATACAATTGTTTTGGTTGCACCCACCAAACAAAAATAGTTCAAAGTCTTCGTTGGAATCTACGCCAGTCAGGTCTATCGTTACTGACTGCTGCTGGGTTAATGAAAAGGTATAAACCCGTTCTAATCCCGTACACCCACCTCCCGGTCCAGTGCCATTTTGGCCACAATAAGCGCTGACATTGTTTGTTCCCGTTGTATTTGATTGGCCGTTCAAAATCGCACCGCAAGTCATAACCCAGGCCCCAGCACATGAGAGGTTTCCACAGGTGACAGTCAGTGTAAATTGTCCCTGTTGAGAAGCATCATCTCCGTCCACCACAATATAGTAAGTTCCTGATGCCGCATTTGGTATTCTGATAACTTCTTGATTCAACCCTGTGACGGGATCTACTGAATTGATACTAGCGCCTATACAGGTCATAGTCGTGCCATTGCAGGGGTTGAACAGGAAAATATCGTGGTCAATGCCCTGGCTGAATAAATTGACCACTAGGTCACCTGAGTTGCTGCTTTTAATGACGGAATATATTTTGTCAGGACCTGAAAAATTACTGGAGCCTTGATAGCAGCCCGCATAGTTGGCTGCATTAAAGTTGCTTGCTCCATTTGTTGTATCTCCATTTTTTTTGATGCCGCATGAGATTGATTCTGCATTTGCACAGGGGTTACAACCAGGGTCTTGATTCCATCGATATAGACCAAAATCATTGTTTATTCCATTGTTAATTGGGAAAACGTCAGCAACAACAGCAAATTTATTGTCAGAAGTTCTCGCTAAACTCTTGCCATATTGAGTTGACTGAATTAAAGTTGAAGAACTGGTCCAAAATGAAACCCCAGGCTGTGGATTGAACTTGTCAATAGCTATAGAACTTCCTAACAATCCGTTACTGTTAAATCCTACCACATAATTGGCGTCACAGGTATTTGAAAGTGCAAATGGATATCTTACTGCATCCACGAAATTGAATCCGATAGCTTCAACCCAAGTAAGATTACCATTACTATTGCCTTTCAGCATCCACCAAGGATGGCTAAATGAAGCAACATTATTTTGGCCCGAATTTCCATTTGTAGCAATACAATTAGTACTTGCGATTAAAGCAAAGCCTCCATCTGGGGTGGCTATTCCATCAATAAATCCATCTGGTGTAACTCCTCCAAAAGTTTTCACCCAAATTGACACTAATTGACTATTTAGCTTGTCAACTCTAACATCACTGTAGTAACCAGAAAAAGAATTGAACCCATACGGAAGGTTGCTTACAACATATACTCCCGGTCCGCTGGCGCATGCTTGCTCTGTATTGTCGAATTGTTCCCCGAAAACATAATACGATGAATTATCGGAGCTTTTTTCGATTTTCAGCACCACGTATCCTCCAGCGTCTACGCCATTATTTATCATGTTCCCGTTTTGGTCAATGACCCACACACGGCCTGCTTGGTTGGGAGGGGTTGGAATGGGCAGTGGTGTAACAAATCCAGCATAGGCACCGCCAACGATAATATTGCCGCCGTATGTGGTAGTAACTGTGAATCCAGATTGAGACCAACTTGGGTTAGTAGGATTTGAGTAAGAATATCCCCAAACGAATCCCCCGGCTAGCGTGTATTTACGCACCCAAAGGGTTGGCAACCCATTGTATTCGTATTCACCAACGACCACATAGCCATCACTTAACTCCACAGCTGAGCGCAGGAAGTCATAACCAGTGCCACCTGACTTTACCTCCCAAACAACTGTCCCTGTTGAATTGACCTTAATGACCCGACCATCCCAGTCACCAAACCCACATTCATAAGAGCCGACCATTAGGTAGCCACCGTCACTGGTTGGGAGGACAAAATCGGCATGTTCATCTTGATTGCCGTTCCCACAGTTGGATGATACTGGGTATGAACTACTCCCTAAAAATGTAGGCCCCGTTTGGGCATCAATCCAGCCCACTAAAAATAGAAAAATTAATGTCAATGTAGTGCTTTTCATAAGATGAGGGTTTTGAATTTTGAAAAAAGGTTCCCCGTCCTGCCAGTGAAGGCAGGAGCAGGGAGCGGGTTTTAGCGTTGTTCAGCTTGAATTAACTACTCGAAGAAAATCATGCTTCTTTTGTTTTGCAGACAGTATCCCCCAAAAGAATCAAGGCGTCTATTGCCTTGTCAACTTTATCATTGGTGAAGGTTTTGGCAAATCCCAAAAGAACGCTCAACACCTTCCATACCTTACACCACTTTTCGTTAAATTTCTTGGTGTCTGGGTTTGAAAAATCACCTTTGTCGCCGTTCGGGAAAATCCCATTTACCGTTAGGTCTGAACTAATTTGATTTGCAAGGCTGATTGCGTTGCTTACGTTCAGCGAGTTTTCGCTGAACTGCTCTAACTGTTTTGATGTAATTGCCATGATATAATTGTTTTTCCCCTACTCATAAGGCTTTTCAGGTAACGCCCGTTTTTATTGTGGTTGCTGCTCCACATATTGTTTATTTTAAAAAAGGAATCCCGGTTTCAATTGGACAAAACACTGCAACCCAAGTCGCATGCAACTTGGCCAGCCGTCTTTCCTCAATGATGATTTCAGAATAATAGAATCTCCCTACCTCCCCAAATACCGGTTCACCGCCTCCACCCGATTGTTCACCTGCATTTTCTGGTAAATCTGGTGTATATGCTGCTTCACCGTGACTTCCGTGATACCCAGCTTGTCTGCAATGAGCTTGTAGGGCAGGCCGCTGGCAAGCAGGTCGAGCAGTGCTGCTTGCCAGTGAGCTGTCAGTGTTTCAAAATGTGGCTTAAAACGTTGGTTGTCAGCAACTATCCATCAACTCGGCAAACGCCTCCACATCAAATGGCTTCTCCAAAATGTACATGGCGATGGCTTTTTCCGATGAAAGGGGCGTTCCCTTTGATACAAGTACTATCAACACGCTGCCTTTAGTTATCAGCATTTCCATGTCGCCCATGCCTGCTACGCCATCCATGTCCCCATCCAGCAGCACCACACCAGGTAGCAGCGCTTGGGCTGCCCGTATGCCATCCCGCAGGGTATAGCACTTGCCGATGACCCTCACGGTAGGCATACGGGTGGCTAGCTCCGTCTCGACTTGTTCCATGAGTAGGGGGGAAGAGGAGATGAGGAGGATGGTCATGGGTATAACATAAATGGGTTATCAATAGTATCCACCACTAATTATTAAACTATTTTGCAGGAATTGTATATTTACTCCTGCATTATTATGATTTGTATCGTAAAGTTTGAATCTAAAGAATGCGAAACGAGTATCATAGCTGCCCCGGACATCGTCAATGCCAATAAAAAAGAAGTTGTCATTTTCTTTGAGAACGGCAACTCTTGGCTTATTGATTGTTGTCGTTGAAACCACTATGGTGTAAGGTCTGTTTGGTATTGGTTGGGTCATTTCTAGCTGTGGAATTAGACCTGTAATTCCACCAAAAACAACTCTAATTCCAATGTTGGTTTGACCAATATCTTGACAACAGAGTAGATTGTTAGGAGCAGCTACCAAAGTATCCCTTAGCTCAAGGATGCTATAGTTAGTTGCCTCATCAAGTTTTGGAAATTGGAATTCCTGTTGCATTAAACCATTTCCCTTAACAGTGAGGTCTATTGTTTTTCCAATACAGTTGTTTGCGCACATTTTAATTAATTTTAATTGTTAAAAATTAGGTTTCTGTCCTGATTAATTCATTGGTAAGGCAGTGAAGACTACCTCTTTTTTTTGAAATCGGTATAAAGTCTGCCTCAATGAATTTTACTTTGAAGCCTATAGCTTTCCATAATTGAACGTTGCAATCTTGACTTTCATTAATTTTTTCTTTAATTGGATTGCCATTTTCAAATGATTTCAAATAGCACGGCAGCCAAACTGTTTTTTCTGCACTGTAATTTTCCACTAAGCAGTTGTTATAAAATAAAAATATCCAATCTTTTTCTGGAATTTCTACCCAAGGTAGCTCGTTCCTTAGAACCAAAAACTTACTGCTTAAGTTGCATTCCAAAATATCTAAAGCGTAGTTCAATTTTTCAATGTTAAAGTCGCAAGAGCTATAACTGACAACTTTTGCCAAAAACAATACGGGCTTGTTACATTGGTCGTTTGAAACAATACCAGTAGGCGTTAAGAAAAGGTCTATATGGGCAAAGTTGTTATTAGTAGAATTACCTTTGTTTTTAATTGTTGGTGAAGAGAACCAGCTTTCTAACTTAAATAATACTCCAATATCGCCCATTTTCTTTAAGCCTTCAACAGATATAGTGATCAATTTTTCAGTCGAAAAACCAAATAACCATGCTATTTTCTGTTTGACAATCTCATCCCACCCATCCGATGTTGTTCCTTCTCTGGTAGCAAAAAATTGTTTTGTTCGCTCTAGAGTTCCATGACCGATAATAGCATAATTGCCATCTGATAATACATCTCCTCCAGCAAACTTTAACCAGCCTTCACTTTGGTATTTATTAGCAAAACCATGCTTAGACAACCAAGAAACTATATCAATATCAATTTCACTACCACTTTCAAGTAAAGAAACTTCGTTATCCTTAAAACCTTTTGAGCTAAGGACTAGAAATGGATCTCTTGCCCAAGCTTCAAATTGAGTAGTATGCCTACGTTCATTTGGAGGCAAAATAATTATTTTTGTGGGGTCATTGTCATTGGCGTCCGAAGTGGTTGTAATATAGTTGTCCATTCTCAATAACCATTTCTCAATATCTAAACGGTTTTCCCAAGTGTTACAAAATATAACTAGTTGAGTGTGATCGGACTTCTTATAATACATTTCTAGAATTATCTTCCATAGTTCTTCGGTATATGCATTTCCTGCCACCATCAATAACCGCCTTATTTTCCCATGTACCGAAGATTGCAATTGCCAAGCCATAAGGTCTGTAGGTTATTTTGTAAACTTCGCCAAGCCAAAAGACTTTCACGCTGTTCAATCAGCGCTGTTTGCCTCTTCGCTCAACTGATGGTACAAATGTAAACACACACAGCAGCCCGAATGGAAAAGATTCTGCCCATCCGTAAAAACCCAAATCTTCGTTTCTACAAAAAACCCTTACATTTCGGCCATTTCAGAACAAAAACAACAAAAACATGCAGGTTTCCGACGACCTATTTAATTTGATAAAATCCTTGACCAAGGCCGAAAAAAGGTACTTCAAGATGCATGCCTCCCTCCAGAAAGGGGAAAAGGACTACCTCCTCCTCTTCGACGAGATGGAATCTCTGGTAGCGGCACAACAGAAAGAAGGGGAAGCACTTGGTTACGACGAGGCGGTGCTGAAAGGGCGGCTCAAGAACAAGATAAGCCAAAGCCAGTTCCATGTGATGAAGAACTACCTGACTGGGCTGATACTGAAATCGCTCCGAGGGCTTCGGGAGAAAAACAATATTGAAGACCAAATAGCGGCGCTGATGTCCGAAGCCCGGCTGCTGGAACAAAAGGGCCTGTACGATATGTGCATGAAAAAACTGGAAGCCTTGAAGGCTGCTTGTTTGAAGTACGAGCGATACACAACCATTGTTGAAGTGCTGGAAATGGAGCGGGTATTGTACGCCAGAACCAGCACCAATTTGATAGAAGATAGGTTGGATAAGACGAAGGCGGAAATGGATAGGTATGTACACTTGATTCAGAATACCGTTGCATATAGCGACTTGCGGCAAAGGATGCTGGCATTTTACAGGCGTGACAACCGAGCAAGGAGCGAATCGGCGCAACAAAAACTGGCTGCCATGCTGGATGAACCTTTGCTACAAGATGAAGGAATGCCAGCTACTTTTCAATCCAAAATCAGCTTTTATCATACTTGGGCCATGCTTTCATTCATGCAAGGCGACCCAGTTGCAGCGAAAAGATATTACAAAAGCTTGTCGGACGTCTGGATTGGATACCCGCATTTCAAGGAAGAATACCCTTCAACATACATTATCTACACCTCCAATTACCTCGTCAGTTGCCATATGACCAGGGACTACGGCCCTTTCGAGCCATTGCTGGAGGAACTAAAGACAACCCCTACCCGTAGCCTTTACGAAGAAGCCGAAGCCTTTCAAAACATCTGCTTCCTGGAGCAACTCTATTTTATGAACAAAGAGATATTCGGGCAGGCAACAGCGACGGTCACCAAGGCCAAGTCGTTGGCCACTGAAATAGAAAACGGATTAAAAAAGCATGGTAACAAAATCGTCAAGTCAAGGGAGCTTTCGATTATCCATAATTCGGTAGTGATGTTCTTCGCCCTCGGCATGTATGACGAGGTGCTGCATTGGGTCGCTAAAATACAGTCTTCGAACATCACCGACCAGCGAAAGGAAGTACAGCTCTTTGCCAGGCTTGTTCAACTGCTGATTTTCACGGATAAAGGTGAACATCTCTACATTGACAACGCCTTCAAAGCATTCGAGTACCACCTCAAAAAAGAGGACAAGCAACACGATTTCGAAGGTAAAGTCACCTATTTCTTAAAACAGATTGCAGCCAAGAAACAGGACAAGAAAACCATTTTCACACAGTTCAAGGAAGAACTCAAACACTTCGAATCCCAAAAACTTCCCGGCCATGAAGAAATCTCCATTTGGGTGGAGAGCAAGCTTCAAAACAAGCCTTTTTTGGAAATACTCCGTGAGAAGGTGTTTGAGAAGCCGGAACAGCGTGGTGGCTAGCACTATTTGAAATTACCAAAGAAGTAGCAATCTTTTAGGCTCATACATTTTTTGCACTAAATATTTAAAAAGATTCCATTCTGTGTTACCTTCGTGCCAATACTTAAGTATAAACCAAGAATAGTATTTATAGCAATATGTAAACCTACTAAGAATGACCATTCAACCCGGCCAAATAATCAAAAATCTAATACCTACCGAGTCAGTAACGGTGGATAAAATTTTAGTATTTGGCTCAATGCTCTCCATCCATTACACCGGGGTGAACTCTAAACTTCGGAGCAATGTCGTCATAGACCAATCCACTTTCAACTCCCTTGAAGTTTTAACAAAAGAAGGCAGCTCCAACTTCACTGGCGACCCAGTTCGGTTTTGTCTGTACGCCGAAGCCGAACGGATTCATTCTGCTTACCAGTTCGACCCCTTGTTCGCTGTGAATTGTAGCATCGTTGACCCATTGCCCCATCAGGTGGAAGCCGTTTACAAGTTCCTCTTGCCATTGCCTCAAATTAGGTTCTTGTTGGCAGATGATACCGGAGCGGGAAAGACAATTATGGCGGGTTTACTCCTCAAAGAAATGATGATGCGGGGACTGGTCGAGCGGGTTTTGATTATCACGCCCGGTGGATTGACCAAGCAGTGGCAAGAGGATGAGATGGGCTTGAAATTCAACATTCCATTCAAGCTGGTAAATCGGGCAATATTCAACTCCGACCCCAATGTTTTCAACAGTTCCAACCTACTGGTCACTTCCATTGATTTTATCAGAAATGAAGACGTAATAAATGTGGTAAAAGACACCCGATGGGATTTGGTCATTGTGGACGAAGCACACAAGCTTTCAGCATACGATTACGGCACAAAACGATATGTTGGTAAGCGTTACGAAGCGGTTCACCATATTTCTTCCTTGACCGAAAATTTGCTTTTGTTGACTGCCACCCCGCACCGAGGCAGACGAGACACTTTCAAGAACTTGCTCCAACTGCTCGACCCGGACATCTTTGCTTCCGATAGCCTCGTGACGGAGCGGATTAAAGCAATCGGTGAAAGTGGTGCCAATAAGTTTTTTATCCGACGACTGAAGGAGGAAATGAAAGATTGGGAGGGCAATCCGCTCTTCAAGGAGCGCCAAACCCGAACGGTCATGTATGACCTCACACCGGAGGAAAAAAACCTCTACAACCGGGTCACGGATTACCTCACCAAGAAAAAGGAAGAAGCCCGGCTCGACTCCAACATCCATGTTTCGTTGGCACTGATGGTGATGCAGCGACGCCTGACCAGTTCCATTTATGCCATCATGCGGACCTTGAAAAACCGCTATGATGCCTTGATGGGTGTGTTGGATGCCATTCGTGAGAACCCTTCTCTTTGGAAGCAGCGGCATAACCTGGAGGATTACGAAGTGGAGAACCTCGACGAGTTTGAGGAACTGGAAGACGACGACCGGGAAAAATTGGAGTCCATCCTTGCCGACCCACGCAAGTTCAAATTGTTTACCACCGCAAAAAGCCCGAGTGAATTGAAGGAAGAAGCAGAGCAGGTAAAAGGGCTGCACGAACTGGCAAAGGAGCTTTATCAAAATCAGCAGGAAGAACAAAAATTCATTAAACTGCGCAGCCTGCTCGAAAACGAAGGAGTGCTGCACGAGAACGAAAAATTGGTCATTTTCACCGAACACAAAGACACACTGGATTACTTGGAAGGTCGCCTGACCAAAAGCTACGGCTATCAGGTGGCCACTATTCATGGTGGAAAATTGGTGGACGAGCGCAGGCAGGCGCAGGCACATTTTGCAAAGGACGCCCAAGTGCTTATCGCTACCGACGCAGCGGGCGAAGGCATCAACCTCCAGTTTTGCCGCCTGCTCATCAACTGGGACATCCCCTGGAACCCCAACCGCCTCGAACAGCGCATGGGGCGCATCCACCGCTACGGGCAAAAGCAGAACGTGCTGGTTTTCAACATGGTGGCGCACAACACAAGGGAAGGCATGGTGCTGGAAAAACTGCTGCTGAAGCTCGACATCATCCGGGAGCAAATGGGTGACGA
Source organism: Saprospiraceae bacterium (assembly GCA_041752395.1). Taxonomy (GTDB): domain Bacteria; phylum Bacteroidota; class Bacteroidia; order Chitinophagales; family Saprospiraceae; genus UBA6168. Next base: position 41,043 of record JBGSWN010000262.1, on the reverse strand, counting down.
CCGGGTGTACGACGTCATCCAAGATGTTTTTGAAGGCGTCAACCTCGACGAAATCGTGGATTCGGTTCTTAATGGAAAAGAAAACAAATTCAATGTACTCCTGGAGGAATCCACGGAGCAACTGAAAATCAAGTTTGCCGATAAAATAAAGGAACAAAAAGAAAGCCTCGGCTACAGTTCCATTGATTACCGGGATGCCCGCAGGCTCAAGGAAAACTCGGACGAGAAGCGGCTCCAACCCATTTACATCCGCCTGTTTTTTGAAAAGGCATTCAAACAATTGGGTGGCGAATATCTGCAAATCAAGCCTTCCATTTTCCGCATCTCAAAACTCCCGGAAGATATTGTGCTGGCATTGCGCAAGGACTACAATATTTCCACCGACCTCCGGGATATTTACTTCTGCTTCGATAAGCAGGTGTTCCTCGATGCCCAGCAATCGCCGGATTATGGGAAGCTGCACTATATCAATCCCGGCAACCCTGTTTTCGACAGCCTTATCAAAGTGGTGCGGCGCTCGTACCGGGAAGACATGCTGAAAGGCACGGTGCTGATTTCGCCCGACGACCAAGCCGATTATTTCGCCTTCTTCGTCAAGTCGCAGGTGCTCGACCACCGCCCGACCCGTGAAAACGAAAGCGTTGCCAACGAAATATTGGCGCTGGTATGCGGCAAACCGGGCGAAACGTTCCATATCACTTCACCCGCCAAAATGCTCGACCTGCACCCGCCCAACGAATTCGCAAAGCTGGTAGCGCCGCAAGAACCCGTGGAAAACGACGAGGTTATTCAGTGGTGTTTCAATGAGATAACCTTGCCGCAGCTTGAAGAAACCCGTGAACAGGTGGAAGCCGACGTGCTGAAACGCAAGGAGTACCTGCAATCCGCTTTTGAAAGCATCATCCTCGACCTTACCGCCGAGGTCAACGAACTGCAAAGCCAACTGCTACTGGGCAAAAAAGCGGTGGAGGACAAGCTGAACAAAAAGCAAGCGAAAATACAGGCCCTACTCCGCAAAAAACAGGAGCGGCTCGACCGACTCGACCACATGCTCCATCTCTCCCTGAAGACGCCCGAAGTACTGGGGTGTGCCTACGTGCTACCGCTTACAGCAGTAGAATACAAAAACCATTACGGCATGAGCCGGGACGATGAAGTGGAAGCCATCGCTATGGAAATCGCTATGCAATATGAATGGGACAATAATTGGATACCCCAAGATGTGTCCGCCAATAACGAAGGCTACGATATTCGCAGCATTGACCCCGCCCAAATAAAGCGCTATATCGAGGTGAAGGGCAGGAGTGCCGACGGCGATGTGATGGTTTCTGAAAACGAAATGAACCGCCTCTCGCAATTGGGCGACAGTGCGTGGCTCTATATAGTCATACACTGCAAATCGAAGCCGGAAATGTACCGGATACAAAACCCAGGGAAGGTGCTGCGCTTTCAGGAAATACCGAAAGGGATGCAGTACCTCCTGAAAATGGAGGAATGGAAATCTAAAATTTAACCAAACCCATATTTCTCACTCAAAATCAAATGCAATGCCACCTACCAGAATCAATCACCATCAAATTTCAGCACCCAAAGACGGTGAGGTTCCTGAAAACTTCAACGTTTCGGAGTTTATTTTCACCAAGCGCACCATTACCTATGATGGCAAGACCATCCAATTGAGCAATGTGACCAAAATAGCCAAGTACGGCTTTCGGGAAACCACCAAGCCTGTTTTCAAAGTCAAGGATGATATTTTAACCAAGGCAACTTTGGCAGCAATCGGCTTGCTGATACTTTCCTATTTTGTCAGTGGAATTTCGGGATTGTCAACCATCGTTTCATTTGGCTTTATCGTGGCGGCTTGCATCGCAGGTTATGGGTATTACGAAAGGCACACAAAAAAAGAAGTCCATGAAGACTTCTATGGATTGATTATAGAAACCTCCTCCGGCAAGGCTGAAAACCTGCTGACCAACAGCAAGGATTTCATTTGGCGGCTTTTCAACCAAATCACAAGGGCAATGAACGACGTCAGCTTTCAGGTTATTGAAGCCAATTTCCATACTCACGACATCACTTACCACGACAATTCCCAAATAGAAACCATTTTTGGAGACAAAATCTCCGGGAACACCGGAAATGTGTTGAACAAAACCCAAGATACAACTATCGGCAACACCACCGTCAACACTCCCCCTCATCAAACCGACAACAGGGCATACCAACCGCCCCGCCAAGAAAACTTCTACGACCAGAACCCCGCCTACGAGGCCAAGCCTCAAGAACCCGTTTATTCCCGTTACGAAGAACCTAAGCCCCAACCCACTCCGCCCCGCCACGAGGACAGCTACAACTGCACCAACCGCAACGAATACCAAGCGCCCGAACCACCAAAGGCAGAACCTGCCTATGTGGAACCGCCAAAGCCCGAAGCCAAGTCCGCTGAACCCGCCTACGGCGACATCATCGAAGGCAATACGGGCAACGTCGTCCACCAATCGGACAATGTGGCCATCGGCAATACCAATATTTACGAGGACAAACTGGACTTGAATGAGCCTCGACCAGAACCTGAACCCATACCGAAACCTCAGCAACCAGAAGAAAAATTCGATCACTTACTCGATTACCTAAACCAGAAATAACATGGGCGATATCATCAAAAGCAACAAAGGAAACGTCGTAAAGGACTCGAATAATATAACCATTGGAAACACGACTATTTCATCAGCTGGGCCCAGCAATCAGCAACAATCGGGAGAAAAGGCTGCGCTCGCCGTGCAACACCTGAAAGCACTCATCGCCGAGGACAAACCAGAAAAATGCCTCGAAGGCTTGAAGTTGTTCTTCCAAAAAGAAGACAACAAATCTGCGCTGAACACTGCCGTCATGTTTTTCTCCAAACTGCGGGAAATCGAGGAAAGAGTAAACCTCTCGCTCATTAGCCGTGACCAATATTCTTTAGATAAAGCCAAGGTCAATGCTGGCATCCTGAACTTGATAGACAATGAGATAACACCATGACCCAACCGAAAAAACTCATCGAAGTAGCCCTGCCCGTCAAGGAAGTATCGGCGGAGAGCGTGCGGGACAAGTCCATCCGGCATGGACATATCTCCACGCTGCACCTGTGGTGGGCAAGGCGACCGCTGCCTGTTTGTCGGGCGGTGGTCTTCGCCAGCTTGGTGCCTGACCCGCTCGATGAGCATTGTCCGCCCGCCTTCGTGGAATCTGTACACCTCCTTCTTGGCGGCTCGCACTACAAGCCCTATGACGACATCCCCTTCACGCCCGCCGTTGACCCGCTGGCCGACAACGCCCACAACCGACTGCTCATGTTCATCGGAAAGTTCTCCGAGGAGTTCGTGCGGGCAGAAAAACAGGGAAAGACCGTGGCCTCCGGCAACCAGCTCAGCCCCCACTCGCTCATCAAATGGGAGAGCAAGAACGACGAGCGCATACTCGGCATCGCCCGCAAGCTGATATGGGTGGCACAGAATGCTCCCAAGCAGCCGGATACCACCGCCGAGCAGTTCCTCGCCGAGTTCGACCAATGCTACCAAGCCATCAAGGACGCTGAAAAAGCGCTCTACGAAACCCCCGACCGCCACCTCGCCACGCCCGAAAACCAGGCGCTGGAGCAGCAACTGCACAACGCCATCGAAGCCTTTCTGGACCGGATGCCGAGGGTCTTCGACCCCTTTGCCGGGGGTGGTGCCATTCCGCTCGAAGCCGCCCGCCTCGGCTGCCGCAGTTTCGGCAACGACCTGAACCCCGTGGCGCATATCATCCAAAAGGGCAGCCTGGAATTCCCGCAGCGCTACGGCAAGCCCATCACCTATAGCGCCGCCGAGTTCCTGCGGCTGTACGGCGAGGAGGAACTGGAACGGTTGCGCTCGGCGGGCAGTTGGGTCTTCGGCGAAGAAGTGGAGATACCCAACCGACTGTCTTTCGATGTGGCGTTTTATGCGAAAAAACTGCTTGCCATGACCGAGGCAGAGGTGGGCCACCTCTACCCGCCCGACGAAAAAGGGAACGAGCCCATCGCCTACTACTGGGCACGGGTGGCCCGATGTGCCAATCCTTCGTGTGGGGCGGAAGTGCCACTGTTGCGGCAGTTTGCCTTGGTGGACAAGCCTCAAAAAAAAGTGAGCCTGGTTCCAAAAATTGAAGGCATTAAGATTGACTTTGATATTCGCACAACAGCCACAACTGAGGAAGGCTGGGTGAAAAGCAGGAAGAACTTGGAATGCCCCATTTGCAAAAACGTCACCCAAAACGCTGAACTGAAGCGCCAGTTTCTGGCTGGCGAAATCACGGAGCGCATGATTGCCGTGATACACGAAGGAGAAAACGGTAAAACCTACCGGACTGCCAATGATACGGATATTACCCCGCTGGCCAATATTCCAGACCTAAGAAATTCCATCCCTGAAAAATTGCCCGCTGGCAATACCAAACAGTTTGATGTTTGCCCTTGGGGATTTGATACTTATGGGCAATTGTTTTCTGCTCGGCAAATATTTACGCTTCAAAATTTTGCTTCGCAATTGCAAAAAATAAAAGACGTTTTTGCACATGAAACCAATGATTACGGGAACTCAATATTGATTTATCTTTCCATTTTATTAAATAGGATTGCGGTCGCAAATACATCTTTTGGTGTATGGCACACAGGTCGAGAAACGCTCGAAAGAACGATGGGAAGGCAAGCGATAGCAATGGTTTTCGACTATCCTGAAAGTAATCCATTCTGTGATAGTTCGGGAAGCGGCGCAAATCAATTGGATTGGATAATAAGGTATATTGAGTCAGAATGCAATATTCCCTTTTCAACATTTTGCAATAATTCATCAAGTGGGGAAAAAGAACAGTTTGAGCCAAAATCATTAAATGCAGTTGTAACTGACCCTCCATATTACGACGCCATTGCTTATGCCGACTTGTCCGACTTTTTCTATGTTTGGTTCAAAAGGACGCTTGTTGATGTGTATCCATTAATATTTGCATTTCCTCAAAGCCCAAAATCAGAAGAATGTACCGCTATGGCATACCACCATGGCGGCATGGTGAATGCAAAAACTCATTTTGAAGAAAAGCTATTGAGTATTTTCAAAGCCATTGAAGTTCAAACAGAAGGACTGGTAAGCGTTATGTTTGCCCACCAAAGCACAGAGGCTTGGACAACGCTTTGTAATTCTATTTTGAAAGCAAACATGAATATCACTGCCAGTTGGGCAAATGATACCGAGATGACTGGCGCTTTGAAAACAGACAAGGGGTTTCTCTCCTCCTCCGTCACCGTCACCTGCCGCCCCTCGCAAAAGCAGGGCTACGGCGACTACCGGGAGGTGCGGCAAGCCATCGAGGCCACCATCCGGCGGGAGGTTAAGGAGCTGTACGCCTACGGGTTTCGGGGTGCCGATTTGCTCACGGCTTGTTTTGGGCAGGCGGTGAGCGAGTTCGGCAAGTACGAGAAAGTGGAGAAGCCCAACGGCGACGCCGTCACGGTGGCCGAGCTGCTGGAAATGGCGAGGGAGTCCGCCTTCAACGCCATCGTGAGCGATATTGACACCGACGACTACACCCGCTTCTACATCGGCTGGCTGCAACTTTTCGGCTTCACGCAGGCTGACCACGACACCGTGCGCAAGGTGACGCAAATCGGGCTGAACACCGATGTGAACGAACTCATGCGCCACCACCTGCTCGTCACGCAGGGCAACAAGCAAACGCTGGCCACCTTCGGCGAGCGCATGGCAGAGAACAAAAACCTCGGCATGGCAGGCAACAGCTTCGCCATTGACCAGGCGCACCGCCTCATGCACCTCTACAAGTCGGGCAACCGGGGCGAACTGCTCCAATACATCGGCAAGCAGGCACCCAGTGCAGAGCATCCGCTGTGGCGGGTGCTGGTGTCCCTCGCCGAGGTGCTTCCCTCCGAGGTGGACGACCACAAGCAGGCGGCGGGGCTGCTGGCGGATAGGGATAGCTTGGTGCGGGAGGCTGGGAAGGCGGAAGGTGCGGGCGGCAAGCAAGCCAAATTAGATTTGACATAAGCATAAACCATATTTTTTTTTCACCTTAAAACTTTTTACAATGAAAACCTTGTTTGTTTTTTTCATCCTTTGCATTGGCAGTGTCTCGACTTTTAGCCAAAGCGCTTTAAAGAAGTTTTTTTCGCCAATCCCACCACTCACTGACAAGGAGTTGCAGGCGGAGGGCGGTAGCCGCACTAAATGGGACTGGCGACCTGCGGCTACTATCCCAGCATTAAAATTGGTAGAATCCTCACGACCCAATGCATCAATTGATGGGTATATGCTAACTTCGGCAGGAGGCGGCATTACCTATCAGAAATTGGTGTGGGAATCTAATGAGGACAACCCTAAAAAAGGTAAATGGGTGTCTAAGTTTAGTTGGTCTCCTCTCACAGTTTTGGTTGCTGGCAATTTTGACGGGAACACTGCGATTGATGTTTCACCAGCAATGACTGTTGGCTTTTTTCAAAATCTTTTGATGCTTGGAGGTGGATATGATTTGGGAACTGTTCCAAGTGGCAGAAGCCGCTTTTTTGGAGCAATTTCTATCAATATCAATTTCAACAATTGAGCAAATTGAAGTACCTATTATTCTTAGTTTTAGCAGCCGTAGCCTGGCAACCAGATTTTGGTCAGCAACCCCAGAAGGACTTCAACTTCAGGGTTGAAGGCAATTTGGTGAAGATGAAACAGCCCAAATCGAATGATTGCTGGGCTACGGTCACTGCCATGATGTACTGCTGGAAAGACAATAAAACCTATACCATCGAGGAGGCTTTGGGGAAACATGGTGAGAGTTGGGTCAATCTTTTTCGGGAAAACTCAGGTTTGTCGGCAGAGGAGAAGATTGAGTTTCTTCGGGTGGTGGGGTTTAAATCACTGCCACCGGCGAACCATATGCTGGAAGTTTATATCGAACTCATGCAGCAGCATGGTCCCGTTTGGGTGACGATTTCAAGCACTGCCAAACAGTTCAGTCCACATGCTCAATTGCTAATCGGTGTTGAAGTGAAATACGATGGCAAGGGCGATATTGATTACAAAAAGTCGAAAGTGATTTTCATTGACCCACTAAAAGGGAAGGTGAAAAAACAGACGGCTTGGGACTTTGCGCATGAATTTGAAAATGAGGCGAGGTATATTGTGGACAATGATATTGAGATGGATTTCAGGATACAGATTTTGCATTGGTAGCTTAAAAGACTTGACCATTCTCCATCTTTGCAGCAACAAACGGACAAAACCATTCAAACGGAAAATAATAAAAAATGAGCCAAATACTCCCCTGGTTTAAGGTCATCACCCCGCACCGGGACATTCAACAGGGCATTCTGGACGAGTCGGTGTTTGCCGCCAACCTGGCAGAAGTGGCGGCTGGCGAAGGGAAAGAAGTCTATAACAACCCGGAGGTTTTTTTCTCGAAGACCTATTTCACGGAAGGCTTGAAGAATATCGCCCGGCAGGTGGTGAAGGGGTTGAACGGCGAAGAGGATGCCGAAAACCGGGTCATCTCGTTGCAAACGGGCTTCGGCGGCGGCAAGACGCATGCTTTGATTTCCCTGTACCATCTTGCCCGTTGGGGCAAAAAGGCAACCTCCAGCCCTTACACCGACGAACTGGTGAAGTTTACGGGAGCACCAAAGTTTGACAAAGCCAATGTTGCTGTTTTCACCAATGCCACCAACGACCCTACGCAGGGGCGCAAAGTGGACGGCATCCATATCCGAACGCTTTGGGGCGAATTGGCTTACCAATTGGGCGGCAAGGCGGGCTATGAAATCGTCCGGCTAAACGACGAGCACCGGACAGCGCCCAAGGGCTTGTTCAAAAAACTGCTGGAAATGGCGCAGCCTTCGCTCATCCTGCTCGACGAGTTGGCGGACTACTGCGTGAGCGCTTCCGGCGAAGTGGTGGGCGCTTCTACGCTTGCCGACCAGACCATCAGTTTTATCCAGGAGCTTTCGGAGGCAGTGGCTGGCACGAACCATTGCGTGATGGTCGCCACTTTGCCAGCCAGTGTGGTAGAGGTGGCCACTTCGCCCAATGCCTCGCAGATATTGGTGAGCCTGACCAACCGCCTCAGTCGGGTGGGGAAAGACACCAAGCCGGTGAGCGACGAGGAGATTTTCGAGGTCATTCGACGCCGTTTGTTTGAAGACCTCGGAAGTGAGGAGGAGCGAGAGCGGGTTATTTCAACCTATTTTCAATTGTATCAGAACTTGTCGGATGAATTGCCTTCGTATGCATCCAAGTCTGGCTACAAGGATTTGATGCGGAAGGCATACCCTTTTCACCCGGAATTGATTGATATTTTTCGTACCCGCTGGGCAAGCCACCATGATTTCCAGCGCACCCGTGGCGTGTTGCGGCTATTGGCTTCCATCGTTTCCGACCTTTGGCGGCGGCAGGGTTCCATGCCCGGCTCGATGGGCTTGGTACAAACCGCCCATGTCAATTTTTCCAATTTGGACGCCCTGAGCAGCCAGTTGAAAAAGCTGTACGGCAATGGCTGGGATGCGGTCATCTCCGCCGATGTGTCGGGGTCTTCGTCCAATGCCTTCAAAATTGACCAAGAGAAAAAGGAATACGGCGCACACCAATTGACGCAGGGGATTGCTTCGACGATTTTGTTGGGTTCTTTTGGAAGCGCAGGCGCCAACAAGGGCTTGAGCGTGGACGAGATAAAACTGGCCATCCTCGCCCCGGACGGCTTCAACCACAACAGCGTGAACGGGGCGCTCGACGTGATGGAGGGTCATGCCCACTACCTCTACAACAGTTCCATTGGCACCACGACCAAGCGGTACTGGTACCATACCAAGCCCAACCACAATATCTTAGTCAATCAGGCAAAGAGCGATGTAAAAGAAGCGGAGGTTCATGCGGAAATCCTGCGGCGCATCAGCGACAAAACGGCAAGGGTGCAAGGCTTCAACGTGTTGGTTGACCCCGCCTTCGACATACCGGAGCAAACCCGCCCGACGCTCGTCATCCTGCACCCGCAGTACAACGCCAACCCGGAGAACGTCAATGGCAAAACCCGACCCATCATCAAGCAACTTGCCACCAAGCGGGGCAATGCCGACCGGGTTTTCAGGAACACGATGCTGTTTTTGGTTTGCTCCGAAATCGGCTACCCGCAGCTCAAAAGCGATGTGACCGACTACTTGGCGAGGGTGCGCATCATGGAAGACTACAAAAGCCAATTGGAACAGGACCAAAAAAACGACATCCGCAAAGAGCAGGACGACTACAACCGGCTGGCGGATAAATCATTGGTCACAGCCTACTCCATCGTGGCCAAGCAGGTAAAAGACGACATTGAAAAAATTATACTCCGGCAGTTCAAGGACAGCCTCGATTTGCAAATCAACCAAAACCTCCTTCAGCAATTGAAGGATGAAATGTTGCTTTTGGATGCTGTGGGCATGAACCTTCTTCGCCAGAAAAACCTGCTACCCACTTTGGAGAAGCCGCTGAAAACCAAGGATGTTTATGAGGCTTTTATCCGCTTCGACAATTTTCCGATGATAACGGGCGTCTCCGGCGTGCAGCAAAGCCTGTTGCGGTATTGCCAAAACAAGGAAATCGCCATTGCATCCGGTGATGGGAAAAACTTCAGCATGGTGTTCTTGGGCGAGGCTGTTCCATTTTTTTATGTAACGGACGAGACTTATTATTTGGTGGACAAAAGTTTGCACCAGCTCCCGGTTACCACTACCCCGTCAGCACCATATCCACCTTCGACCATCCCGCAAGGTACAGATTCGGCCAATGAGCCAGCGAGCGGTGGGGCAACCCAAGCTGTCCCTGGGGACACTACCCGCACCCTCAAGTCCATCACCATTTCCGGTAAGGTCAGTGTGGAGAATTACAATCAGATTTTCACCAGTTTTGTAATGCCGCTGGCGCAGAACAACGTGGAGATAGAAATCCGCATCAAAGGAAAATCCACCTTTGCCAACCCGCTGACTGAAGCTTCGCAGCCGTACAAGATTGCGAAGGAATCGGCGAGGCAATTGGGACTGAAGTTTGAGGAGGAGTAAAGCATGAACGCCACAAAACCAAATATTGCCTGCTTTATAGCCCTGTTGTTCTTGGCGATGCCCATCTTGTTTGCGCAAGGTCAAAAAGGGACGTTCACGTTGCTTTCCTGGAACATCCAAGACTTTGGCAAAACCAAGGACGCTGAAGAAATTAGGTTCATTGCGAAAACAGTAAAAGACTTCGACATCGTGGCCATTCAGGAAGTAGTCGCTGGGGATGGCGGTGCCCAAGCCGTTGCCCGCTTGGCCGACCAACTTAACCGGATGGGCAGTAAATGGGACTACCGGGTGAGCGACCCGACCAAAAGCCCACCCTATAAGACCGAACGATATGCCTTTCTCTGGAAAACGAGCAAGGTGAAATTGGTTGGACGACCTTGGCTTGAAAGCTCACTAATTGGCAAGATGGATAGGCCTCCTTATTTGGGCAGATTTAAGGTCGAGGACAAGGAATTCATCATCGCTAATTTTCACTCCCGCAAGTATAATGACCACCCAGAGGATGAAGTGGTGCATTTTCCAGGACTTGTCACCAACTATGCACCTACGCCTTTGATAGTTGCAGGGGATTTTAATATGCCGGAAAGTGACAAGGCATTCGATGCGTTGAAGAGGTTGGGACATCTTCCCGTAGTCAAAAACCAACCAACTACCTTAAAGAAAAGTTGCGAGACGAAGAATGGTAACTATCTCAACCATGCCATTGACAATATCTTCTATCCAAAGGGCAAGGTTACTTTCGTGGAGGGCGGGGTGGTTGATTTTGTAGAGGAGTGTAGCTGTTTGGAGGAACGAAGGGGGATTTCAGACCATTTGGGAGTTTGGGGGAGGGTGGAGGTCAAGTAGCCTACTCTCCAAAATGGACAAATGAGTTTTTAAACCGTTCGTAATCTTGCACATTATTTCCATGAATTACCCAATTGTAGAACCTGAACCCTAGTACGGAATTGCCTTTTTTGCCAAAGTTTTCATCGTAAATACGGATATGGCTTCTGTCCCGGGCGAAGCATTTAATCCAATCACCTTGCCTTCTTTCTTTTTTAAGCAATAAACTGTCCGCCGTGCTGTCAAATCTGATGTCTTTTGGTGCTTCCCTCCGTTTTGTGACCGCCGCATAGAAATCCATTGTTTTGTCTTCGGATTGGAAGAAAACGCTCTCCGTGCCAGAAGCCGGGTTGAGCGAAGGGGTTGGGGTCAGGGTTTCTGGGAAGTCCACTTCAAACCAAGCGCCTTTGTACTTTTTCCAGCCGTTGCCCAAGTCGGCGATGGTAGGTTTTCCGAATGTGGGCTTTTTGGGCGGTGATACTGCTTCAGTTTCCGCAACAGTAAAGTCAGGTGGGGTTGGAGCTGGGGTTTGAGTTTGGGGTGAAGGATTTGGCTGAATAGGTTTTACAACTGGAGTATCCTGATTTACTAATGGAGTACCCACTAAAGTAGGCTCATGTACTTCAGTTACAGCTTTGGGGTCATCAGGAGTTTTGAAAAGGAGCCAGCCAATAGCTGAACCAATTAGGATAAGCCCTACAAAAAGCAAAATCTTGTCTCTTGGGATGCCACGAGGTTGTGAGGAGTGATGGTCTTTGCGTTCGCTGTGCATGACGAAAAGGGAGTTGATTCAATTAAAAGCCAAATTAGCACAAACCTCGTTCTCAGGAAAAATAAATGACAGGGTATTTTTGAATTTTCATTTTTACAGAGATTTGAATTCCCCAAATTGTCACCTATTTGAATGCAAAATAGTCAATATTTGTATAAATCAGGCCCAGCAACGGTTCAAGCCATCAAACTTCTTTGAAAAGTTTGAAAATCAATCTTTTATTTTCGAAAAACTCCCTAACTTTCCCGCCGTTGCCGATAGGGCAGCTAAAAAATATTAGAAAAAACAATACCCGTTCAATACACTTGCCTGACTAACAGCTCACTTTGTAAAATTTTACTAATGTTGAAGTCAAGGTTAAAGTGCAACAAATACAACCCAAATGGCTATCGAAATAATTGTCGTCGCTTCAATAATATTAATACTTCTCTTACATTACTTAACCGGGCGAGTAAAGAATTTTGAGATTGATTTCTTGAAGCCTAACGACACTTATGAAAGCACCAACTACCGGGAAGAAGGCAGGGTGAGCGGCCCGTACTACGTTTGGGAGGAAGGCAGCAGCGTGTTGGAGATGCAGTTTGAGGCGATAGTTGATTATTCAGCTTCTTGGTATTTGGGCAAGAGCCTCGGGGAGAACTTGGAACTGGTGGTTCGGGCTACGAAACTCCCGGATTTTGTCAATGAAGGCATTTACCTCAAGACCTCGGATGGAAAAATGTTCTCCCATAATAATCCACTAAAAACGACCATCTATCCTCCGGGAAACGGAAAGGCGGCGTTTAATTTTCGGGTAGTTTTTGAGAAGAGCCTTTACGCTGAAATTCGACAGCCCCAAATGATACAGTTCAGTATCGAGTACCATTTTTCCGGTTCGAGGTTTTTGTTTTTTCGGGTTCGGAAATCGGGCAAGAAAACCTATACCGTTTTTGCCGGACCTGACCTCGGTGGGCTTTGGTTGGCTATAGACCCTGGCACAACAGCTACATGCATAGCTACGGGGAGCCTTGCGGATAATATTACGTTGCAGCCTGCGGATGCACGATTTCAGGAAGGGGAGTCTGATGCGATTATTCCATCTTATATTACACTAAAAAAAAATTATGATTACAAACAAGGCGAGTCCTTGTTAAGTGTTGGAGATGGCTGCGCACTCACAGGTTATTCTGCTAAAGGTTTTGAAGGGGATGATGTAGAGGTATTCCAGTCTATCAAGAAACTATTGGGTTACAAGGATAGGAAAGCAATCCAATTCAACAATGATGCTATATTGGAACTCGATGGTGCTGATTTGACCACACTGTTGGTGCAAGGCATGACAAAAGAGTTCAAAAAATTTATCGAATCGCATTCCCATAAACATAAGGATATAATGTCTCATTCGGGTGGTTTCCTGCCCCAAAGGATAGTGGTGGCAATCCCGAATAACTTTACTGCATCCAAAATTCAGGACTTGGTGGATTGCTTACATGGTCTTGGGCAATTCAAAGAAATTCGCTGTATCAGCGAATCTGAGGCTGTGCTTTGTTACTACGTCCACCATCACCAAACCTTGAATAAAGACAAAGGAGTGCTCGATGATGAAACGGTGCTGGTTTTTGATATGGGTGGGGCTACCATTAACCTGACAGTTGGAGATACATTTATTACAACCCAACCTAAAAAACGTTACCATATCGAAGTAGATGCCAAAATGGGGTATGGAATCGGTGGCGATACTATTGATTATTGCCTGGCTCGGTTGTTTTTTGACCATGTTGATGAATATCCTGAGCTAAAGCCATTCAATCCCTTTAAGGATATGAAAAGCCTTTCACCGGTGGAGCAGGAAAAGCAAAAGCTGTTGAGAATCCGGGTGAAAAACGTGATGGAGAATATAAAGTTTGACATTATCAAAGGCATAAAAGATGTCAACAGAAAGGAATTGCTCAAACCATTCGATATCCAAAGTAGATTTAACAAAGAATTCGGCAAAGATGGCTTGTCCTTATTTATCAGGCAAGACAGTAAATTGTACGATAATTATTTCAATGGCTCAGGGTTGAGATTGATGTCGTACAAGGTATTCCAGGAACTTGTTTTTCAACCCATCGAAGATGCCATCGAGGAACTTTCCAAGGTCAGCGACCTGAGTATTTTGGACACTGTCATTTTATCGGGAAGGAGTACACTCTTCCCAGGCGTCCTGACAGCGGTAGAACAGAAAATCAAGAAGCTAACCCCGGCAGACCGAAAAGTCCGGATTATCCCATTGGATAAAGAAAGGGCAAAAACAGCAGTTGTCAGGGGGGCATGTTGGTTTGCAGCCAATAGGGGCGCCATCGTACTAAGCCGCCATAAAGTAAGTAGTCAGTTTGGGATACGACGGAGGGTAGGTGGAGGAATGGATGAGATAGATTTCATCAAGCTAATCCCAATGGGGGCTGTTATGGAAAAAGAAAGTATTGCAGGTTCAGCCAGACTCAGGGATAGTTTCGATTTTGACAACCATACGGTACAGTTCTTCCAGGTCATGGGAGCAGATGCAAAACAAGCATTCATCAAGGGGCAAAAGCACAAGTATTCAAAAATCGGTTCTCTTAGACCAAACTTTGAAGTACATGAGGCTAAGATGGAAATTTGGTATGACGACACCGTCAAAGGTCAAATCCGAATGTCAAATGGAGAAGATTTGTTTCTCGATAAGGCAACAACCCTGAAAGACCAAGAAATTGCTGACGCCAATGAAGAACACTACACCTGGATTGTAAACTAAAATACTATATGGAAAACCTCATCAAAAAAATTCTTTTCGGGCTTTTACTATTGGGCAGTTGCAATTTTGCACAGGCACAGAAGTATGTCAAAATAAAAGCAGAATGCTCCGCCAAGCTGAACGGGGAAATGGTAAAACTTTTTCCCGGAGAAATATTCATGTCGTCAGGCAACTCAAAGATTGTCTTTGGAAGGGATACGCTTGCCCTGAAAAGCACAGATTTTGAAATCTTGCAGAATCAGCAACCCGTCATTGATGCTAAAAAGAAAATAACCGATGATGTGAGGCTGAAGCTGGTAAAGAAAATCAGCGATGACTCTATAAAGGTGGATGTAACAGGACTGAATAGCCAAGATTCATTTCCAATAAATTTGTTCGGTTGGTCGAAACCTTTGAGTTTCGATAAAGAAACTTTAGTGAAAAAGTTCTTAGCGAAAGATTTTGACCCCTATTTCCGAATTGCCGCACATGAAGTTCCAACGATTGTTTTCAATAGGAAGGATTTCTACGAAGTTGATTCAGTGGCTTATTACAAACTTTTAAGCACTCAACGGTTGGATTCCCTAACTGTCGAGCAAAGTCGAATAGACAACCTCGAAACTGAAAAGAAGAAAGCAAAAAAATGGCTTTATGCTTCGTTGATTGGAGTAATTGCAGCGTTTCTGCTTGGCTATGTTCTTCAAAGATTTCTTTTGAGAAAGAAAATCAGGCATTTCGAAGAGAGAATTGAAAGGCGAGACGCTACACTTGATTCAGTTAAATTGATGTCCTCTGAAAATGAAAAGAAGCTATTATCAGAAACTAGCTCGAAAAAAGAGTTAGCACAGCAATTGCAAGGCTTGAATAACGAATTGAGTTCTCTAAGAAGCCGGGAAGTTTTCAGAGTTGCCTCTTGGTCTAAGTTTACATCACCCATAGTCGAGGCTGTCAAATGTTTGGATGAAGCGGTGGCAAACGTGGAAGCAGGTTACATGCAGCTTGTAAAAGGTAAAATTGAGGATGATAGTGAAGTTCATCTCCTCCGTTCTGCTTTGCTGAAATACTACTTGGCTGAACGATATTACCATAAGGATTTTGAACGGTGGGGCGCTGCCATTGAAACTTTGAAAGAAGCGGATGGCGTAGTGGTTGACCCAAATCTTTTGCGGAATATAAAAAGTGACAAAGACAACGAAGAAAGAATCATTGAAACCCTAAACAAAATGTTTTTTAGGGAAGCCCTGCAAAACAAGATAAATGATGTGTTTATCTTATTGGAAGAGGTTCGTGCTTTGCCCGAAATACTTGAGAAGCCTTCTGATAGTATTCAACAACTCTCAAAAATGATGGAAGACTTGATTCAAGAGAAAAGAGCAGACCTTCTCAGACATCTTAATCTTGAATTAGCTTATGCTCCGCTGTTTCAGAGCACAGAGATAGACCCCCAAATCTTTGACAAAAAATTCCGACAGAAGAAAGAGAATACTCCCCAACATCTGAAGGCAAAATTTGACCGCATACCTGCTCTTTCGATTTTAGAAATCACTAGGTTTGGCATCATTTCTAAATATACAGACGACGACCAAAAAAGAACAAACGTTATCGTAAAATCAGACAGTTAATGCACTTGATACAAGAACTTAAACAATATTTTTCCCAGTCGAGCTACAACGACCCAGGTTTTTGGATATATCCAGCAGGAGCACTGGCATTGATTTATGTGCTTGCGATATTCTTAATAAAACAAAGAAATGCCGCATCCCCAAATAGCAGGATGTTGCATATCCTCTCCAATTTGGTACTTGCGGGGGTAGTAGCCTCGGCCATAGCTGGTGGGTTGGGCTTATTTTTTTGGGCAACGGGTCGCTACCAAGTCGAGCAATTACAGTTGTCGCATTTGCTCAGTTTGGCATTAGCCTTGGGCACATCTGTTTGGGCGTTATCAAGCCTTGCAGCGCAACAAACACAGGAGAATTTCAAGAATCTTGTTGAGCAACCAAAGACCCACTTTGAAAGAGAACGCAGTGTAAAGCAGGTTAGGAATTCTTTTTCCAAATTGAAAAACTTTGCTTGGTTGGTGCCCCTTGCAGCAGCGTTAGCACTACTGCCATTGTTTTACCAACAAAAGGCTAAACTCCTCTGCTTTGTAATTGACAACTCCTCTAGTATGACCGAGCCATTGCAAATGGGAAAAAACGCATTGTCCCGGACCATCCAAAAATTCAAAGAGGACACTCATGTTACACTTTCCTATTTCGACAACCGAAATGTCAATAGTTCACTCAGTCAAGTCCTTGCAACGCAGAGTTCATCAGGATTAGCGGGCACAGTTATATCTTTCGAGGCTGATAGAGTTAGCGCCTTAAATCAAGTTCAAGCTATCCCTATAGCTGGCCAGGGAAGCCCAATTTGCGAGTTGGTTTGGAAAACATTCTTATATGCAAAGGATGCCTCTAACCAGAGGAACTATGACGAAAAATATTTAGTACTAATTACAGACTGTCAAGAAACTGCCATTTCTGAACCGGAACTTAATGGGTTTCTCTGCGATTCACCGGATTTTGAAGAATTTTTCCCTTCTTCAAATGTTCGCATTGTCCAACTAGAAGACAGAAGTTTTGCTGGTTCCATAGTAAGTGCGTTTTCTCCAAACAGTAAATTATTGGATAAGTTACAGGAGTGCAACTACACAATTTTAGACGGAAGTTTAGGCTCTTACAATGATTCTATCGATAAAATTGTAAATGAAGTAACAAATGATTACAATTTTCCATTTTGGGTTGTAATTTTGTACATATTGTATGCGTTGACACTATTAGCGCTTAACCCAAAACAAAATCTTTGACCAAAATGCGAACTACTACCCTATTTTTTTTCTTATTTCTTGTTGCACAAACCCTGTTTGCGCAAAACAATGTTTTTGTGTTGGTTGATGTATCTGGTTCTGGGCCAGATAAGACTATCAAAGTTGAGGCTGGCAATATTGTTAAAGACCTGCTTGCCAACCAGTTCAATTCTGCCAACTACAGCAAAGATTGGAAATGGTCAGACTCACTTTTGCCTCCATTCGATAGGGTTAAAGGTACGAGCCAGTCTCTTTTGACTGCCACACTGAATTCGACTTTGATGATAATGCCTTTTGGCAAACAGGATAGGTACGAAAATTACAAAATCCAAAAAATTTCCAATTTGCCAAGTGACGTCTTAGCTATGTTCGACAATTACTACCCGAAAATATTCTCAGACCAATATACCTACATAGAAATTGCCCAAGCAAAGGCTGCTGGCGTCGCTAAAACAGCTGGATTCGACAGCTTTTACAGAATTGAAGTTACAGATGCTATGCCCGTTGCTCCTCAATCTAATTATTCACCTGACGAACAGTTTTTAATTCAGAATGATAATTCAACGAAAACGAAATTGGGGGAGTTTGTTTTCGGACAAACCGCCTTTCGCATTATCTTCACCCGAGTAAGTATCGCAAATTCACCTAACCTTGTTAAAACTCCTATAGCAAAGCAGAATATTGACAAGAAGGATTTAGCTATTATCAAGCCGAGCGGCACATTGAAAAAACCGACAGTGCTCAACCCACCGAGCGTATCCATCGCCTGGCAGTGCCTTGGCTGTGCAGACGGCACTACCTACACTGTTAGTTTGCTGAACACAAAGGACAAAAAAGTGAAAGTTGCTCCCAAAAAGACAAACGAAAGCAGCGCCACTTTTTCTATCACCGAACCAGGTGTTTACAAAGTGTCGGTCTCAGGAGATGGAGCAAGTGCAAGATCCGTCTATTTTGAAGTGAAAGGCAAAAGCGGCGGGGGGGGCTTTTGGGTCGTGTTGCTTTTACTTGGTGCTGCCATCCTCGGTTACTATTTCTGGAACAAGCGCCGCAATGATAACTTAGAGCGTGACCCTAATGACCATTCCGGTGGCGTAACGAATTATCAACCTTCGCCTTCATCCAATGCGGCTAAGCCAAAATGGGGTGACTCGGATGACTTTTAAGAAAATATTTTTCAAATTCAACCTATTCAATCTATCTGAAAAATCAATTTTATGCAATTTCTTGATTACCTGTACAATGTGCTTTTCGACCTTTCCGAATTGGATATTGCATCCATTTTGCAAAAGACAGTCGTTTTTTTGTTCATCTGGGGCTTGGTCTTTTACTTGGTTTATTTTCTATTGACCAAGTTATTGTTCGCCAACAATGCAGGACTTCAACGTGACCAATTGCTAAAACTCAACCAGTTAAGGGCAGTTATAGCGACCGTTGTCATTTTTTGCGTTTACCTTTTCTTTTTGATAAAATTCAATGGGCTTGATAAATTCCAATGGGGTGAGCCCAGTTTCTATCTTAGCATTTTACCGCAATTATTGACGATTATTGGACTGGTCGTTCTTTTCAACATCAACTATCAGTCTTTTATAAAAAAATTAAAAACAACAAGATAACCGAAATGAATACCAAACCCACTATCATCATAGGCATAGGTTCAAGTGGATTGTATGTACTTGAACAACTTCAAAGTTTCTGTTATGAAAATATCGGCGCAAACAAACCCCAAGGGGTGGAGTATCTTTATATAGAAACGAACAAAGAAAATGTTCCCAACCTGACTGCGTTACCCAATGAAATTAAGCGGGTTTATGTGAGCCTTGCTGAAATGGCAACCATGGTTCGAGAGATGAAAGGAAGGAACAATGTTACTACTTCTTGGTTGCCCCCTGAGGAGCATGTGCTTGATGCGGGTATGGGGGCAGGTGGGATACCGAGCTGCGGGCGCTTGGCGCTTTGGGGCAGAAACAACGAAGGAGATAACCTTACAAATGTCATAAATGCCATAAAATATGCCTATTCCAAGGTCAGTAACCTAAATGTTTCTGGTAATGACAACTCGCAGCCTACTGTTTTTGTCACTGGCTCTTTGACTGGGGGAACAGGTACAGGTGTTTTTTTGGATATTGCCTACTTGATCAGAGATGCCATTCACGACATCAAAGAATTGTTTGCCCTGCTCCTCTTGCCTCCAAAACCTACCTCCTTCCAAGGCAATGAAATCATTTATGCCAATACATTTGGCGCTTTGAACGCTATTCAATATTTCAACGACCCTGATGTGTCCTTCAACGTCAGGCTTCCGAATGAATACCAATTAAAATACGCTAATCCTCCCTATGAACTGACGCAATTTATTAGTCAATCCTATAACTCTACATTGCCTGACATTCACACTTTGTCGGGGCTATACCGGATTGCTGGGCTATACCTTTTTCTGAATGTAATCGGATTGCGAGGCAAACGCATGGAAAGATTAGTGGATGCAAGGGGCAATTGGCAAATCGGGAAATACAGTACGTTTGGGTTATCTGCTATTCAGTATCCAAAATCGCAGATCAAGGAAATTGTGTCACTAGAATTTGGTACTGAATTGCTCAACAAATGGATTGACCCCAAGAATTATGTACAGGGAGGACAAAGCACTCCTATCAACAGGGGAATTATTACCAATACAATTAAAGAGGTTTTTACTTCATTCCTGAATGATGCGTTGGCAATCTTGAATGCCGCTGGAGGGCGCAATATTGTCAACGAACTCAGGGTGGAAGCTACCCGTATCAACAAGGGCGACCACACTGGCACTAAAGAGCAATACCTCAATAAACTGTTCTCTTCCTCCCAGTTCGGCAATTGGTATGATACCGTTCGGAACAATATCACACTGGCGCAAGACCACATGATTCGGTCTATTTCGACCTTTATAATACAGGAATTCAATCGCTATGAAAACCTGCAATACGTCCGTACGGAACTTGATGCCTTTGCGGAAGCTATGCAAGAATGCATCAATTATTGGAAGACGCTTGGGGTTACCTCTCAATCTGCCCAATGGGAAGATATGCTAGGTAACAAGCAAATACCTTGGATGCTCAAAAAGCGATTTGGCTTCTTGATGGAACAGGACAATGTATTGGAAGACCGGATGAAGAACACATTGGATTTGATGAAATTCCATTTGTTCGGTAAAATAGTCAACGACATAAAAAACAATATCAAAACAGGAGAAATCCCCTTCGTTTCTACCGACCAGCGGGAACGCCATGAGTTGCCAATTATCTATCGAATAGACGCCATTATTCGTGAGATTCAAGTGGTGTTGGGTGCAGTAGAGGACAAACGCTTCAAGAGCCTCGAAAAGCGAAAGTTGGAAATTTCGGCAGATATGGACGATACAACTGTACCGATTTTGAGGATTTTTCCATCTGGAAATTACCGGAGAGAAGTTGAACAATCCATGGCTCGATATCGTCAAAAAACGGGTCAAATCTCCCCCTTGAAAGAGAACCTCATAGGGAACGAAGATTTATGGAAATACCTTACAGTAGCTGATGGGAGATTGAAACAAAAACTATATCACGACATTATTATTAAGTTTGGAGCAAAACTAGACGAGGTCGGATGTATCGAAGACTACGATGTATCCAACTATGTTGAACGCAATCCGCAAGAAGCAGTAAAGATAGCAGGGCGCTCCAATTTCAGCCTACTACCCATCCGGCAGAAGACACTGGAAAGCAACCGTAATATTCCACGGTCGGTTATCGGTTCAGAAAAAGAAGTCATCGGAAGAGTTATCAGAAAACTCAAGGACGAAAACTTCCATGAGTTTGATGAAAACCCCGACCATATCCATGAGATAAAGGAATTGAAGAATATCATGGTGTTTTTCATCGAAAAAGGAAATTTCGAACCAGTCGAGGATATTACCTATATGGAGGTAGTGAAGCGGCTCGACGAAGAGTACCCAAAACGCAAAGGTGGTAAAACACAGGAGTACTGGGACTTATTCAGGAATCCTTACCTTAACCAAGGCAATGGAAGGCCAAAAGAGAACAAAGACGAACCCACACCAAATACAACTAACACTGAAACTCAACAATAAATAACCATGTCACATCTAGGCTCAACCCCCTTCGAGCAAGCCCAAAAACGGGATTCCCTGCTCGGCAAGCTTCGCATTCACTCCACAATCTTTATCGTGGCTTGTGCGCTCATACCCATCGTTTATCTGCTATTCCAATTTGGACTGGTAGGCACAAAACCAGCGCAAGCCAACGCCGAACTGGAACAGGCGGTCTGCTTGGTGACGACGGCGGATGGCACTGGCACTGCCTTCTTGATTAGCTCCACCAAGTTGCTCACTGCCCGGCATGTAGTGGAGAACTTGTCACTCGGCACCTCCGTGACGCTGACTTTCGAGCGGGTGAACCCCTCCATCACGACTACGGCTACCTTGGTCTGGAAGGATGAAACGGCTTACGTGAACCCAGGTCTGGACTACTTCCTGACCGATGTAGCCGTGCTAGAACTCACCACTCCCGATGTGGTAGCTGACATCATGCCGCTGGAACTTGGCGACTCCGACCCGGTGAAACCTTTGGACAAAGTAATCCTTTTGGGATACCCAGGCAGCGACTTCTCCGCCACCACAGGCACCATCAATAACCAACGCTTCAACGGCTTGGAACTCTTTAAATTGGATGCTACGGCGAACCCAGGCAACAGCGGTGGCCCCTGTATTTTAGAGGAGGACAACACGGTGATTGGGATGCTCGTAGGCGGGAATAATATCACGCAGAGCGAGAATATTGCGAACAAGGTGGGGAATATTCGGGGGTTGTTGGAGAAGGCGGGGGTGGGATTGGATTAAAAAACACTAAATACATCTATTTTTATCTTATAAAAAACAAACAAATGGGAAGGATTATTTCATTTTTTAAAAGGCATAAAAAGGAAACTATTTTTCTAATCATAGGCTGTCTTTTAACCCTTGCAGGAGATTTTGTTCTTTCGAGAATAAATAACAGTCAAATTAATAAATCCAATATTTTAAACATAGGGGTAGATATTTTTAAAGATAAAGACACTTTGCTTTTAGCATATCTACGTAAAGAGGTAGAGGTAGAATTTATTAGTGGTAAAAAGGAAGAGATGCTTGAGTTTATAACTAGGTTAGAAAATGCAATAAAACAACCGAAGCACTCTATTTTGATGATAGGTTTCGTTCATGAAAATAATTCAACTAAAGTAATCGAAGATGCACTAGTAACAGCTATAAGCGGTAAAGCAAGCGACTCCGATTATACAGATAAAAACGGATTGTTTTATTTATTATTACAACAAGACGTAGGACAGGAAAACGAAATAACTGACTTGAGTGTTAGCAAAAACGGATACACTACGAACTCATTTAGTTTGACACCAAAAAACGATTCTAAAATTGACGCAAAGCATAGCATATCATTGACCAAAAAGGAATAGGAACACTTTTTGACTTATCATATTCTGCGAGGAACTACAATAACTGTAGTTCAAATTTTTATGGGTACAAAAAACTTGAATCATGAAATACAATGTTTTTTTTAAGATGGTAATCGTCTTTTTCGTCAGCACAATAGGGATGTTGATTTTCATCCTTGCCAAAGTATCTGAATTGGAGGGTGACATTAAAAAGTTGCAATCCGAGGGAGTAGTTTTTGACATGAAAGATTCATTCGAAATTGAAGGTAAAGTCCTTGATGGCAATAACCTCCCTCTTGCAGGCGCAATTATTTTAGTAGATAGCCTACATCGCCAAGTTTCAAATCTCGGCGGAGAATACAATTTTAAACTTCCTTTTACTTCAGATTTAATTTCAATAATTGCTGAGAAAGATGGATTCGAGAAATCTACATTTTCCATTTCTGTCAGCAAGGACAAAAAAATCAATAATGATATTTTCTTAATGAACTCAAATTAATTTACCAAGTAGAATACTGAAAAAATAGGCCACGCTAGCAGATGAAGTACTGAATTATAGTGCCTTTGCAGTCTAACTTGGCTTATGTTACATTTCACTAATCAAACACTTCCCATAATGCTAAAAATTCACACAACCCTATTTTGTTGCACTTTAGCAATAAGCATTTTTTCTCAAAATTTTGCAAATCTCAAGATTGCAAATAAATGCTGTAATGGAGATGATGGGATTAACTGCCTTACTCTTATTATCGAACAATCAGATGGAAGTAAATACTCAATAGACACAGAATATGATTTTAAAACAAAACAGAATGGGATTGCAGTAATCAAAGTCTCTGACATAAAAAAAACTCCAATAAGGGGGTCCATAAGCATTACCTACAAGGGCAAAACGCTACATTCTTTAAAATTACCCCTTCAAGTAGCCTATAGCGAAACTTACAGTGCGTATTCCTACAAAATTGATAGTGGGTATGAAATTACCAAGGCTAATCAACTTTGTGATGAAAAGGCCGTGATAAAACAAGAATTAGATAAAGAAAAAAGTAAGCAAAACGAAAATAAAAATAAGAAAAAAAGTACTGATGCTAGAGCTGTAAACTACAAACATCAAATCGATAGTTTGATAGCAGAAAATGAAAGTTTGCATCTAAGAAATGAAGTATTGTTAAACGAAAAACGGAAAATAGAAGAAGATGCAATTCGAATGGAAAAAGGCATTGACTCATTAGTTAAATCAAGTTTAGCTCTAAGTGATGAGATGTTGAGTATCTCAAATTTACTAAGAAAAAGCGATTTATTAATTAAATCACTTAGTCAAGAATTGCTTGAACTGAGGGATACTATTGCTATACTCAATGCAGAAATAGGAAATGGGAATGGAATTATTAATTCCTTAGCAAATTACCTCATCCCAAATGTTATTTCTTTTGAATGGACCCCCTTTGATGATGAATATAGAAAAAAAGCAAAAAAAATCTCAGAATGGGGAAGCTTAATTGTTACCCTTAAAATTGAAGAAGGTTTTGATTCAATGAAAAATAACCTGTTTATCTTAGTAACAACTATTAACAAAAATTCTAGTAAAAGTTATACTATTATAAAGGCTGATGCAAGTGATTCTAAGCTAATAAAATTTGATGAATACATAAAAATAAATAAGAGTGATATGAGTAGGGTAACCCTTCCTAGGATTGTAGGGGCGCAACTCTTATACATGAATCCATACAATAAAACTTATAAAAGTATATATAGCTTTGAATACCTTATTGAGAATGGAAAATTTGGCAAAGCAGATACTGACAAAGTTGAGCGAAAGGATTACGTTTCGCAGCCATGGGAGAATTTAGACTATTTTATAAACTATTAATATAATGCACCAAGAACGCACTCCCCTTCCTCCGCAAAAGCAAGCCATACCTTGGTGGCTGTGGCTGCTGGTGGGTGTGCTTTTCCTCATAAATGTGGTATTGGCTATCCGGGTATTTTATCCTTTCAAAAAAGTAGGCTCGATACCTGTAGAAAAACCTGACACCCTCGGTATAGAATTTCAGGATACCAAGTACGATAACCTTAACGTGAAACAAGAACAGATGGTGCTGCCACTGTCCATCATCAGCTCCAATTCATTGATTGATGGCAATCCATCAGGGTATCAAAATCTGGACGGTTCTGTTATTTTTATAATTGGGAGTGTTATGTGAGCACCGCTGCCACTATTAGTTCAAGCAAAAACAATGTATAATGAGCAGATACGAAAGATTGTTTGGAAGAAAGAAACAGGAGCCTCAAACTCCAATAATGCCTGACAATTCTCAGGTGCAGGAATCAGCACCAGCAGTAAAGAAAAAATCATTCGGGCTGCTGCCTGGATTTGTTCTTGCATTTTTGTTGGTAGGAGCCTTAGTCGTTTATCTGGTTTTTAGAGATTCAGGAGAAACACCAGATGTAGAAGAACCTTCAGCAGCAAATATGGCTGCACTGAATGTTGCGGACACGAAGTTTAAGGGGTATCTCAATTGCATCAACCTTTCAATGGATTCTTTGATAGCACAAACTTCGGACAGCTTACGACTGATAGATATTCGTACCTTCAAAGACTACAAAGAGAATGCAATTGATAAGCGATACACATTGAAGATGGCAAGCGTTACACAGTACGATTCACTGTCGTTTCGCACCTACATCGAAACGCTGGTTTCGGACTTGAAGAACATGGCGGCAGAAAGTTCAATTCAATTACCAAATTGTCCCCTATGAGAACTAATCCCTTAACTACCACAGCAAAGGCTATCCTTATTTTTCCGTTTGTTTTTTTAACCCTTGATTTACTTGCCCAAAAGGCAACACAAGATGAAGATTATTGCTGGGGGCAGTACCAAAAATTGTCCCTAATGGTCAAAGAAAGAGACAAGAAACTTTATGAAATGCAACAGGAAAAACGGGTTTTGAACCAAAAACTCAATGATAGTAAGTCAATAGCCGAGAGAGAGAAGCAAAGAGCAAAAAGGGAAAAAACAGAGAAAGATAGAGCTCAAAATCAAAATCAAATATTAACAAAAGAGAAAATTAGTCATCTAACCACGATTGAACTTCAAGATAGCTTTTTACTTGCACTCAACAATGATATTGATGGGTTAAGAATAGAAAAGAATTTATTGGAAAGGCAAACTGATAGCCTATCTACGGCTTTGAACAAAGTACAACAAGAAAATGAGCAAATCGCCGATTTCTTAAAACAACTTTCAACAAAAATTTTTATTGAATACAAAGTTCCTCTTCGCCGGCGGGTGTTTTACCTACCTGTTGGAGACAAGCGGCTCAATGAGTTGAAGCCAAGTAATGTTTCAAAAAAAGAAATCAAACCTTCAAAAATTAGAGCTAAAAGGGTTCAACGGTTAATAGTCATTTCCGACTTACTCAATCCTGACCCAACTTTTAGGTCAGCTGGAAAAGTGGTGCTTAAAAACAAATCAAATGAGGTGAATCTTCCTACCGAAATTAAGTTCAAATTAGGAAGGAATGAGCCAATTGGCAACTATTATTTGATAAAAGGGGAATGCAAGACCGAGAAACTAAGTGGTAAGCGTGGTTTGTTTAGAAAATGGAAGAACGTTAACATATTAACTCCCAATACAAATTATGAAGTCATTATTGAAGTGGGTTCTGCAACGTCGGAACCTGTTACATTTTTCCTTGATTAGTTTCTTGTGCATCTCAATAAATAGTATCGCACAAACGCCACAGAATTGGGTCAACCATTGGAGCACGGATGAGTTGGATGCTTCTCAGGTATCCCATCTCTATGTCTGCCCTGATTCTATCATTTGGGCGTTTAACGGGAATGGCGTATTCGAGATAGCAGACCACTTGACTGTGCCCAAAAAAATTAGCGACCTACGGATTGTAAATCCGGTTTTCGATGCTGATAGCACCTTATTCTATTACAAAGGCGATACTCTGTTTTCAATAACTGAAAAAAACATGCTCATCGGCAAAAAGCCTATATCTTATGCTCTGAAACGCATCCATTTGTCAGATAAATTATCAATTCCAGATAATGTGAGCCTTGGCATAACCTGTCTTGGAGTTGAAAAGAGTGGGAATAAGGTATGGGTTGGCACTCAAAAATATGGCCTATTAAGTTTACAAAAGCCTCACAAAGGTGATTCGATTTGGAAAGTTCCAAATCCTATTCATATTTTTAAGGCAACAAACCGCTGGGATGAAACAAACGTTTTGATTAGCAATACTATTAACTCGATTACTTGTGACTCTAAAGGCTTAGTCTGGGTAGGGTTTGAAGAAGGATTAATGCTGAAAAGAGGTGACAAATGGGAGGTCTTAATGATTGGTCAGAATGTGCGAGTTGTAAAGGAAGTTATTGAAACACAAGGTGATGGTATCTACGTTATCACAAACAATGTTAATCCAACTTCAAAAAGACTGACTATTTATAAAAATGGTAGCGGCAGTCCAGAGTCTGAAGGAAATGCTGAAGTATGGAGAGACGCAAAATCTGATTTAATTCGGGATTTACATATAGATGATGCCGGAGATTTGTGGTTAGCAGGTGAAAGCCTTTATAGGGGTGAAAAATACAATACGCTTTCAATGCCTGAACTAAAAGAGAAGTTTAGAAGGGCGATTCCTCAACAATTTTCAATTCTCGAAGGGTTTAATAGCCGTCAACCGTTATGCCTTGCCAATGGACGAAATGGTATAGTTTGGGTAGGAACGGCAGATAACGGACTTTTTTTTATCAAAAAAGGACCGGGATTAGCGGTTGACCTGAAAAAAATTATCAAATGCCACAATGATTCAGATGGCAGTTTTTCCATCAAAGCTGTAGAAGGAAAACCTCCCTTTAGTCTATATTGGAAATCCAAACACAATGGTAATGGTATAAGCAGCCGTTCGTTTGCGGATACCACCTTTCAGGAATTAAAGGCTGACACTTTTGAATTTTGGCTTACGGATGTTGTAAAAACGGATACTGGTTATATGAAGTACATACTTGAAAACCCAAAGCCAGTTAACGGTAAAATAGCATCAAAGGATTTGCCTATTTTTGAAGATGATAAGAATGGTAAGGTTGTATTGCATAAAATTGAAGGTGGTCGAGTAAACTTAAAAGCAAAACCATCAAAATTAAAAAGACCCGAAGGGTATTTTGTCGACTGGAAATGGAGAGGAGGAACATATAGAGATACCCTTACTAAAACAGATTGCAGCTTTTCAAATCTAGGGCTTGGCAGATTTTCAGCTACAATAATGGATACATTGGGGTGTAAGCTTGAAATAACCGATTCATTTCCGTACCCTCAGCGTTTTTCAAAAAGGGCATGGGAATATAGTTTTGATGAAAAGGAAACATTGAAAGTTTATACTATTAAGTTTGAAAAAGACAGCATTGGTGTTGAAAATAAATATTTCCCCGTGATTCAGGATATTGCAAATTGGATTAAAACCTTCAAAAAATTAAAGATTGAAATTGGTGGACATACAAACAAAAATTGTTTGAATCTTGCGTTTTGTAATCAGCTTTCAAAAGATAGGGCTGATGAAGTAAAAAGGTTGCTCGTGAGTTATGGTGTTCAGCCCGCTTGGTTGACTACAGAAGGATATGGTAGTACAAAACCTATCAGCGGAACCGACCAATCCAAAAATCAACGGGTTGAATTCAAGATATTGGACATTGATATGCTTGAACTTGTAAACAAAAGAAAGGAAAAAGAAGCTTCAGATAAAAAGCGATTTTGACTAATTTGACACTGATCGAATTCTACCCAATAGACATCATTGCCTATATATTCATCGAAAAACATACAGCCCATTCAAAATGTCACCTATCTTCTTCACCTCCCCTGACCCAGACTACCGAGTCAAAGGTTCAAGAGACCCACTCGGGTTTCAGATGATTTGGCAAGATACAGGACGTCTCATCATCCCGCATCTTTCCACGGTCTCTACAACCTTAAAGGATTTTCAGACACTTGCACTTGCTTGGCAATGTAAACAGGAAACGGGTATGGACGATACTGCGTTTGAGACTTTTTTCCTTCGATGGGAGCAATTATTGGCTTATGTAAGAAAGTCAGTAAACGATGAGTTGAGCAATACCATTCTTGGAATTGATAGGGTGAATAAGCACTGGCAAGGTGACAAAATGCCCATATCAATCGAGCGGGTTGTTTTACTAGAGAACCAGCGATACACAGGCATCTGGGGCCGTTACAATAGTCCATTTAAGAAGATGGTGGTAGTGGAAAGCGATGTGTTTTCAGCAATTTTTTCAGAAAAAACAAAGACGATTCATGGGTTGACTGCTTTTAAAAATTGCTTGATGAAACCCAGTTTTGAGATTACAAAACATGAACTGGAGGCATTCATTGGGCTATTTTCTTTGTCAGAAAAAGAGCGGACATTTTGGCGTTCCCAATTGCTAACGGAGAGTTGTGAAGGAGAGTGGCATCGGATGGTAGAGGAAAACAGGCAACAACTTCACGAAGAAAGCTTTTACTCAAAATTGGCCATTATAGGTGGCAATGCAAGTGAATCATTGAAAAGCAAGCTTACTGAAATCACCAACACGGAGCGATTGCTCTGCCCCCTGTCCCGTATTTTTAGGTACTTGCAAACTAGGTCTTTTTGGACAAAAGACGAGATAGAAAGCGACACTTTCATTAATAAATGCCGAGAAGCCTCTGCCAATGTGCTGCCGGATTATTTTACCCGACAGCCAGACAAGAAACGCCGTTTGTATTCCATCCTGAACGCATCATCAAATTGGGAAACAGTTTCAGGCATTGCAGCGGTTAATTATGAAGTTTCAAACAGACGGGGAGGTTCGTCTTGGATTACGCATTCAAGTGATACACTTGACATTAATCATCGTGAGGGAGCAAACGGCTATATTGATTTTGACCCTGCTAATGATAGCGACAATGATTATTTCACTGGCACTTACCTGCGTCTCTTCGACACACTGAATGCCCAAAACGACGTTCTCTGATGGAACAGCATATTCTAAAAACCCATTTACTGGAAGTAATTGGAAATCGTAAAGTAGTCGCAGCTGTATTTCACACCTTTAATTTCGAACCTGCCTTTTTTGAAAACTACGTTTTGCCAATGTTAGTGCCTTCAAGGGAAAAATTCACAAACGATACTATAGCAAATCAGATACTTTGGCGGGAATGCATCAAAAACGGTGAGATGCCCTTCACTACAGTTTATTGCGACGATTTTGCCAAAAACAATGCGGAAGCCCCCATGCTTAACTACGAAGTTAGGTGCATCCGGCTACCAGAAGCGAAAGATGCTATCTGCAATTTCCATCCCAAGCATATTTTCATTTTGTTGGAAAACGATGAATTGCTAATCGCCACGGGGTCAGGGAACCTAACTCAAGCAGGTTGGTGCATGAACTTAGAGGCTTTTCATTTTGAATCGTTTAAAAAACCTTACTGGCAACGTCCATTCGGTCAAAAGGGCGAATTACAGCTATTAGCCGAAGCTCTATCAACCCTATCCAGCAAAGCACTTAGCGAAGCTGAATCGCTTATTTCAGAGCGTTCATTACGGTATTTTTCACCCTACAAGGAAAGTGATAAATCACTGGGGTTGATTTATTATTCAAATTTCAACCAAAGTTTTGCTGATTTTCTCGACACACATATTTTTCAACAGGAGGAAATAAAGGAAGCGGAAATCATTTCGCCATATTTCAGCAATAATGCATCACAAATCGATTTTTTGAAGAGCAGAGGCTTGCAAAGGCTGCGTTTTTTGTTGCCCGTTTCCAACAATGAAGTAATAATGGAAAAAGCGACTTTCGAGCTACTTTCGGAAGGTGGTGTAACTTGGCATACTTGGGAAGTAGAGGAATTTCATAATAGGTGGAGCCATGCCAAAGTTTACCGCTTTTATGGCGAGCAGCATACTTACACAGTTGTTGGCTCAGTGAATTTCACCACACCCGCATGGGGGAAGTTTAAGGATAGTAAAAACAATCAGTCAAATATCGAAGCAGCTGTGCTGCATATCGAAGAACTGCGGCCACGACTCTTGGCAAGAAAGGAGTTGGATGTGAATAAAATGGTTTTCCTGCAAAAAAATGACTTGGAAAATGCATCAGAATGGCAGCAAACCCGCATGAAAAGAAAAAAGCCTGACATCGCTTTCACCATTGATTGGCAAGCAAAAAAATTGAAACTTGTTTTATTGGATAAAGGTAACCCCAATCTTTGTTTCAAACATATATTGGATAAACAGCCCTTACAAAAACAAAACTTTGACCTCGACCGCAAGACACTCCGCCAACTTGCCAGAAATTGCATGATTGAAATACAGGAAGTAATTACCAATTCTACTTATTTCTACTATCCAAATCACGAGCATTTCGAACAAAAACCCATGCCCTTTCGGCTTCCCGTTACTAGCATATTGTTTTATTGGAACAAGCTGGACGAGCAAACAGACGCCGCAGCTCTTAGCCGTTTTATCGCCGATGCAACCGATGAAGATTCGGGAGAATTGATAGAAGGTTTTAGTGCAGCACCATCCTTGCTTAACGAATGGGCACTGCACTTCAATGGATTAATTAAACTTGAGAAACACCTTACAGCGGATAGATGGCGACAGTATGAGCAACTAGAGCAAGCCAAGCGTATTGAATGGTACTTAATGCACACTAGCTATGAAACGATACCTTTTTACCTTGATGAGATAAGACAACAGCATGAAGAAGGGAAAATATACCATAGTTTTTATTGGATGATTTTGCAGATTGTTGCACAAAATTTATACGGCCATAAATGGTTATTTTTAGAGAGTGCAATTAATATTAAATTGGCAGAAAAGAAAAAGGAATTAGAAAAGGAAGCAAGGGTAGTATTGGATTCCTTTTATGCAACTGACAGTGAAAAATGGGAATGGCTACACAGGCAAATCTCTATAAAAAATTGACCATGCTTTTGACAAACATCGATATTAAACAATTATTGCAATTGCGAAGCAGTGAGCTAATTGCACCCGAAATCGCAGACCGTCAAACAGAGGTAATACGGAAAGCCTACAACTACCTCAATATTTCCGATGAACATAGTATCATATACATCGCAGATGAGGTTGGGCTAGGTAAGACCTATATCGCTTTGGGCATTGCCATGCTTCGCCGCCATTTTTCAGAAAACCCAAGGTCACACAGGGATTTGGTTATCGTACCCAAAGCTAATTTACAGGTTAAATGGCAAAGGGAAGCTAGGGCATTTTTGCAAAAAAATTACCTTGCAAAAGGGAAAGAAACCATCATGCCCATTACTGAAACCGAAATAATTAAGTCCCGCCTAGAACCTATAGCCTCGGAAGCTGCAATGACCATCTTCAGGATGTCATCTTTCAGTGCTTTGTTTTCGAGAAGTGGTGGTAGGGAAAAGTCAAGCACATATTGGAAACTACTCGATCAATGTACACACGATGAATGGGCAAAGTACATATTGGATGATGCTTGGAGTAAGGGATACTTCAACAATCAACACGAAGACCAATTACGCTGCCTCTTAGCTTACTTACTTAATGGCATAACTGGCAAGGTAGATACCATAATTGTTGACGAAGCGCACAACTATCGGCATGGGTTGGGCTCTTCAAAACGGAATATTGTTACTTCCTATTTCTTGGGGGCAGTCAGAGACGAAGCGCTACTTGAAAAATTTCCCGAATTGGAAGCTAGGCTTCATTTCCCCTTGGCAGTCAAGACCATTTGCTTGTCAGCTACGCCGAAGGATAGAAACTTGAAGGAAATTGGACAGCAACTGGACTGCTTTCTCCCAAAACATCCTTTAAAAGATACGGATGAAGATGACTTTATACCCCGACTGAAGCGTTTTATGATTCGTGGAAATATGACCTATAGAATAGACGATGAAGATACCTCACGTCATTCTTGCAGGCAGGAGCATCGCAAGGGTAATGTGAAAAAATCAACAAATTCCGAAGTACTGGAAGTTAAAGACGATTTCATAGGAGCATTCTGGCAATTACTTCAATACCAATCCATTAAGCACCTTAACGAGAAGGGAAACGCAACTTTTGAAATGGGAATGCTTGCCGGATTTGAAACTTATCAACTTGATGCAAAGAAGAGGTTTGCAAACTATCATTCCCCAGCAACCGACCAAGATGAAACACAGGAGGATGGAGAAGTTGATGGCGAATATGAAGAAATAAATATCCGGCAAATAAGGGAAAGTGAGGACAAGCCAGTCATTGAAAAATTGGCTAGCAGTTTCTACAAACAGTTTGGCGAATTGCCGCCTCACCCCAAACAAACCCCTATGGAAGAAGAACTACTTTGCCAAATGATGCGACAAGAAAAATCGCTGGTTTTCGTCCGCCGGGTGCATAGCGCCATTGAACTAAGTGGTCGACTACTTCGAAAATTTGAAGAAGAAATGGCAAAGAAGCTGAGATTTGAAAAGCCATTCAGTAGATTCACTACAAAGGGGGTGAAAGACATACTGGCAGAGCATAAAATGAGAGGAAACAGAGCTGAGATTGAGGCATTCTTTAAGGACATGCTATGCAGGCGCATCCAATTTGATTGGTTCAAAAAATTGGATGAAAAGGAGCAATTGGAATATTGTCTCTATTCCTACAAACACAATGAAATATTCATGTCCGATATTGAAAGACTCAAGGTTAGACAACGCTTGCGCTTAAGCGATGAGTTTTTAAAAAATTTTGAAAAACTCAAAAAAGAATGGGATGCTGCCCGTTCGGAAGAACCCGATGGGGAAATTATAGATGAAGATGACGAATTGGAACAGTCCTATTTTTTTAATGAATACTTCCGTAAAGGCAGACCCGGCCACCGTTTCCGTAAGCGGATGAGTGAAAAAAAGTTGTTCGATTTGAAGGATGATATGAACGCCAAAGATGAAAGCTTTTTAAGTCGTTTACTGAATGAAATATGTAGCAAAGAATTTGAAATGTGGAAAAGACGTTCCACTTTTGAAAGCGATGATTGGAACCTATTGCGTGGTATTTTGCAGGGCATCTTCCGCAACGGTGCCGGATTGTTGCCTGCCTTCGTTGCAGATGCTAAAAGAAGTAAATTTGCCAATGATTTGCTCACCTTGCTTATGCCAAATGCCCCATTCGGGTTCGTTACCGAAGAAGTGCGCACTATTCTTTGTGACTTTGACTTAATTAAAGCTGTCAATTTTAGTGACCGTTCATTAGGCAACTTCACTGGCTTTTTCAAAGGAATAAGTCCAGTGACGGGAAGGACTGGTCAGACAGGTGGTGACCGAAGCCGCATTGCAGCGCAATTCCGCATGCCTGGCTTTCCGTATATCTTGGTGGCAACGGATATTTTCAGAGAAGGAGAAGACCTTCATACCTACTGCCAAAATGTTTACCACTATGGAATCGCATGGAATCCAAGTGACATTGAACAACGAACCGGTAGAATTGACAGAATCAATTCTCAAAGTTATCGAAAGCTCACACAAAAGGATGGGGGTGGGAATGAATTTGACAATCAAATTCACATTTTTTACCCCTATCTTCAACGGTCTGTCGAGGTTAACCAAGTGTTCAAATTGTTCCGCCACATCAACCATTTTATGGAGACATTCAATGAGATTGAGCAAAAGATTGAACGAGATAGCAAGGTGGAAGTAGGTGATCCCGTGAAAAACGAAATCCCTATAGCAGTAATTCCGAAGCGGGGGCGATTTGAATTGGAAGAATTCGAGGATTTTAATTGAGGGCGTTTCTTGGGGATGCTCTTACAAAATATGGGTAAGTCGTAATAGTCAAGACTAGACCAGCCATGCTAGGTCTAATATTATCTGCTAGTTTACCAATATATACCCACCTATCTCAAGTCGAATCCAGTTTTACCTATCCAATTTTTGCATTTCTGATACCCTCGTCAAAAGCCAACCCCACCTTTCTTAGAAAGAAGTATATGCAGATGATAGAAAGTAGTATCAAAATCATAAAAGGCAAAATAGCAATTTTCATTTTATTTCATTTTAAAGTTAATTAATACCCATCAATCGTATGAATGACGAACATTCCCTTCTCATTCTTCACCATCCTGTTGAACGTAGCCAACAACAGATAAGACCTAGAATGAGAAGGATACTTCGTTTCCAATGCTGAAAAATAACCTTCCAACTCGGAAAGCTCAGCAGGGGACAAGCCCATGAGGCCCAACTCTTTTAACGGTTGGGTTTCTTTTTCCAGTTGCTCGATGCTTGCTTTCAGCTTATCGTTTTCCATTTTTGATAGGGCAAGCTCCTGGTAGTATTTATTCCCTTCCGTCCGAACCTCCTCCAACTGTCCCTTCATTCGTTCCGTTGCACTTTGCAGGCTTTTGACCTTTGCCCGAAGCTCCGCTGCCTCAGCTTCTAGGTTTTCGTCCATTTCCGCTTGCTCGTGTCGGCATTGCAGGATTTGCTCCAAGTACAGCGAGGTGGTTAGCCCAGCTTCTTGGGCTTCTACTTCGATGTCTTCTTTCAGGTCGGGGAGTATCCGACAGGATACGGGGATTTTGAGTTCTTTCATGTTTTACGGATTTGCGTTTACTTTTTTCCTGCAAGGTAAACCTGTTCAAAATACCCTTAAAAATCGTCCTCGATAGCGTTTACGTTTACATTTGGCGTTTACCCAGGTTTACTTGGGGTAAACGTATTTGTCGCATGGTTTGGCAGTGTCCATTTTATCAAAAGGTAAACGATAGATAGTTTACGTTTACCAGCATGTAAACACTGGGGTACCCTCGTTTACAAACTGTGTTTACGTTTACAACGTATTGTAAACCAATTATTTCCGAATAATTTTCCAATAGCTTGCGGCCTACGTTTGGCGGGAATTTTTTCACGGAAAGATATGCCTCCACCGAAGGTAAACCGTACTGGTCAGTGTAATTTTCCACGCAACCCCGCAGGGTATAATAGCTGCCTTCTGCCCGAGTAATGATTTCTTTTTTGGTGAGGATGGGGTGTGCTTTGGGGTCGCCCAACCTAGCGGTCAGACTGAGGTAGTCCAATAACGAAACCGTCCGCTTTCGCTTATAAGCATCAAAGTCTGGAATAAGGTCATGGCAAAAAAGTTCAATCCATTTATTCAATGTCTTTTTGTCCACGCCGTAACGTTTCACAAGGGCCTGCTTAGGGAGCTTTATTTTAGGAACAGCGAAGAACAGAACCATCGCAAGTATGGCCAATAAGAAGACCCAAAGCAATGGGGGTATCCTTTGCTTGTTTGAGGGACAGGTGTCCTGCTCGGATGTTTTTTCTTGTTGCATCATAATTGAGTTTAAGCCTTGGAGAAATGGCTATTTTTTTCGTGCTTTTGAACTATACTTCATAACCAACAGACAATCAGGTATTTAGGCAGCATTTTGAACCGTGCTGAATTGAACTTAGGTTCAAAAACTTGCACTTTCAGACTTTTGCACTTAATCGTGCTAAAAATGTGCTTTGCAAATGATTGATTTTCAATTAATTAAGAAGGAAAGTTCAAAAGCACGATTTCCTAATAGCAATAGCCAAGGCTATTTTTTAAAAAATAAAAAAAGAAGATATAGTTATATGTACAGCTCAATTGTCCACGGTTTCGCAGGCATTGGCATCGAAGTTTTCGTCGGCCAGCACGAAGTACTCCATGCCATTGGACTTGATGTCCTTGCCAGCACCACCTTGTCCGTTTGGGTTGAACTGTAGCCCAGCATAAGTGCAAAACAACCTGAGCTTTTTCTTGAAAAGCCGGGTATGGCAGTACTTTTTATCATTGGGATAACTATCCGTGAAATCATCATACGCCAGCTTTTTGTTTACCCGCTTGTTCCGGTTGCCCGTTATATCGAAATAGGTGGCAGCCCAATCGAGGAGGTTGTCCCCGATTTGTTGGCGCAGCTTCCGCTTTTCAAGCCCATCGGAGGGAATGGAATAGCGAAGCCCGAACCGAAGGTAAGCTTGGATGCAGCAGGCCATGAAATTGTGGAACAGGTTCCATTGAGCATGGTCCCAATCGTCGAAAAGGATACAGCCGAAATCGTCCTTGGGGGTGCGGAACTCATTGTACCAATCGGAAAAAGACAACAGGAACTGGCGGCGTTTGAAGGAATTGCCCTCTCCATTGATGGCATGGTTGGTGGTGAACAGGAACCTGGGTGCAGGTAGGGAATACCGCTTCACCCCTTTGCCGTTCACGGTTATACCCGTGGTGATTTGGCCAAAAAAGAACTCGAAATCGAGGTTGGCACGGCAGTCGTCAAAAAAGATGACCTTGGTTCGCTCGTCCACTTCTTCGTAAATAAAAGAATCCTCTGTGAGGTTGTGCTTTTTTCCGTCAAGGGTAGCGACCTTGACCAAGTGTTCCAAGCATTTTCCGAAAATGGACTTGCCAGTCCCACCCTCGCTCGCCCCGACCTCTGTTTCTAGGCCATCCATGCAAACGATGGCCCTGGCTTCGCTTTTGTTAGGGTACTGGTGAAGAAGGTAGCCCAAGGCTATCACCTTTGAGACAAAATGCTTGACAAATTCATCGTGTTCCTTGCCTGTCAGGTTGATTTCGCTAAGTTGCTGCCATGTTTTTAGCCCGTTCTCTCCTTCCACAAGCTCAAAATAATCTTGCCATCCGAACATGCTGGTGTTTTCCAAAAACTTGAAAAAATGACAATCGGCGGCATCTTCGGAAGTTCTGACCATGAACTTATTATCCTCCATTGAAATGTTCAAAATAGGAGTTTGCGTAAGTATTGGCTCGAATCCAATCAATTGTTCCTTCCAGATATAGTTCGGCAGATCATCGAGCCGTCCCTGCGTAATACCATCCGCAGTTACCCGCCAAAAGCAGCTTTTGAAAAAGAGGTATTGGCAGTTTGGTTCAGGTTGGATGAACTCCGGCTCCAGTTCAAAAAGCTTGTCCAACTTGTCTGGGCCGAGGTATTGAGTACTGCCACGAAGTAGCATTCTCAGAACATCATCTTCCCCTATTCCAAGTGTGAAATCTAGCACGTAGTTGTTGATATAAACATGGTTGACTTCCCTAACCACTTTCCCTTCCACAAAAACGAAACGATAATTGCCATTGGGCAAAACAAGCCGCCCAAAACCCCTATTGCGCAAAAAATTTCGGATATTCAGATAGTCAAAAAGGTGCCGCTTTTTCTGGTTTCCGTTTCTGTCGGTTGTCTCTTCAATCAACCAATATTGCTCATCGGGCAACAGCGGATTATTGATGTTCACCTCGCCATCAACGTCCATGCTCCATTGCTTTTTATTGAACCTGAACTTTTCCCTTTTGGAAAGCGCATCCTTGTGAAATTCGGCGTATTGCTTGACGTCATTTAGTAGCCACAAATCCTTTAGTTTGAATTCGGACATGGTGGTAATGTTGTGGCATTCCAAGTATTCCCCCTTTCCTTGACGGTCTAATTTTGCCATTTCAAAATCATGCAACAGTTTGTCTTCCGAGCCTTTCAAACTGTTGACCAAGAGGTCATCTACGCCCTTGTCCTGATTGGCGTTCTTCTTCAAGCAGGCTAGGTAAATATCCAATTGGATTCCCTCCTTGTTATAATGCACAAAATAATCCCTAAACTTCTTGACCGCTGTGAAGAAGGTATTCGGTCGGTCGTCGGCAGGACTGTTTTCCTTATTGGAAATGTCCCGCCAATCGGCGTCGAGCAGAAAAACCACCTGCTTGACTTTGCATTTTTGGACGAATCGCTTGAATTCATCCGACATCTTTTCGTCGAGGGAAAGGTTGTGGATGCCCATGATGCCAAAGGCCAACATGCCGTGGATACAAAGTTTGTCCGCCTTTTTTTCGCCTTCGGTGACGAATAGGGTTTTCACTTCGGTGCCGCCTTGAAAAACTTCCCTACTCAGCTCTGGAATCCACAAGTGACTGCCACTCTTTGGCAGTTGAATGTATTTGACTGGATTGCCGCTTTTGTCCTTGTGTTTTTCAGGGTACTTAAATCGTACTCTGATAAATGGTACGGGCTTAAGGGCGTTGGGATGGATATAGGTTTTGCGGCTACCATCAAGGTCAACATAATTTAGCAAAAGGTCGTCGCCGGAAATCAGCGCCCAGCCTTTGCCTATCGTTCCCGATTCGTAACGGTTGATGATGGAGCCATCCGCCAAATGACATTGTTGGTACTCCTCCCCGATGCCGGATTGTCGGAGCTGTTGATTTCGGAAAGATGGAGCTTCAGGCAATTGTTCAAGGTCTTTATTCTCAAATTCTACAACTATGCCCTTTTTGTTGGCACAGTGGCGGAGGGCATCTGGGTACGACAGGTTTTTGTGTTCCATCAAAAATGAGATGGCGCCTTTGCCGCCTTTGCCGCACTTGAAGCACTTGTAGTATTGCTTCGAAGGTGTTACGACAAATTTCTCTGCCTGTTGACAAAAGGGGCAGTCGCCATTGAGCGAAGCACCCGATTTTTTCAGGTTTACAAAATCGGGAATGATGTCTTCGATTTTGATGGAGTCTTTAATTTTTTGTACGATTGATGGGTCTATCATGACAAAATGATTTAGTGATGACCAGGCATCAATTGCCTGTCAGTAAAGTTTTAGAGAGAAAGGATTATAAAATTTTTATTGCGTTTTGGCTTGGCTCGTATAGTTGTTCCAAGAAACTAACATCTCGGCATGTCGCTGGCCGTTACGAAAGCGGGCGCTTGAAGTGGCACTTTCCCTAGAGCGATGTTCTACTTTGTCGAGCCAGTCCTTGAACCGAGAAGGTGGATAAGATTTATTATCATAGAAGACTTCTGCTGCGACAAGTTCT
This sequence comes from Saprospiraceae bacterium, assembly GCA_041752395.1. Lineage (GTDB taxonomy): Bacteria > Bacteroidota > Bacteroidia > Chitinophagales > Saprospiraceae > UBA6168. The sequence goes on along the minus strand of JBGSWN010000262.1, from coordinate 1,493 downwards.
TGTGTTTGGGTTGTTGTCTTTACTTGTAGATTTTTCTGTCGGCGGCTGGTGCTTGCTGGTTTCTTTTTTGTCGCTTGATTACCGCTTGAAACCTGTCGGGCTTTGTCGTAAACTTCGATAAAAAGCAAAAAGAAAAGCGTCAGCCCTTCGCCAAAGCCACCAAAACGGGAAAGCCATGTCCCCCAATCTTTGGCCTTGGTAGTGGACTGGGAGTACAGCATTGCATTTTGCCTTTGCGTTCTTGCCGAGGCCGAATCCCGCTGAATTTCAATGCGATTCGACTGTTCCTGAATCTGGGAAAGCAACAGTGTGGCCTGATAAGTTGGCTTGCCCTTTCGTTTGATAGTTAAGGCATTTCCCTTCTCCACCTTCAAGGATGCTTGTCGGCCATCGTAGTATGCGTTAATTGAATCTAGGTTCACCAAGTCAGGCTTTGATGCATGGCTCGTAAAGAAAGCAGCAATTTGCGGGGCACCTTTTGTGTTTAAGAAAATACTTCCTGCAAAGACCGCTATAGATAATGGTAAGACAATCACAAAGGCCATCCTGTAAGCCCATCCTTCTTTAAGCCAACCTTGGACGATAAACCTAAAGGCGAAAGCACCAAGATAGAATTTGCAACCTTCCAGTAAGAGAACCAGCAAAGCAGTCACCGTTATAGCCATTGTTTGAGTGCCTAGCATTTCTACAAAACCGCTGTAGAAAAAAGCAGCTTCTAAACTAGCCGACCAAATCAGTAAGGCTATGATTGCTATAGTCGCAAACCTTTTCAATGGTGCAAGACGGGATTCTACCGACAACATGCCCGAGTTATGCGCTATGGAAGTGCGAGTGGGCATCAACCTTTCTTGATTTGTTGATTAGCAGTTGTGGCGTTCATTCTGAAGGCATCCTTTCGGTTAGCATCCATCAAATTCATGATGCTATCTTTGTCATAGAATACTTTATTGTTGAATTTGGTGAAAGCCAGAAGGCCCTTAGTGCGCATCTTCCAAAGCGTGGAGGCTTTTTTCCCTGTTATGTCTTGGGCTTGCTTCTCAGTAATCCACTTTCCAAGGTCAGCGCCGTTGGGCATTGGGCTTTGGGGTGAAAGGTTTTGAATAATGAGGTCAAGCTTTTCGTTCAGCTTGTTGAATTCTGTTTCAGAAATCAGTTTGAATGTCGTTTCCATTTTTTAAATTAGTTTAATGTGATTCAAATTGAATTACGTTGCAAATCTGAGGCAAGGCCCAAGTGCGACTTCGAAAATAATGAAAAAAAAATAAATTATTTTTTGTGGCTACAAAAATCGAAAAGAAGAATAGCCATTTTTTGTAGTGATTAATCCCAACTCATTGACTATCAATGGCTTTTAAGTGAAGCGAAATTAATAAAATAGACCATTTTTGTTACCTTGCACCATAAAATCTCAAGGTGATGAAAGAGAAAAAAGAGTTTTACGACCCTGAATTTTTAGAAAATCAAATCAAATATTATCGTTCACTCCCAGAAAA